>JAATFF010000016.1 GCA_015655335.1 Lysobacterales bacterium | reverse complement strand
GCGCCGACAGCGCCGACAGCTCCGATAGCAGCAACAGCGATGCCAGCAGCAATGGAAATGATGCCGCAGACGCCGACAACGACAATAAGCCCGCGACGCCTGCCTGGCGTTCGCCTATCGGTTTGTCGCAGTCGACATGGCAGCTGGATTACGCCGATATCCGTGAGGATCGCGTCGTCATCTACGGCACCGCTACGCCCGATGTGCGCGAGTTTGTGTATCGCATCAGGGCGACCAACGCCGGCAAATTCGCCATCCCGCCGGCTTATGCGGAATCCATGTATGACCGCGCCATACAGGCCCGTTCACCCGGTGGCACGACTTTGACGGTCGTAGACAAGCCCTGAGCAAATAGAGATGCCCTCTCACTGAAGTGAAAGGGCATCGCCCCACCGATATGCTACGTTCCATCCACATGTTGCTGAAGCCATTAGCGCGCTGGATATCGCGTTGGCAGAACTGGCTTGTCGCTGCAGCCATCTTTATCGCGGTGCTTGCGGGTTGCCGTCTCTGGCCGCATCCGCCATTGCGTGGATGGTTGCCGTCGTCGACTGCCGTTTATGACGACAAGGGACGTTTGCTGCGGCTCACTCTAGCTAGCGATCAGCAGTATCGTTTGTGGGTTCCATTGCAGGATATTTCGCCGCAGCTGGTCGACGGTGTCTTGTTGCACGAGGATCGCTGGTACCGCTGGCATCCCGGCTTCAATCCCTATGGATTGCTGCGCGGCGCGTGGATGACATACGTCCGGCACGGTTCGCCTCAGGGAGGGTCGACGATCACCATGCAGCTGGCCAGGTTGTTGTGGGGGCTTAATACGCGCACCCCCATGGGCAAACTTCGACAGATTGGACGCGCGTTACAGCTGGAGTTGTTCTACTCCAAGCATCGGATTCTTGAGGCCTACCTCAACGATGCGCCTTATGGCGCCAATGTGCAGGGCGTGGGTACCGCCAGTCTGGTGTATTTCCGCGAGCCGGCCAGTCAACTCACTCTTCCCGAAGCATTGACGCTCGCTGTTATTCCGCAAGATCCCTCGCGCCGTCTGCAAGCCGGGCAGGGCACAAACAATGCGCTCATCAGCAATGGCCTGGCCGATGCACGCAATCGCCTGTACCAGGCATGGCTAGTAGCGCACCCGCACGACGCATCGCTCAAGCCGCTCTTTGCGCTACCGCTCACGCTCAAGCCGCTCAGTCGCATGCCTTTCGAGGCCCCTCATGCTGTAGAGCAGGTACTGACGACTCAGCAGATAAACGCCGATGAGCATGATGCTGCGTTATCCACCACCATCGATCTCGATCTTCAGCACAGTCTGGAACGACAGCTTGCGTTGTACGTCAAGCGCAATGCGTCGCGTGGCATCCGCAATGCGGCCGCGCTTTTGGTGGATACGCGCGACATGGGCATCAAGGCGATGGTCGGCTCTGCCGATTATCGCGATGCATCCATTCAGGGGCAGGTGAACGGCACGCTGGCCAAACGCTCTCCAGGTTCGACGCTCAAGCCTTTCATCTATGGATTGGGTTTCGATCAGGGTGTATTGCAGCCTCAGACCGTGTTGCGGGATGTTCCCACCGCCTTTGGTCCTTACACGCCGGAAAATTTCGACGGCAACTTTCTTGGTCCGATTACCGCCACGCAGGCTTTGATCCGCAGCCGGAACATCCCCGCGGTATGGGTGGCTTCGCAACTTCATCAGCCCAGCCTCTACGATTTTCTCCAGCAGGCTGGGGTCAGCCGTATGGCCAGCGAGCAACATTACGGGCTTTCGCTTGTGCTCGGTGGCGGCGAAGTCAGCATGCAGGAACTTGCCGGCCTTTACGCGATGCTCGCCAATCGCGGAGTACTGCGGCCTTTGCGTCTGCGCGCAGGGGACCCTCAGGTCGAGGGCACGCGTTTGCTGAGCGAAGAAGCCAGCTTCATGGTGATGGATATCTTGCGCCAGAACCCGCGCCCGGACGATGCCGTGGGCATGCAGCCTATGCGCATGCCTGTCTATTGGAAAACCGGTACTTCGTGGGCCTTTCGCGATGCCTGGACCGCCGGTAGTTTCGGGCCGTACGTACTGGTGGTATGGGTCGGCAATTTCGACGGCAGCGGCAATCCTGCGTTTGTCGGCGTGGATGCCGCCGCTCCGCTGTTCTTCCAAACCATTGATGCGTTGCACGCCGAACATGTGCCGATGGACGAGCCCATCCGGCATATGCCGGCCAACCTCAAACGCGTTCAGATTTGCCTTGCCAGCGGCAATTTGCCCACCGAATGGTGCCCGCAAAAAGGTATGACCTGGTTCATCCCCGGCAAGTCGCCCATCCGCGTTGACGATATTTACCGACCGGTAGTGATTGACGATGCCACCGGGAGCGCTGCGTGTCCGCCTTTTGACGGCAAGCGCACGCATGTCGAAGTGTATGAATTCTGGCCTTCAGACCTACAGCGTGTGTTTACGCAGGCAGGCATGCCGCGACGTCGCCCACCAACCAATCCGGCATGCAACGGCAGCGAGCGCGTCGATGGCATGCCGCCCCGCATGACGTCCCCATTGCGGGGTAGCACTTACACGCTGCGTCTGAAGCAACTGAGCGAAGAGCGCATTCCTTTCACGGCAACCAGCGATGCCGATGTGCGTGCGCTGTATTGGTTCGTCGATGATGCCTATATCGGCCGCAGTGCGCCCAATGAGTTGCTGTATTGGCAACCTCGGGGCGCCGGCCAGTACAACATTCGTGTGGTCGATGACCATGGCCGCGCTGACCAGCGCTTGATGGATGTGACGCTGGTCGAGTAAGCCATCACCGCAGATCCGCGCTATGCTCGGTCGCTGAACCGCCCCGGTGTATCCGCACTTACAGGCATGAAGCAGTTACCCATTCCGTCCTACTACCGCACCACGGCCACGCCCTATGAGCACCATGCACCGCTGCAGGGGCGACAGGATGCACGCGTCGCCATTATCGGCGGCGGTTTTGCCGGTCTGAATACGGCGCTGGGTCTGGCTGAGCGCGGTGTGCGCGATGTGGTGGTGCTTGAGCGCGAGCAGATTGGTTTTGGCGCGTCAGGTCGCAACGGTGGATTCGTCTTCGGTGGCTATTCCCTGGGCGAGGAAGCGCTGCGCAATCAGCTGGGCGAGCAGCGCGCACGCGATGTATTCCAGCTCACCACGGCAGCAGTCCAGCGCATACGCGAGCGTGTCGCTCGATATGCCATCCCTTGCGATGCGGTCGATCAAGGTGTGATCTGGGCCAATTGGTTCCGAGATCCGAATGTCTTGCGTCGGCGCCAGCGATTGCTGGCGGATCACTACGGTGTGCATTGGGATTGGCTGCCGCAGGAAGAACTGCGCGAACTTGTACGCAGCGAGCGTTACTACGACGGTCTGTACGAGCACAACGCACTGCATCTCCATCCGCTCAACTACGCCATCGGGCTGGCGTCCGCTGCAGTGGAGCAGGGCGTACGTATTCATGAAGAGAGCGACGTGTGGCGTCTGCGACGTCAAAACAATCACTGGCTTATAAGCACCCCCCAAGGCGAATTGCAGGCGGAGCACGTAGTGCTTGCGTGCGGTGGTTACCTGGCCGGCTTGCACCGGCAAATCGATCGCGCCGTACTGCCGATTGCGACCTACGTGATGGTGACCGAACCGTTGGGCGAACGGCTCGATGAATGTCTGCAGACGCGCGCGGCGATCTACGACACGCGATTCGCTTTCGACTATTACCGCCCCTTGCCGGACAAGCGACTGCTTTGGGGCGGGCGTATTTCGATTCGTAACCGTTCGGCATCGGCGGTACAGCGGATGCTGACTCGCGACATGCTGCGCGTGTTTTCCGCGCTGAAGGGAGTGCGGATCGAGTACGCATGGTCTGGCCTGATGAGTTATGCGCGCCATCAGATGCCACAGATCGGCAGCAGCGGCGACGGACTCTGGTGGGCTCAGGCATTTGGTGGTAACGGGCTGGCGCCGACCTGCGCAGCTGGTGAGCTCCTGGCGTCGGCCATTGCCGAAGGCAACACCGGTTGGAAACAGTTTGCCGACTATGGCCTCTCGCACACCTATAAACCCCTCGGATTTCTAGGAGCGCAGGCCAATTATTGGTGGCAGGAATTCAACGATTGGTTCAAAACGAGTCTGGAAGGATGAACGAACAACTCGCCATCACAGAAGAAATCAGCTGGACCGATTTCGAAAAGGTCTTGATCGTTGCCGGCACGGTCACGCGCGTGGAACCCTTTCCCGAGGCTCGTAAACCGGCCTGGAAGGTATGGGTTGACTTCGGCCCTTACGGCGAACGCAAGACCAGTGCGCAGATCGCCGCCTTGTATTCGCCGGAGTCTTTGGTCGGCCGACAGATCGTTGGGGTGATCAACTTTTCGGAAAAGCAGATCGGACCCTTTCGCTCTCAGTTCTTGCTGACCGGTTTCCACACCGAGCAGGGTGTGGTGATTACGGCCATCGAACGCGCAGTGCCGAACGGTACGAGGCTCGCGTGAGCTGGAGAACGTTGAGGGCATCACGCTATTTGGCGTTCGCTTGTATGCGTGCTGCAAACGCGTAGCATTGTTGCACCAGAGTCTTGCGCGCTTAGCCGCGCTCTCGATCAAGCCAAACACCGAGTCCCTGAGCATTGAGTTCGATATCCATGCCGAGCCAATGCAGAAGTTCGTCGCGACGGCCGAGCCACCCGTGCTCGGCGGTACGCGTCGCGTAAAGCTCGGTCAATTCTGTCACTAATCGGGTATGCCTGTCGGGCGAGCCGTCGCAACGCCGAGCGACGGCGACCATGGCATCAATCAGTTCGTGCAGCTTGCTTGCCAGGTGCTCCACGTCTTCAACCCGGCCGTAGTGCGTGAGATACATCGCCTCGGGCTTGAGCGTGAGCAAGCGATTGATCGAGTCGTGGAGAGCATCCGGATCGAATTGCACCGGTGTCGTGGTAGGCAGAATAAAAACGCCGTTGTCGGTATCGAATTCGCGATACGACAAACCGAAGGTGTCGCCCGTAAAGCATGCGTTCGCGTAGCTGTCGTAAACCGCAAGATGATGTTTGGCGTGACCAGGCGTATCGATGCAGCGCAAAAGACGGCCGCGAAGATCCACGGTATGGCCATCCGGTGCTTCCACTACGCGCTCCTGCGGTACAGGCCGAAGGCGCCCGTAAGATTTCTCCATCACCGCCTCCCCGTACACCGCCAGGGCACCGGCCCAGAGCTGGGAAGGATCGATCATGTGCCGCGCGCCACGCGGATGCACGACCAGTCGCGCACTGGGCAGCTGCGCGATCAACTCACCCGCGCCACCGGCGTGATCCAGATGAACATGGGTGAGGATCAGCCAGTCGACGTGGGATACGTCGAGGCCAGCCTGGGCGAGGGCGCCGAGCAGGTGAGGAACGGCATGGTTGGTGCCGCAATCAATGAAGGCGCCTCGCCCGTCGTGGACAACCAGGTAGGCGGCATCGAACTGCGGCCGCACGAATCCGGTGTCAATCGTATAAATGCCTAGGTGTGCCATGAGCTTAAATCGCATGAGTTGACTGCAAATATAGATCGTTCTAAACCCGGGATGCCGGCTCTGATGCTTATTTTTAAGACAAGTCCGATATTTCTGGGGTGAGGCGACTCTTACGATCCTCCAGCCCGTGTAGCCCCTGCAGCGGCATTTACCTTAGCCGGCTGGGCAAGGGGAGATTTTCCGACACGGGACAGCCATTCGCCATGCCAGCCGACCTATCTCCCAGTCCTATGCCAAGACCGGGAGCCATGTGTCTAGAATGTAACCGCATCGATGCCTCCGCCCTTGTTGTACGGCACCTCATTCGTTCTACGCGCCGCATCACACTGAATGCCCTTCCCGATTTATCGGACTGACGAGATAACGATGTCTGAGCCTGTTTACCACGATGTCCTTACAGGTCAGCGGGACATAGCCGCACTGGAGCGGCACCAGCAACGCTTGCTCTACGGTGGCGGGGCAGTCTTGTCGTTGATCATTCTGTTGATCCTGATTTTGTCGATCCTGTTAAGCATCAACGACTACAAATCCGATCAGTTGGATGACTTCAGGAGCGCCAAGCTTGCGCTCGATTCGACGTTCATCCAGCGCGATGCAGGCTATGGCCGCACGCTGAACATGATCGAATACGCGTGGCACAGCAAAGCCTCGGCGCTAACGGCCAAAGGCGAAGCGGAGCTTCCTGGGTTCATCGCGCACGACAACCAGGCTGTCATTCAGGCCAGTCCCGAAGCGATGCCTTGGCTGGTGTTGGGCAGCAGTGTCAATAGCTGGCCGCCGGAGAAGGTCGAGCTCTACCTAGGGCTTGCCCATGAACTATCGGTCATCAGTGGTACGACGGTCATTGGAAGGGACAAAGAACCGGGCGCTACCGGCTATTTTTATGATCCCAGCGAGGTACTTTTTGCGTTTGGGAGCGGGCTGGACGTTGCCAAATTGCGCGCTGCAGCGGGGCAGTCCGACAGAGCGGCCTTATTTGCGAAGCTCGCCGCGCCAAATATAGATTTCAACGACCTGCAGGCGCTTCATCAGTTGCGTCGAGGCAATCCGACGCTTCCCGTCTACGGCATGGGCTTGCCTCAGGTTCTCTCTGCACCGGGGAAAAATCCTTCCACCGGTGAATCCGCTGTCGTGGGCTCATTGGTGGCCATGGATGGCGATACGCCGATCGGCGCGTTCGTGGTTTATGAGCCTGTCGAACGATTTGTCGATCAGTTGCGTCAGGTCGCACGACACGATCTGACCGTTGTAACAGAGGATGGAGAGGTCGTCTTCGGCACCGGATCGGTGATCGATAGCGAAAAGAGCGCAGCGGCATTCCACCCGTTATTGGGTCTGCAGCCAACAGGCAACGGCATTGCGCAATATCGAAAAGGAGGGCATTTTTTTATCGCCGAACGCATTATTGGCAGTAACTGGATGCTGCTGCGTGCTTATGGTTGGGCAGACATCTTTCGCGCCGAAAGCATGCCGATGTTGTTGGCGACCGTCCTGGCCCTGCTGCTGCTCGCTACGCTTTGGTTCTTATTGATTCGCCAGGATCGCAGTGTATTTGCGCCCGCTTTGGCACGCGCAAAACACGTCTATCAGAGCGAAGCACTCAATCGCACCATGATCGAGACTTCTCCGGTCGGGCTATGCGTTATCGGGGCAAGTGATGCTGCACCACTGCTTCAGAACGACCTCGTGTGCGGCTACGCCATCGATATTCCTGATCCAGACGCGACGTTCTATCGGCGATTGTTGCAGGGCTACGCGGATGCCACGCAGTTATTGAACGGTCGCCCAGAAGCGCGCGAATTCGGATTTGCGTTGGCCAACGAGCATGGGGAGGGCACTCGCCATTTGTTGGTCGCAGCCATGCCCATCGTCTATCAGGATAAAGACGCCCTGTTTTGCGTGCTTCGCGACGTCACGGCCCGCACCGAATTGGAAGAGAACTTGCGCCAGGCGAGGCACGATTCCGAGCAGGCGAAACTGGCTGCCGAGTCGGCCAGTCGAGCAAAGTCGTCGTTCGTGGCGACCATGAGTCATGAGATTCGCACGCCGCTCAACGGCATTCTCGGCCACTTGGAACTACTCGCCCGTTCGCAGCTGGATCCTTCGCAGCAGGAGCGGCTGGACCGCATTCGCCTATCTGCCGATGCGTTGCTGTCGATCATCAGCGATGTGTTGGACTTTTCGCGTATTGAAGCAGGCCAGCTTGATATCGATCCCGTTCCATTCGAACTGCGGCCGCTGATCGAGTTGACCGCGTTGCTGTATGCGCCCGCGGCACAGCGCAAGGGCGTAAAACTTTATTACGGTATCGAATCGGGATTGGCACCGAGTTATGTGGCTGATGTCCACCGCATCCGTCAGGTGCTCAATAACCTCGTCAGCAACGCCGTCAAATTCACCGAATCCGGCCGCATCGTATTGCGCGTGAGACGTGTGCCGGAGACGTCTGTCGACGCTGTGCGACTTCGTTTTGAAGTGATCGACTCGGGGATCGGGATGACCGAGGAGCAGCGATTGCAAGTTTTCCAGCCGTTTTCGCAGGCCGATGCGAGTATCTCGCGACGCTTCGGTGGTAGCGGATTGGGGCTGACGCTATGCCAGCAGATCAGCGAGCTGATGGGTGGAGAGATCAACGTACAAAGCACACCGGCGGTAGGCAGCGTTTTTTCATTCGAAGTACCCTTGACCGTAGACGAGCATGCGCGTGCGGCAGATCCATGGCCGCTTGCAAAACGGCGGATTGCATTGTTGTCGGCAGCACCCGAGTGGCGTAGCGAGGTCGGCGCATTGCTGGCCGAGTGGGGTGCCGATGTCGTGGTGGCTGCACAACCTTCGGAGCTGGATCCAGAAGGAGTGGCTCAAGCAGACGCGATGGTGCTTTTTGGCACCGCGCAGGCTTGGACTGATGATGACGAGAGAACGTTAATCGACCGAGCGAGGCGCGTTGTGCGGGCAACTTCCGATGGCCCACTGCTGCCAGAGTTACGCGACGGTGTCAGTTATATTTCCTGCTATTCCAGTGCAACGTTGCTGGCAGCCATTCTTGAAGCCGAGCCCGTCGAGCTTCTCCGACACCCTGCGTTTGCTGCCGATGAGCTAGAAAAGGATGAGATTAAGCATTCTGGCAGTGTGCTGTTAGTGGATGACAATCCGGTCAATCGAGAATTGATTCAGCAACAACTTGAGACGCTGGGATATGCGGTCGATGCCGCCGAAGATGGTGTGGCGGCACTTCGCTTGTGGCAGGAAGGGCGCTATGAGGTTGTGTTGACCGACATCAATATGCCTAACATGAATGGTTATGAGTTGACGCAGCAATTGCGCGGACGCGGCGCTAAGCTGCCGATTCTTGCCGTCACTGCGACTGCCCTGGCAAGCGAGAAGGTGCGCTGCAAACAAGCCGGTATCAACGAACTTTTGCTCAAGCCCCTGTCGCTAGAGCGCCTTGACGAGGCCATGTCACGCCATCTCTCCAGTGGGCCGAAGGCCGCGGCGCCATCGGTCAAAGTGGGCTGGGCTGCCAAATATCCGGAAAAAGTGTGTCGTGTTTTCGTCGAATCCGGCACGCGCGATCTCGATGCCATTCTCGATGCCGCGCACGTCCACGATCAGGACGCCTTGCTGTCGCGCATTCATTCTTTGAAAGGTGCATTGCTGATGCTCGGCGAGAAGAGCGTCGCAGAGCAGTGCTCGACACTGGAGAAGCTGATCGATGCCGATGGTATCGGCGCGGTACAAGTCGAGCTCGAACAGCTGGAAACGACCATGCGCGAGTTGTTGCGGCGCTATGCGGAAATTGGCTGATATTCAAGATCACCGACGATCTTGCTACAAATTTCAGGTGGTTTGAACATCGACGCCCGCATCATGCGGGCGTCGGCCTTTAGTCCACCGACGATCTCCGTCATATAGCGAGGGCATAGCGATGAAGATGGGTTCGACCGGGCACTTTGTTTTTCTGTCAGGTGTGCTGCTTGCGGGGTGTGCGACGAACCGCTCGGCGATGGCTCAGGACACGGCACCCCCGGGTTCCACGCCAAGCGCCGGACAGACCCCGGGAATACATATGACGCATACCTCCAGGATCAACGGCGTGGTCGACATGCATGGCATGCACACCATGCCGGCCACCGTCACCGATGCCGACTCCAAGACGGGCATCGTCGACGTCATGGCCGATGGCATGGCCTTAAGGGTGCATTTTCCTCCGGCCTCGATGGTTAACCTGAAATCAGGCGACAAGATCGGTCTCTACATGGCCTATAGCCAGGCTACCGTCGTGAAATGAGCGAAAGCAGGTTGAGTGAAGCGGCTCGCGGGAGCTAAGCTTGCGACCCATGCGCTCGATCTTTTCCACGCGTACCTCTCTCGCTTCGCGCTGCATACGCGCCATGGCGATGTTTGCGTGGCTGCTGCTGGTGGTGTCATTACCGGCAACCTCCATGGGCAGCACCGTCGGCGCTATGCACCGGGATACGTCGACCGACACGGTTTCGATGGCCCACGACATGCATCCGACCATGGTGACGGGCGACCATCGTGCAGCGGATTGCTGCGGCAATCCTTCTCATCCGACCTGTCACTGCGAGGCCATGTGCGGTAACGCACTGCTTCCAACAGTACCCACTGCCTACGGTCCCGCGTTACTTGCCGACCGCTACGAATCGCTGCCCGGCGCCAATGCGCCGACGCTCGATCCGATTCCCCCCTTGCGACCACCGGCGGTCTGATTACTCCGCCTGATATGTCCGCCTGACGCGCCAAAAAACGCGCGTGACAGGCCGTTTCGGTTCGCATGGAGTCATCCCATGAATACGTTTCACTCGTCGTCTGCGACGGATGCGTCGCGGCGGCGCTTCGTCCAGGGCCTCGCTCTAGGAGGCGTTTCGGCCGCGTTCGGGCTGTTGCAGTCTGCACGCGCCACGGCTGTGCAAAATGCCGTAGGCCCGGCGACACTCACGGGCACCGATTTCGCGTTAGAGATCGCTCAGATGCCGGTCAATTACACCGGCACCCCGGGCGTAGCCACCACCGTCAATGGCCGTTTGCCAGGGCCGACCCTCCGCTGGAGGGAAGGCACCCGTGTACGTCTGAGCGTCACCAATCGACTGCGCGTTCCAACATCGATTCATTGGCACGGCATCGTGCTGCCATTTCGCATGGATGGCGTGCCGGGCATCAGTTTCGACGGTATCGCACCGGGTGAAACCTTTGTCTACCAGTTCGAGGTAAGGCAATCGGGGACTTATTGGTATCACGCGCATTCCGGTTATCAGGAACAAACAGGACTGTTTGGCGCGCTGGTGATTGAACCGGCCCATGCCGAACGTGTAGCCGCCGATCGCGATTATGTGGTGATGCTCAACGATTGGACCGACGACAACCCGGCATCCGTCTTTGCGCGACTGAAAAAGCGAAGCGATTACTACAATCTCGCTCAGCCCACCGTGGCCGACCTCATACGCGACGCCCGCAAGATGGGGCTCGGTGAAGCGCTGTCGATGCGCCGGATGTGGAACGCCATGCGCATGAACCCGACCGATCTCAGCGACGTTTCGGCCGGCGCTTATACCTATCTTTTGAATGGCCATGCTCCCGCCGGCAATTGGACTGGATTGTTCCGCCCGGGCGAAAAAATCCGGCTGCGTTTTATCAATGGATCGGCCATGACGATCTTCGATGTGCGCATACCGGGCTTGAAGATGACGGTCATCAGCGCCGACGGCCAAGACGTAGAGCCCGTCAGGGTCGATGAATTCCGGATCGCCAATGCCGAAACCTACGATGTGATTGTCGAGCCACAAGACGATCGCGCTTATACCGTATTTGCTCAATCGATCGATCGAAGTGGTTATGCGCGCGGCACATTGGCGCCACGCGATGGCATGGAAGCCGATGTTCCCGTACTGGAGCCGCGCGTACGGCTGGCAATGCCAGACATGATGGGCTCCATGTCATCGGTGCAGCAGGTCCATGGCGGAGCGATGCATGACATGCCGGGCATGGAGGATGTCGTCACATCCACAACAAGCCATCTACCTTCGGCTGGCGATCAGACTAAAACAGGCCCGGGTGTCGACATGCGTGTCGCCCATCCACGCACGAATTTGGACGACCCTGGCGTTGGCCTGCGCGATAACGGGCGTCGCGTACTCACCTACGCGGACCTTCGAACGATGGGCGGCCCTATCGACACGCGCGAGCCCGACAGGGAAATCACTTTGCACCTTACCGGCAACATGGAACGTTACATGTGGTCGTTCGACGGCGTGAAGTTTTCCGATGCAAAGCCTATTCGATTCAACACCGGTGAACGGCTTCGCATTGTGCTTATCAACGACACCATGATGAACCACCCGATTCACCTGCATGGCATGTGGAGTGAGCTCGAAGATGCCAATGGGCATTTTCAGGTACGCAAGCACACCGTCAACGTGCAGCCAGCGCAACAAATCAGTTACGCGGTCACGGCCGATAACCCCGGGCGATGGGCCTACCACTGCCACATGCTCTTCCATATGGAGGCGGGCATGTTTCGCGAGGTGGTTGTGGCATGAGCGAAACGACACGCGAACGCTATATTCGCTACTGTCCCTGGATCGCCTCGCTTTTGCTGGTGCTTTCCTCAGGAGTCGCGGCGCAAGACAAGCAGATGCCTTCGAACATGCCCGTGGTCGGCACGACGCCCGTGCAGACGACTGCCGACCAGGTCTCGCCAGTATCAGGGGACGGCTCGATGCAAAACATGGACATGAACGATGGCGCGGCACATGGCATGTTGCTGGTAGACCAATTGGAGTACGCCCATGGTTACGACGGCAACGGCCCCATGTGGGATGCCGAAGCCTGGTATGGCAACGACAGCAACAAACTGTGGCTACGAAGCGAAGGAGAGGTTAGTCGCGGGCGCGTCGATGATGGCGATATCGAAGCCCTGTGGAACCGACCTGTTTCTGCGTTCTGGAGCACGCAACTCGGTGTGCGGCACGACCTCGGCGTCGGACCGCATCGCGATTGGGCGGCATTCGGTGTGGAAGGCATGGCGCCTTATTGGGTGGAGCTGGAAGCTACCGCTTACGCCAGCGAATCGGGCCGATTCGCGGCGCGTGCGCGTGCGGAGTACACCTTGCGTTTTACTCAGCGTTGGCTGTTACAGCCTGATCTGGAAATCAACGCCTACAACAAAGAGGATCCGATGCAGCGTATGGGTAGCGGCGTATCGGACGCGCAGCTTGGCCTTCGTCTTCGCTACGAATTCAACCGCCAGTTTGCGCCTTATATAGGCGTGGTATGGACGAGGCGTTTTGGCGCAACGGCAGGTTTTGCTCGCGACGATCAGGCACCCGTCTTCGATCGGCAATTCGTATTTGGCATGCGTATCTGGCTATAGGACATTTCATGAAAATTCGCATTAATTACCACGTCGGTGCGGTGCTCGGCATCGTGGTGCTGGTCGTGCTGGGCTACGCGTGGTCCGGGTTGTACAACATCGGTGCCGATGCGCCGCATGGACCGCTCACTTATCGGTTCCTGACCATGGTGAGGGAACACTCCGTACGAAGGCACGCCGAAAAGATCACCGTTCCCGACTTGCGAGACCCTTCTTTAATTTTGAAGGGCGCAGGGCAGTACGCCGCGATGTGCACGGGCTGCCATCTGGCCCCAGGTATGCGCGACTCCGAAATCCGTGTCGGCCTTTACCCGCAACCACCGGATCTATCGCAAAAGCAGGTCGACCCGGCGGAAGCTTTTTGGACGATCAAACATGGCATCAAGATGAGCGCCATGCCGGCGTGGGGAACGACGCACGATGATATGACCATCTGGAGCATGGTCGCCTTCCTGCAAAAATTGTCGACGATGACACCGGATCAATACAAAGACATGGTCAGCAAGGCGCCACCGGATGACGACATGGATATGGGCTCAGACAAGAGCGATATGCATGACGGCACGCACGAAAAATCTCACTGAAAGCGATAAGCACGCCGATGTGGTCAACGGTTGTGAGTACGAATGGCGGAGTTTCTCCGCCATTCACGCGCGAGCTAAACGCGCTCGTTTCCGGCGTCGGATGTACCACCAAATCAAAGTCGCCAGCGCTACCACCACCACCACGAATGCCGCCAATTCCGCGGCCAACACGCGATATTGGTTCAACATCACATACATCCCATCCTGGGTGTAGAAGCCGTTGAACTGGGCAACGATGGCAGGCAGGCCTAATAGATCCTGTTTGGTCAACTGCAACACGTGTTCGTTGGGGTGATAGTTGGACCCAAAGTCGAAAGTGTTGCCTTGGGCATCCAGTTCGATGTGACCACCGAGCACATGGCTTACGGGGCGGTCTCGGATGAAGTCCGCCGCACGCTGTGCGCTGCGTATATCGTCTTCGGTATCGTCGATGAGCAAGCGACCCGGTAGGAAAAAATCACCCGAGAAGAATAGCGCTGTATTGCGGTCGTAGTAGGAGACATGGGAAGGATAGTGGCCCGGTGTCGGTAGTACATCGACGGCGCGATCGCCGAGTTCGATCCGCGAAACGCCGTTGGGCCAATTGGTAAAACCAAAATACTGCTTCACGTGTTCCAGATCGGTCTGCACGATTTGAACATGAGGCAGGGACTGAAATTGTGGATCGCCTGCGCGGTGATCAAGATGGCCGTGCGTGTGCACTACGATCAATGGCATCTTGGCGTCGCCGATTTCCGGCAATAGATCCATCACGGTTTTGGCCAGAGGCACCTGCTTGGGATCGGCGACATCGCCCGTATCGATCAGCAACGCACGGCTCGACCCTATCAGCAGATACATGAAAGGTGCTTCGAACGTCACGCAAGGGCTTTCGCGCAGGATGAAAGTCTGTGCGTTGTAGCGATGCACCTGCAAGGGCGGTTGGGGCGCCTTGGTGCAATCGGCTGCGCCTTCGTTCCAATGCACATCCAGCGAACCGGGAGCGGGATCGGCGCAAGCAGGCAAACAAGCTAGCGTGAGGCCAAACGCCAGCAGAAAGCGATACAGCGGATTCATGCGGATGCTCCACAAATAGGGCAGGCAGGTCACGAAGTCAGATGCGAGGTTTCAGACTAGGGTTTAATAGGCACACTTCGAAGGCGATCCCACGGCATGCAACCTTGGTTCTCATTGCACGACTTGCTGGCTGTCCTATGCGGATCGGCCGTCGGTTTTTCGCTTGCATTGATTGGCGGAGGCGGATCGATCCTGGCGGTGCCGCTGCTGCTTTATGTGGTTGGATTGCATGATCCGCATATGGCGATTGGCACCAGCGCATTGGCGGTGTCGGCGAATGCCTTTGCCAACCTGATTCCTCATGCCCGTGCGGGGAATGTGCGTTGGCCGGCTGCTTTCATGTTTGCGGCTACCGGTGTGCTTGGCGCGTTTCTGGGCTCTAGCCTCGGCAAAGTGATGGACGGTCATCGCCTGCTGGTGCTATTTGCCATGCTGATGTTGGTGATCGCTACGCTGATGTTGCGTGGTAGGCGTGGGCATGACGGCACGGGTTATCCCCGCAAAAACATGTTTCCGCGTCTGGGGCTGGTGGGATTGGGCGCTGGCAGCCTGGCCGGCTTCTTCGGCATTGGTGGTGGATTTCTCATCGTGCCTGGCTTGGTCTTGGCCAGCGGCATGGCCATGATCGAAGCGATTGGCACGTCGCTGTTTTGCGTGGGCGCGTTCGGGTTTACGGCAGCGCTCAACTATGCCGCTTCAGGGCTGGTGGCATGGCCCGTAGCGCTGGAATTCATCGCCGGTGGTATCGCGGGGGGCTGGCTTGGCATGGCAGGTGCTCAAAAATTGTCCAGAAAACGCGGTGCGCTTAGCGTTCTATTTGCGATGGTGATCGTGGCGGTTGCCATCTTCATGCTGGCAAAAAGCTTGCTTCAGTAGCCTCTGGGGCGTGCCAAGTGTCGATGAATGCATCTTTTATGCGTTTTTTTGCATTTGCTAGTTGGCGCGACCGCAAATTTCCCCTACATTTCTGCTCGCCGAAGAGGCATTTCAATAATCCAATAACGATGGGGTAGTCCATGGCAAAGACGCAGAAGGCAGCAAAAGGCAAAACGGCTTCCAAAGCCGCCGCCGCTCCCAAGCCGATCAAGGAAGCATTGAGCAAGTCCGGTTTGGTGGCCCACCTGGCCGAATCGACGGGTGTTGCATCCAAGGATGTGCGCGCGGTGCTCTCCGCGCTCGAAGGTGCTGCCCACGCCTCGATCCACAAGAAAGGCGCTGGCACGTTCACCCTGCCTGGCCTGCTGAAGGTCACCGCCGTCAATGTGCCGGCTAAGCCGAAGCGCAAGGGCATCAACCCGTTCACGAAGGAAGAGCAGTGGTTCGCTGCGAAGCCGGCTACCGTGAAGGTGAAGATCCGTCCGCTGAAGAAGCTTAAAGACGCGGCGCTCTGATCCTCGTTCCGGGCCGGTTGTATAACACCGGCCTGGAAACCACGGGATGCGTTTCCATCAGGCGGCGCATCCCGGTTTTGTGCATCGGCGTGAGCTGAGGTGTCCGGCGTGTTGCTTAGCGCCGCTGCAAGACGAAAATCACCGACGCGGGCTGTCCTGTTGCCGGATGTAGCGGTTCGCGCATCTCGCGCACGTGCCACCCCGAGTTCGCGAATAGCGCGATCCAGCTGGCCAGTGTTCTGAAATACCACGGGGCCGGGGCGGGGAAGGCCCTGCCGAATCCCGACCAGCTTTCCTGCCGCCAGCCGTCCTCGTAGACCTGCTCGCGGCTTGCGACCAACGGATGCACTGTTTGCACGATAAGACGGCCGCCTCGCGCAAGCAGCGATGGCAGCGCCGCCACGAGTTTGTCGACCGAATCTTTGCCAAGCAGGGCGAAGTTGCACACCACAGTATCGACGCGCCGTTGCCATCGCCCGGTGATGATGTCGTCGTAGGACGTCACGTGAAATTCACCGCCGGCCTCGCTCGCCCGAGCGATCAGTTCGGGAATGGCATCCACACCCAGCGCCTTAATACCGTGATCGGCAAGCGCGCGAACCAGCCAACCTTCTCCGCAGCCTAGATCCATGACTGAGCCAGGATGACCATCGAGCACCGCCTCGATGATCGCGCGGTCGGTTACCAGGCGTCGACTCTCGATATGGCCATCGCGCACGGTATGTGCCCATGCATCAGCATTTTGCTCCCAGCTGTGCAGGATGCTGGCCTCATGGGGCGATGGGTTGTCCGTGGATGACATGTGATGGCCTCTGTGGAGCGCTAAGGCGGATCATCCTAGCTGTTCTGCGATGGCGCGAGGCCCAGAGGTTTGGGTTATAAAGGTCGACATGTCACGCGCTGATGGGGATGGGCCGTCGCATGCAGGCATCTACGCCGTCCACCGCAGCGATCGCGCTGCCACGCTGGAAGCGCCGCTTGTCTGTCGCCGCGGTCGTCGCGGCTGCCACGACATTTGGGCTTACGTACAGCCTTTCCGCGCCTTTGATCGCCATGAGTCTGATGGCGCGCGGTCATACCAGTCTGTTCATCGGCGTCAACGCGGCCATGCATGCCCTGGGCGTATTGCTGGCCGCACCCTTGCTGCCCGGACTGGCCGCCAAGCTCGGCGCGCGGCGGCTCACGGTGTTCGCGCTGATCGCCGCAGGCGTGTTGCTCTTTCTGTTTCGTCTCTGGCCGATGGTGTGGGTCTGGTTTCCCTTGCGCATCGCGCTGGGAGCCTCGGCGGAAGCCTTGTTCGTGATGTCCGAGACATGGACCAATGTGCTCAGCGATGAAGGCACTCGCGGGCGAACCATGGCGATCTACACGGCGGCCTTATCGCTGGGCATGGTATTGGGCCCCGCCTTATTGTCCGAGGTGGGTGTGAACAATCACGCTTTCGTGATCGGTGCGGTGATCAGTGTCTGCGCGGCACTGTTCGTGCTGCCGCCGTGGGTGCTTGCGCCGGCGCGCAGTGCACCCGAACCGGCCCGGCCACTGCGTTATCTAAGACTTGCCCCCGTTGCGATCGCGACCACCATCCTCAATGCGGGGGTGGAAACAGCGGGCCTGTCGTTCATCGCGTTGTATGCCACCGGCATGGGCTGGGGCGAACAGCGTGCCATGCAGTTGATTTCCACCCTGATGCTCGGCGCGATCGTGTTGCAAATACCCATCGGCTGGCTCGCGGACAAGATGGACAAGCGGCGCCTGGCGCTGACATTGGCATGGATTTCCGCCTTCACTGCGCTGCTCTGGCCATTTGCGTTGCAGGAGACGCGGCTGGCTTTTGCCATGGTCTTCGTATGGGGAGGTTTATTCGTGGGCATCTACACCGTCATGCTGGCGATGGTGGGTAGCCGTTTTCAGGGCAACGATCTGGTGGGCGTGTACGCCGTGATGGGATTGGCGTGGGGAGCCGGCGCACTGGTCGGACCCAGCGTGGCGGGCGTGGCCATGTTGGGCAGCGCCAAATTCGGCCTGCCCGGCATGATCGCAGCGGCCTGCGCCGTGTTCGCGCTTTTCATGATGCGTTCGCGCAGTCGCACATGACTTGTCGCCTGCGAGGTTACGAATGCTGAGCGAGGCTTCGCCATGATTCGATTGATCCTGCTTCTGCTCGGTCACGATTTCATCCGGCGGCGCTGGCCCATGCTGGCGGCGATCGGCCTGGTGTGGACGGTGCTTGGTGCGGCGATCTTCATCGACGCATTGGATGGCGTCACCTATTTTCCCATTCACGTCTTCGGTTATTTGTTGCTGATCGAGGCCGTTGTGACACTCATTGTTTCGCCATCCGGTGCGGATACGCGCGTCGTATTACGCAAGGCGCGCGGTGTGGTGTTTTTGGTGCTCGGTCTGCTGGTGGTCGATGCGCACCATGCTGCGAGCGTCATTCTTGCCATGCTGTTTGGGCTCGCTTTCCTTGCCGATGGCATTTTTCGCATGGCGGCAGCGGTCGTGGTGCGCTTCATCGGATGGCGTTTGTCGTTCCTAACGGGATTGCTGGAGCTCGGTTTCGCCATTTTTATGTTCGAGCCGTATCCCACTTTTTACGCGGGCACGGTGCCTTATTGCATCGGGATGGGCATTTTTCTCTCCGGTTGCGGTTTGCTGCGACAAGCTTTCCGGCTCAAGCGGTTACCGCGACATGCAGCGGCATCGTTATGGCTTTCTCGCGATCTCGCCATCGGCGATGCGGTGTTATCCGGCGACGAAGAGGGTGTCGCCGAGCAGGATGGCGTTCTGATCGTGCACGTATGGACGCCGGCAGGTTCCGCGGAAGATTTCGTGCCGCGTCCCGTGGTGGATCGTTACATCGCGGCGGTCGACAGTAAGGGCGTGATCTCGACCGGTCATGCGGCTATGGAAGCATTGCCGGATATCTATATCAGTCACTATCCGAAGGTGGAAATCGATCGCTCGCAAAACGATTTCACACGCGTCTTGCGCGCTACCGCAGACAATGACGTACCAGGTCGCTTCCAACCCAGTTACGCCATCGAGTCTGCCGGTTGGTGCGACTCCACGGTGCAGGTGCGTTTCGAGCGCTATAACCGTGGACGTTTGGTGGCGTTCTGGCAGCGTTACCGCACTAACGAAACCTACAACCTGACCAACCGCAATTGCTCGAGCACGGTTGCGCATGCGCTCGAAGCGGCCCTGGAGGGGTCGCTGGCCGAACCGGGCGTAGGTATGGGAGCGCTATTGCGCGCGATGTTTAATCCTGAGTTGTGGGTGGCGGCGCAATTGCAGCGCCGAGCGCAGGCGATGGCTTGGACACCGGGACTTGTACTGGATTACGCGCGTACTTTGCGTGCAGCGATACAGCCGACACCGCTGGGCTGGTCAACCGTATTCGCATTGGGAGGGCGTTTCTGGCATTACACCCGCATGGTTCAGCGTGGCGAGCCCATGCGCAATATCGAGACGATTCGCCAGGAGGTGAACGAGCATAAGCGCAAAGGCACCAAGTAGCATTGATTCGTTGTTGTTTGTCGCACTCTTGAGCGCTGACATAATTCATCCTTGTACTAAGCATTTTGCATCGAAGATCAAGCATGATCGCCTGCTTTGCGCGCACCCAATACTTGATCCAAACAAACCGCTTCCGTATCTGCAGGCCCCGTGCTATTACGCGGTTAGCCACTGGGTGCAGTTGATCGCGGGTGGTCCTAGGGGTAGCAAGGCGTCGCAAGAAAGAAATCCGTAGCAAACCTCGCATCGCGTGATTCGCTAGTCATTTCATAGATTGGAGACGACCATGTTCAAACGACTCTCTGCTGAGTTTTTCGGAACCTTCTGGCTGGTACTTGGGGGCTGCGGTAGCGCAGTGCTGGCCGCCGCCTTTCCTGGACTCGGCATTGGCTTCCTGGGCGTAGCATTAGCTTTCGGTCTCACGGTAGTGACCATGGCTTATGCATGCGCCGGCATCTCGGGCGCGCATTTCAACCCAGCGGTAACAGTCGGCCTGTTTGCAGGCGGACGATTCAACGGCAAGGATGTGCTTCCCTACATCATTACCCAGGTCATCGGCGCTATCGCTGCTGCGGCAGTCCTTTATGTCATTGCCAGCGGCAAAGCCGGGTTCGATGCAACCGCAAGCGGTTTTGCATCGAACGGTTACGGCGACCACTCTCCAGGCGGTTATTCGTTACACGCCTGCATGGTGTCAGAGTTCGTGCTTACAGCGATGTTCGTGATTGTGATTCATGGTTCAACCGATCGCCGCGCCCCAGCCGGTTTCGGGCCGCTGGCCATCGGCCTCACGCTGACAGTGATCCACCTGATCAGCATCCCGGTAACCAATACCTCGGTAAACCCTGCGCGCAGCACCGGCGTCGCCCTGTTTCAGGGCACCTGGGCCATCCAGCAGCTTTGGATGTTCTGGTTGGTCCCGCTGATCGGCGGTGCGGTGGGCGGCCTGATTTTCCGTTACCTGCTGGCCGAGGACGCCCCTAAATCTTGACGGGTCGTTAGCATCGTATCGGGGGCAGGCGGCGTGGCCGCTTTGCCCCCGATGCAGCTACTTACTGCTTGCAATCGGCGGCCGTCGCCCCAACGATGCGCTCGTCCGGTACGCGGACATCCTGATCGAGGATCACTCCGGTGGCGCACACGATTGTCGCGTTGATTGCCGAATACGGCTTGCTGCTGGTCTTCATCAACGTGTTGGTGGAGCAGGCCGGAGTGCCCGTTCCGGCGGTGCCTACGTTGGTGGTGGCGGGCGCGCTGGCCTCTATCGGCAAGCTGCCGCTGGGGGCGGTCGTATTACTGGCGTTGATGGCCTGCTTGATCAGCGATTTGGCCTGGTATTGGGCTGGGCGCCATTTCGGCGCAGCCGTGATGCGCACGCTATGCCGCATTTCGCTTTCGCCCGATTCGTGTGTCAAACAGTCCGAGTTGCGCTTCCAGCGTTGGCGAGGTCAGATCTTGCTGATTGCGAAGTTCGTACCGGGCCTTTCCACCATTGCCCCGCCGCTCGTCGGAGCGATGAAGCTCAGGCCTGCCGTATTCATTTTGTTCGACGGCATCGGCTCGCTGATCTGGATCGGTGTCGTGGTGGGGCTGGGCTATATTTTTGCGAAACAGATCGACGACATCCTGTTGCTCTTGGCCAACGCCGGTACCGTTGCCATTGAATTTCTCGCCGCGTTATTGGTTGCCTACGTGCTGATGAAATGGTGGCAGCGTCGTCGGTTGCTGCTTTCGTTGCGTCTGGCACGCATCACCGTCGACGAACTGCATCAACTGATCCAAGACGGCCATATGCCGGTGGTCGTCGATGTGCGTTCGCAGGCCGCACGCCTGGTCGACAACCGGGTCATTCCGGGTGCCTTGATGGCCGATCTGCGCGGTATCAACCAGGATCTCGATCACGTGCCGATCGATCGCGATGTGATCATCTATTGCAGTTGTCCGAACGAAGTTTCCGCTGCAAAGGCTGCAAAGGGTTTGATGATGCAAGGTTATCGTCGTGTCCGTCCTTTGTTGGGCGGACTCGATGCATGGGCCGATGCGGGCTACGACATCGATCAGTTGGCGGCAACGGTCGTGGCAGTGAACGATATAGCGATTGCTCCAAGCCACACGCATTGACGACATCGTGCGTTGCCGTCCAGAACAGCAACGCACCAAGTCCTTTTCGTGGAAATCGCGCCGACGCGCAGGTCAGCTGCGCTGATCGGCGAGATAGGGCGCGGCTGAGAGTGCAAAACCCGCCTTCACCTGCTTGGAGATAGCGTCGGCAAGCACCTCTTCGTCGCCGTTCAAGAGCCCTTCGATAACGCGCTGCGCAACATCTTCCGCACGGGTCTTGGGGCCATCGAGATGGCGGGCCATATCAGTATCGATCAAGCCAGCGTGCACAGCGATAACTAGGGTTCCTTGCTCGCGCAATTCGTTGCGCAGTCCATTGGTGATCGCCCAGGCGGCCGCTTTCGATGCGGAGTATGACGCGGTACGAGGAAGACTTAGCCAGCTCAACACGGACAGCATGTTCACGATGGCACCACCGCCATTGGCGCGCAGCACGGGTGCAAACGCACGACTCATATTCAGGATGCCCCAGACGTTCGTATCGAACTGGGCACGCAGCGACTGATCCGTGTCGATGTCGAGCAATTGGGTATCGGTGAGTGCAATGCCTGCGTTGTTAATGACGATATCCACGTCACTGCACTGCGCGGCCACGGCGGCGATATCGCGCGCGGAGGTGACATCCAGCTTTACCGGCGTAACGCCGGGGAGGGTGACCGAAGACGGATCCCGCGCACCGGCGTAGACCTTTTGCGCACCGGCCTGCAGCAACGCCTTGGCATAAGCCTGACCGAGGCCGCGGTTGGCGCCAGTGACGATGGCGGTCTTACCTTGGATATTCATGATGATGATCTCGTAGGGAGTTAGGGGAGGGCTCGAATGCGGTAGTAAGATCTTTACATGACCACTGTCATATAATATGATGACCATAATCCAATTGCAATCGTTGCGGCTCCAACCATCGAGGCCAGGCCATGCGCTACGAAAAAGGACATAAAGAAACCACTCGTCGTCGGATTGTCGAAATGGCGGCCGAACGCTTCCGCAATGAAGGCATCGCCAACGTCGGTGTGGCCAGCTTGATGAGCGAAATCGGGTTGACGCAGGGCGGTTTCTACAACCATTTCGATTCCAAGGACGATCTTGCTCGCGAGGCTTTGGCGATGGGTTTGGAAAACATGCGCAAGCGCATGCGCGATGCGAGCACCAAGACCGGCGAGGCTCGCCTGGAAAGTTTGGTGAGCGGCTATCTCAGCACCACCCATCGCGACAACGTGGGCGGTGGCTGCATGCTCTCCACGCTGGCCATCGAAGCGGGTCGCCAAGATGGCCAGGTACGTGCGCAGTTGACCGACGGCATGAAAGAGATGATCAAACTGGTCGGCTCGATCCTGCCCGACGCGCTGAAGCCGAAGCAGCGCGAGGCCGATGCGATGGCTGTGGTGTCCTGCCTGATCGGCACGATGATCCTGGCGCGTGCTACCGACGATCCTCAGATGTCGGAGCGATTGCTCGAATCCGGGCGTCGCGCGGCAGTCGCTGTCGTGGAAGCGTCGGCCTCATAGTGACGGTGCGTCGGATACGTCCATGGCCACGTCACGAATCAGCAAGGTCGAACATGATGTTGCAGTCCGCAACATGACGATCACTGCGCCCACGGCTAGAGCCGCGACGCAGAAAGCGAGGCAGCGACGCTCTGTCGCTCCCAAAGATCAAGACAACGTTGCTCATGCGCTGCTGCGCACGACGTCCGCTTTCAAGCGCCTGACTACGCAGCGTATGAAAGAAGAGTTCGATATCACAGGCATACAAGCGGAGATCCTCATGCTGTTGACGGCTGAGCCCGGCATGCTCGGCAACGATCTGGCCGCGGTCGTCGATGTCAACGCCAGCACGGTCAGTCATGCGCTGGATGTGATGGAGAAACAGCGGCTGCTTACTCGCCGTCGATGCACCCAAGATCGGCGCGTTGTACGTCTTGCGCTGACCGAAAAGGCCAGACGCATCGCTACGCGCAGCATGGACGTTACGCACCACATTCTCGACGCCCTGACCGCGGGCATCAGTCAGACCGATTTGCACGCACTGCGCCGCAGCTTGGAACGGATGGCTCGTAACTGCCAAATGCAAGCGCTTTCTCCCTATCGAAACGGTGATCTCCGCACGACGCGGAAGTCCTGACATCGCTCGACAAAAATCGCCTTCCCCGAGGTACATCCTCCATGAACCGCTTCGTTTCTCCCCCTTTCACGCCGTCGGCCGCGGCGCTACGCATCGTGGTTGTCGCTGCGCTTGTTACCATTCTCAGCGCTTGCGTGAATTATCGCGGCATTCGCAGCGACGGCCATCCGGCAGACGTCGCCGGCTATCACGCGGCACTCAGCATTCCCACTCAAGGTGGCGCGTGGCCGACGATGGATTGGGCCATGCATTTTGGCGATCCGCAGCTTTCCGCATTGATCAGCGAAGCGATAGCCAACAGCCCGACGCTTGCGCAAGCCAAGGCGCGTGTTGAAAAGGCATCTTCTTATGCCGAGCAAGCCGGTGCGGCGACCGGCCCCAGCGCTGGTGCAACATACAGTTTCTCGCGCGAGCATTTCAGTGGTAGCACCATATTGCCGTCGCCTATTGGCAATAGTTGGGATAGCGAGCACGACCTGCTCGCAAGCGCTTCCTACAACCTGGATCTATGGGGTAAGAACCACGAAGCCCTACACACGGCTCTGTTGCAACAAAAGGCGGCGGACGCTGAAGCCCAGCAAGCGCGTCTGGTGCTCGCCGCCTCCGTTGCGCATGCCTATGTGCATCTCGCTTTGCTATATGCGTTGCGTGACGTCGCGCAGAACGAAGTGAAAAGTCGTAGCGCTATTGGTTCATTAACACGCGAACGCGTGCATATCGGTCTCGACAATGAAGTCGAAAGCCGTACTGTCGACGTGAATGTCGATGTGTCCCAGGCAGATGTTTCCGAGCTGGATGGGAGGATTGCCGTCACGCGATACGAATTGGCGGCATTGCTCGGTAAAGGCCCGGATCGTGGCTTGCAGATTGCGCGCCCAGCGTTACTGGAAGCGCCTGATCTGGCGCTACCGAATAGTCTGCCTGCCGATCTGCTATCGCGCCGCCCCGATATTGTCGCCGCACATTGGCGCATCGATGCCGCCGGGCATGACGTCAAAGTTGCCAAGGCCGACTTCTTCCCCGATATCAACCTGGTGGCTGCTTTCGGTTACGACGCTTTTGGATGGGGCCATCTGTTCGACGCGAAAAGCCGTCAAGTTCAGGCCGGTCCCGCCATTCATTTGCCCTTGTTCGACGGTGGTGCGTTACGCGCTCAGTTGAAGGATCGTTATGCCGATTACGATTTGTCAGTCGCTGCCTACGATCAAACCTTGATTGGCGCTTTGAACGACGTTGCTACGCAGGTGGCGACGATTCGTGCCATCGAGCAACAACAGACCAGCGCGCAACGTGCTTATGGCGCAAGTCAGCGCGCCTACGATCTGGAGATCGTGCGCTACAAGGCTGGTCTTGATCCCCAACTTCAAGTGCTGGCTGCCGATGTGGCTCGACTTGCCCAGAGCCAACGTGTGGCGACATTGCGCATGCAACGACTGGATGCGCAGGTTGCCTTGATCCAGGCACTGGGTGGTGGCTACACATCTCTTACATCGGATCTGGCTGCTGCGCCCTGATACGTCGCGCACCTTTTTTTCGCCCTCATTCCCCGCCTTCTCTGGAAATTGCCATGAACGCTCAAGTTTCATCGAACTCGGACGGTACTGACGACCTATCTAGGGTCAGTCGACGCCGTCGTGTTCTTGCTCTGCTTACGCTTGGTTTCGTTCTTATGGGTGCCGCGGCGCTTGCGTACTATCTTCTAGTGGCGCGATATCGCGAGTCGACCGATGACGCCTACGTCAATGGCAACGTGGTGCAAGTAACGCCGCAGGTGGTGGGTACGGTAATTGCCGTAAATGCCGACAACACGCAAACCGTCGAGCAGGGAGAACCCCTTGTCAAGTTGGATCCTGCCGACGCGCGCATTGCACACCAACAATCCGAGGCAACGTTGGCCAAGACAGTGCGCCAGGTGCGCACCCTTTACGTCGATAATCTGCAATACCGAGCACTGCTGGCACAGCGCAAGGCCGATCTTTCGCGCGCACAGCAGGACTATCGTCGTCGCATGGACATTGCGCAATCCGGTGCGGTATCCAGCGAAGAGATAGCGCACGCTCGCGACGCCTTATCCAATGCGCAGGCTGCGTACGATGCGGCCGATCAACAGCTGGAAGCCAATCAGGCGCTCACCTGGAATGTCTCCATCGCCAGCCATCCCGATGTAATGGCGGCCGCGGCGCGTGTTCGCGATGCTTACCTGAGCAACGCGCGCGACACGTTGCCGGCACCGGTTACCGGTTATGTCGCGCAACGCATCGTGCAGGTTGGTCAGCGCGTGGCACCTGGCACTCCACTAATGGCCGTGGTGCCGCTCAATGAAATCTGGGTAGATGCCAATTTCAAAGAGGTCCAGTTGCAACATATGCGCGTAGGGCAACCGGTGACCTTGCATGCGGATGTCTATGGATCTTCGGTCATCTATCACGGTCGCGTCGCGGGTTTCTCCGCGGGGACCGGTTCGGCTTTCGCGTTGCTGCCGGCACAGAACGCGACAGGAAACTGGATCAAGGTCGTGCAACGTCTGCCGGTGCGCATTGCCCTCGATCCGAAAGAACTGCAAGCACATCCATTGCGCATCGGCCTATCGATGACTGCCGATATCGATGTCCATAGCGAACAGGGTTCAACCTTGGACGACGCACCGAACACGGTTTATCAGACACCCGTCTTTAAGGACTACGGCACCGAGGCAGACGGAGAGATCGCGCAGATCATCGCGCAAAACGTGGACGATGCTGCCGACACCGTCTCCGCGCACCGGGTTTTGCATAACGCCTCCCGTGTTGCGATCGCACGCTAAGGCGCACGGCCATGAGCCAGACACATATCGAACATCCTCCTCTGGCGGGCGCAAAGCTCGCCATCGGGACGCTTGCCGTTTCCTTGGCAATGTTCATGAACGTGCTCGACACGTCGATTGCCAACGTTTCCATTCCCACGATTTCCGGCGACCTGGGTGTTTCCTCGGATCAGGGCACCTGGGTGATCACATCGTTCGCCGTGTCCAATGCGATTGCGTTGCCGCTGACGGGTTGGCTGACGCAACGCATTGGTGAGGTGAGATTGTTTATTACCTCAACAGTGTTGTTTGTCATCGCTTCGTGGTTGTGCGGTATCGCGCCAAGTCTGCCGTTCTTGTTGCTGGCGCGCGTGATGCAGGGTGCGGTGGCTGGCCCCATGATTCCGTTGTCGCAATCGCTTCTGCTCAGCGCCTATCCGCGCGCCAAGGCGCCGCTGGCCTTCTCGTTGTGGTCGATGACAGCGCTCACTGCACCGGTTGCCGGCCCCATTCTTGGCGGCTGGATTTCCGATAACTACACGTGGCCGTGGATCTTCTACGTCAACATCCCAGTAGGCGCGATCGCCGTAGCGGGTACCTGGTTCGTGTTTCGCGATCGCGAATCGGCGACACACAAGTTGCCCATCGACAAGCTCGGTCTTGTATTGCTGGTGATTTGGGTCGGCGCTCTGCAGATCATGCTGGACAAGGGTAAGGATCTGGATTGGTTCAATTCGCCGATCATCTTGGGTCTAGCTATCACCTCAGCGATCGCGTTCGTGTATTTCGTTGTGTGGGAGTTGACCGATCGTCATCCCGTGGTGGATCTGAGCTTGTTTAAGCTGCGCAACTTCAGTGCAGGCACGATTGCGCTCGCTGTGGCCTACGGACTCTATTTCGCCAACATCGTCTTGCTGCCGCTTTGGCTGCAGACAAACATCGGCTACAGGGCGACCGATGCAGGCTTGGTGCTCGCCCCCGCCGGGCTGGTTGCCGCCGTGTTGACACCTTTCACCGGCAAACTAGTAGGGCGCTTCGATCCTCGCCTTATTACGTCGTTTTCCTTGCTGATGTTTGCGGTGTGCTTTCTCTGGCGCGCTCAGTACACCAGCGAGGTGGATACCTGGTCGTTGATGATGCCGACGGTTATCCAAGGCTTGGGGCTGGCCACGTTGTTCGTACCCATGCTCGGTATCATCCTTTCCGGTTTGCCGGCATCGCGCATTCCCGCCGCGTCTGGCCTTTCGAACTTCCTGCGCATTCTGTGCGGCGGCATCGGCACGTCGATCTTTCAGACGGCTTGGGATCACCGTTCCATCCTGCATCACGCGCAGTTGAACGAGACGACGACCGAGTACAGCCCTGCATTCGGGCAATTCACCGGTCAGCTGCAGAACTTAGGCGCGAGCCACGCGCAAGCTTACGGCGTATTCAACCGCGTTCTGGATCAGCAAGCGGCGCAGCTGGGTGTTAACGATCTGTTCTATATCTCGGCCATCGTCTTTGTCGCCTTGATCGGTTTGCTGTGGATTGCCAAGCCGCAGCGTGCCGGGAAACCCGACGCATCGGCGTCGGCCTCCGGTGCGCATTGAGGTGATTCTCTGTGCCAAGGGTCACGTTGTTATGTTGTAACGACCCTCTCATACTCCCAGCATCGCGAAGGGCCAGATCGCGGCTCTTTCATCACGGGGAGATCGCTATGAAGCAGATGTTTTGTTTTGCATTGGCTGGCCTGCTCGTCGCTGGAGCGGGGGCCGCCATCGCGGACGAAGGCATGTGGACGATGGACCACCTGCCGCTGAAGCAGATGCAGCAGCGTTATGGTTTCACGCCCAGCCCGCAATGGATTGACTTGGTGCAGCACGCAGCCCTGCGTCTTGCGGAGGGCTGTTCCGGTTCGTTCGTCTCGGCCAACGGCCTGGTGATGACCAACCATCATTGCGCCAATGGCTGCTTGTCCCAGCTCTCCAAAGCGCATGAGGACTACATGTCCAGCGGTTACATAGCGCTCAAGCAGGAAGACGAGCCGAAGTGCCCCGATGTCGAACTCAATCAGCTCGAATCGATTACCGATGTCACCGCACAAGTGAACGCGGCCACCGCAGCCAAGAATGGCGCCGAGCGCATCAAGGCCGAGCGGGAAATCGGCAGCAAGTTGGAAAAATCGTGCGTGAACGGCGATGCCAAGACGTGGCGTTGCGACATGGTGACGCTTTACAACGGCGGCAGCTACGCCATGTACAAATACCGCCGTTATCAGGACGTGCGCCTGGTGTTTGCGCCGGAACAAAGCATCGCTTTCTTCGGCGGCGATCCGGACAACTTCAATTTTCCGCGCTACGACTTAGATGTAACGTTCTTCCGCGCCTACGTCGACGGTAAACCGGCGAACACGCCAAAATTCTTCAAGTTCGATACGCAAGGGCCGAAAGCGGGCGATATGACCTTCGTGGTCGGCAATCCTGGCTCGACTCGGCGCGGTTTGACGTGGACGGAGTTGTCCGCGCAACGCGATTATCAGATCGTGCCCGTCTACGCATTGCTTTCCGAATTACGCGGCGTGCTGTGGCAATACGGTCGCGCCGGCGCGCAGCAGACCAAGGAATCGCAGGACCTGCAGTTCGGCATTGAAAACTCGATCAAGGTTTTCGACGGCTGGCTGCAGACCTTGAACGACGAACAGTTCATCGAACAGAAACAGCAGCAGGATGCAGCCCTGCGGCAATGGATGGCGGCGACTCCCGAGCGGCGCACGAAATATGGCGATCCCTGGACGGATCTCGCCCGCGCCCAACGGCGCGCGAAGGATCTGCGTGTGCGTTACCTGCAACTGGAGGCCGGTCTTGGGTTTGGCGATCAGCTAGGCCAGCTGTTCGACGATGCGCGCACGTTGGTTCGCGCCGGCGCCGAACGCAACAAGCCTGATGGCGAGCGCCTGCCCGATTTCCGCGATGCCAATCTTCCGGCGGTCCAGCAACATGTGGAATCGGATGTTCCGTACTATCCCCAATACGAACAAAATATGTTGGCGTGGTCACTAGGCAAGCTGCGTCAGGCGCTCGGCGCGGACGACCCGACGGTGCATGAGGTACTGGGCAAACAATCGCCCGATCAGCTCGCACAGCAGTTGGTCAGCGGCACCAAACTTGGCGACGCGGTGACGCGTAAGCAGTTATGGGATGGCGGGGAAAAAGCGATAGAGGCCTCCCACGATCCGATGATCATGCTGGCGCGACAGGTCGATCCGGAGTCGCGCAAGATCCGCAAAGCGTACGAAGACGAGGTCAAGGCACCCACGGATAAGGCGGACGAGACCATTGCCAAGGCGCGCTTCGATCGCGATGGCATGTCCAGTTATCCGGATGCGACCTTCACCCAGCGCGTGTCTTACGGCAAGGTCGTAGGCTGGAACGAGAATGGCGAACCCGTGCCGCCGTTCACGCATTTCGATGGCTTGTACAAGCGGGCCACCGGTGCCGATCCGTTCAAGCTTCCGGATAGTTGGATCAAGGCGCAGGGCAGCCTGGACATGTCCACGCCAATGAACTTCGTGACGGACAACGACATCATCGGCGGCAACTCGGGCAGTCCGGTGATCGATCGTCAGGGACATGCCGTTGGCTTGATCTTCGACGGCAACATCCATTCGCTGGGCGGCGACTTTGTCTACGACGGTACCAACAATCGCGCGGTGGCCGTCGATACCGCCGCGCTTGTGGAAGCCGTGCGTAAGGTCTACAACCTGCCGCGCTTGGCCGACGAGCTGACGCAGGGACATCTGTAGCGCTTCCCAGAGACATATCGTCAGCATGACTGATGCGCATCTCAGTCACGGCGCTCATTCTTCACAATTGTGAAATCGAACGACCCCGGTGAATACCGGGGTCGTTGGTCTGTCTGCGGGCCCGCTGCTCATGGTTGTGGTTTCGATCAGGGGTCTGTCGTCGCCTGCAACCAGCGCCTCCTGTCGCGCTATCGATATCGCTGAAGATGCTTGTTAGGGGCAATGGCAAAGTATTCCTCCGACGGCGCACGCTAATGTCCGAAGCTTACGTATGACGACTGAACTCATCTTGCAGAGCACGTTGACGTGCCCACATTGCGGTCATCAATCCATCGAAACGATGCCTACAAACGCGTGCCTGTTTTCCACGAATGTGCCGGCTGTGGCGAACTGCTGCAGCCGAAGGCCGGTGATTACTGTGTGTTCTGTTCTTGGTGCAATGTTCCACGCCCGCCGATTCAATAAAACAATTCACACTGCCGCGGATAAAGACTCTGTGGAGGCTCTTCCGCATGCTGCTATTGACTAAGAGTCGAGCTGACGGGAAGTTTTGACCGAAATCTGCGTTTGTATGTCTATACATAGCATGGCGGCCAATGTCGCGAGATTTCTCTCATAGTTTGACCAAAGCGGCCAAACTATGGGCAAGTGCGCACTAATGCTTTACCGTCCTTCATAACTTGGCGATTTCTGCCAGCTTATGTTCTAAGTCGCACTTGTTCATTAAGGTTCTGAAGGTTCAGGAAGATTTGTTGCAGACACAACCGGAAATGTGGTGGCCACTCTAGACTGGGTGATCGAGCGTCAGCCCAACATAGCGGGTACCCATGGCGACGATGTCTGCGGTGATGTTGATATTGAGCGTATTCGCTGCAATGACGCCCGGGCGAATAGTCCTTCATCGTAAGGTTGCGACACGTGATCCGCACCCAGCCATTGATCGAAGATGCAGATAAATTTTGTCGCGGATGCGGACGGACAACTTGCGTTTGCCTGACTTCCACGTCCTCGGCGCTTAGCAACCGGCGGAGGCGCTGGTGGCGTCTCGTGCTCATGGGATGGCTGTCGTTGATTGGGTTGATGGCGTCCACGAAGATGTTGGCAGCCCAGCTTCCGCTCACTGTGTATGACCAGAGCAGCGGCCTAACTAGCCTTTCGGTGGTTCGCATCTACCAGGACCGCGAGGGTTTCGTCTGGGCGGGCACGGAGAAGGGTCTATATCGATTTGACGGAGTGGCCTTCAACCAGGTCGGGGCCGAGCAGGGTTTTCAGGTTTCCGAGGTGATCAGTTTCACGGAAGACGCCAAGGGACGTTTGTGGGTGGGGTCTCGGGCGGGCCTGCAACTGCGTGAGAACGAGCGCTTCGGTTGGGTTCGTCCGGAAGACAAGCCATTGGTGGCCGACCGGGGGCAGACGCTGGCCGCGAACGAGGACGGCAGCATGTGGCTGGTGAGTGGCAACCGCCTACTGCTGCTCACGTCGGACGCCCAGGGGCATTGGCAGGCCAGCTCGCCTTTCAACAGCGAGCAACTGCATGACGTGCCTGGACTCAGCGAAGTCAGCGCGGTGTTTCATCGCCATGGCACCACCTGGTTCGGTTGCGGCACCGAGCTGTGCAGCCTGCGTGACGGACAGCTGAGCCGCTATGGTCCGGACGCCAATGTTCCGCCGGACAAGTGGATGGGGTTTCTGGGCGCGAGCGATGGCAGTCTATGGGTGCGCGGCATACATACCGTACGCGTATTACCGAAGGGCAGTGATGCATTTATCGCGCGCGACATGCCGGCGAACAGCGCGGACGTGGCCGCCTCCAGCATCGATATCGTGCAGGATCGTGAAGGTCGCGTGCTGACCCGCAGTTCACTTGGCTTGGCGCGCTGGAATGGGCAGCGCTGGGAGCTGTTCGGTACCGACGACGGTTTGCCCAAGGTGGGCGTGTCGTCGTTGATCGTTGATCAGGATGACACTATTTGGATCGGCACCTATGGTCGTGGCCTTCTGCACTGGAGCAGTCGTGACGCGGTGGAGAACTGGACGGCGGCCCAGGGGTTGAGCGGCTCGTTGATTTGGTCGATCACGCGCGCGCGCTCAGGTTCGGTGTGGGTGGCCGACGATTGGGGCGGAAGCGTGATTGCGCCATCCCAAGATCGCGCCCAGGCGTGGCCACTGACAGTCGCTCCTCCGCATCAGACGCGCACTGTGCTGGCCGCGGCGGACGGCTCAGTGTGGTACTTCCTCTTCGACGGACGTGTGTTGCGTTACAACCCCACGAACGGCGATACCCGCTTGGTGGCAACGTTGCCTTTCCTGGTCCGTGGTGCTTTGCAGGATAGCCATGGACGATTCTGGGCTTACACCCTAGGTGGCCTCTACGGAGTAGATGCGCAGAGCGGCCAGATGGAACGGACCGCCGCGGGCCTGATTCCCGTCTCGATGTGTTCGGATCTGGCGGAGGACGGTGCCGGCCGTCTGTGGCTGGCTTGCAGTTCCGGATTATTTCGCTATGCCGCCGGGCGCTGGAGCCGGGTACACGTCTTGCCGCAGGAAAGTCCTGGGGGATTCGAAAGCGTCGCGGTCACGCCCGACGGACGACTCTGGCTGAGTTCGCTGCAACCGGGTTTGTTGGTTGGCAACGCGAGCGATGCGGACAGCGTGAACTTGGTTTCCGTCGCCGATCCACTGCTCGCCGATTCCCGCGTGTACTTTTTGCGTACCGATCATCGTGGGCGCCTATGGGTAGGCGGCAACAGCGGTGTGGACGTACTGGACGGGGAGCGCTGGACGCGCCTGGACATGCGCGACGGCTTGCTCTGGGATGAGACCAACCACGGCGCCTTTTACGCGGACAAAGACGGATCGGTGTGGATAGGTACGCCGATCGGTCTCTCACATTTACTCAAGCCGGAGGAACTGCTGGCGCCGCGCCAGATTCATCCCAGGCTGATATCGGCGCAGTATGGCGTGCACGAACTAAATGGGCGCGGACAGCAGGTGGATTTCGATGCAGGCGGCGCATTGGTGCTTCGCTTCGCGGTGTTGGGAAACAGTTCGGGTAGCCCGGTGCGCTTCCGCTATCGCCTGTCGAATATCGATAGAGACTGGGTGGAGGCGTCGATGCGGGAACTGCGTTACGCCTCGCTGCCTCCCGGAAGTTACCGTTTCGAGTTGCAGACCATCGATGAGAACCAGCGCCGCCTGTCGGCGCCGATCAGCCTGACATTCATGTTGAGCCCGCCATGGTGGCAAAGCAGCCTCGCCTACGCGGCCGCCGTCCTGTTGGCCCTGGTCGCGATCGTGCTCGCCTGGCACTGGCGTGTTCGGCTTCTGGTGAAGCATGCCCAACGGCTGGAACAAGCCGTAGCGGTACGCACCGGGCAACTGCAGAACGCTATGCGTGCGCGCAGCATGTTGCTGGCGCGGATCAGCCACGACCTGCGTTCGCCGCTCAGCGGGATCATCGACAGCGTGCGGCGATGGCGCGGGGGAGACGCTCAGCGCGACTACCCGAGCCTTATCGAAAGTAGCGTCCGCCAGCAACTGGACCTGATCGACGAGCTGCTCGAATTTTCCAGGGATGAGCTGGCGGACCTGGAGCTGGTCGAGTCACCTGGCTACCTGCATGCCTTTTTGCAAAGCCTGGTCGAACACGCCGCATTGCTCGCCGAGAAGCACCGCAATCGCTTCGAATACAGCTATGCGGAGAATCTGCCCGCACTGGTAAAGCTGGATTTCCGGCGGCTGCGCCAATTGTTGATGAACCTTATCGGCAACGCCGCCAAGTTCACGAACGATGGCTACATTCTGTTTACTGTGACGGCACCACCGCTGCAACAGGGAGAAGTGCTGCTTCATTTCATGGTCGAGGACAGCGGGATCGGCATTGAGCCGGCTGATCGTGAGCATCTGTCGTTGCCGTTTGCCCGCGGTAGCAACGCCACGCCGTACAACGGCTATGGCCTGGGGCTGGCGATCGTCACGCAAATATTGGAACGCATGGGCAGCCGTCTGACTATCGAGGGTGCTCCCAGCGGCGGCAGCCGCTTTGGTTTTGTGCTGGATGTGCCATTAGCCGAGGAGGGTGAGCTGGAGCCGGACCTGTTCGACAATGATGGCGCTGTCGGCGAGGTCAACGGTGCGGGGCACACGATCCTGGTCGTTGATGACCATGCGCAGAGTCGAGAGATGCTTTGTGATCTGCTCGATGGTTTCGGCTTCGAGAGTCTTCCTGCTGCCGATGGCGAGCAAGCACTCGCGTTACTGCGCCGTCAGGCAGTCAGCTTGATCGTCACCGACCAAGCGATGCCAGGCATGGGTGGCTGGGAGCTGTTGCGGATGGCGCGACGCCATCATCCCCAACTGCCCGTGCTGCTTTATTCGTCGCTGCCGCCAAGGCGTCCGGAAGGCTTCGAAGCGCTGGAGTTCAACGATGCCTTACTTAAGCCGGCCAGCGGGAAGCAGTTGCTGATCCGTATCAGCCGTCTGCTTGGGCAGGCGCCGGAGCTGAGTGCATAAAGATGGCATTCAATCAAACTTATCAACGGGAGTGATGCCCGGCAGCTGCGAAAGTGCAAGATGCCGTCGCGCGAACTGTACGAAATGCATGGCGGCCTGACTCATCGCTCGCTCCTGCAAGGTCAACGCATGCAATGGCAGCGGCGGCGTATGGTGCGATTCGAATACGGTGCGCAATCCGCCCTGCTGTAAATCGGTGTGGCACAGATAGAGAGGTAGCCATACGTAGCCCATGCCGGCTCTGGCTGCCGCCAGCAAAGCCAAGGCATTGTTGCTAGTGAAGCGTGGAGAAGGTTGCCGGCGTGACTTGGGAGCTTGTTGCCGTGATGGTGTTGCCATGGTGTGGCTGAGGTAATACTGATCGGGTATCAAATCCGGATGTTCCGGCCGGTCTGTTTGTGCCAGCCGCCGCGGACTGGCTACCAGCACATGGTCCACACTACCCAGTGCACGCGCCACGATATCGGCACTGTCAGGCGGTGCGTCGGCCATGCAGAGCACGATGTCCGCCTGCTGTTTCAGTAATGCATCGACGCCTTCATCATTAAGCATGGCGCTGATTCGGGTATATGGGTGCTGGCGCGAAAATCCTTCCAGCATGCCCTCCAGCAAGGGCAGCAATCGGCTGTCTGCATGGACGCGTACTTGGCCGCCGGCAGAACCTTTTACATCGCTGGCGACGGCCGCCGCGGCCGCGGCGGCCTCACGGATTAACAGTGCCTGCCGGTAGACCTGCTCACCGACTGCCGTGACGGAGAAGCGGCGCGCGTTTCTATGCAGGAGTTGAGTGCCCAGCCGTTCTTCCAACTCGAGAATCCGGCGGCTGAGTCTTGACTTAGTGGTGCCTGCGCGATGTGCCGCGGCAGAGAAGCCGCCGGCCTCCACCACCAAGGTCAACAGATATAAGTCCACCAGATTATCCGGGTTATCCACTCTGCGGCATCCGTCTTTAGTCGTGTACGTCATGCCAGCCAGGCCGATAAAGAGGGATGGCGGGATGTGGTGAAAGCTTAGTCGCGCTCCACAGGACGATCGTTTGCAGGAGCTGATGCGGCCTTTGCGCGACGGGAGCACCAGGCAAAGCTGTGGCCTATACTGCCGATCCATACAGCTGGCGCTTGCCGCAAGAGGCTTCGATGCGCCGGTCAGGGGGTGGGCAGTACGATGTCGACGCAAAATCAGCCACTTATTTTGGTCATTGACGACCGGCCCGAAGAAATACGCGCAGTCACTGAGTTGTTTCGCAACGAACAGCTGCGCGTGAGCGTGGCGACCGACATGCGGCAAGGTTACGAGCGCGCAGTGGCACTGACGCCCGACCTGATCCTGTTGGACGTGCGGATGCCCAATGTGGATGGTCTCGCCGGATCCCGCTTATTGAAGGAATCGCCACGGACACGCGACATCCCGATCATCTTCCTCAGCTCTGCGGGTGCTCAGGATGAGCGTTTGGAGGGGCTGCTGCATGGCGCAGTCGATTACGTACTCAAGCCATGCCTGCCTGCCGAAGTGCTGGCGCGCGTACGCATCCACCTGCGGCGGGTGCCGCGTGCCGCAGCGCCCGAACAGTCCACGCCGCAGGCACTCCTGTCACCCGATGAGGTAATCCTGCGAGCGGCGATGCGCTTCATCGGCGTCAACCTCGCCACGCTGCCGTCATTGGCCGAGATCGCGCACAAAGTGGGGACGCACGATAAAAAGCTCTCGGCCATTTTCCGCCAATACCTGGGTATGACGGTGTTCGCGTGGATCAGGGGTGAGCGGCTGCGCCGCGGACGTGAGCTGTTGACCGATTCGCGTATGAGCATGCAGGACATCGCCGAGCAGGTCGGGTTCCGCAGCGCCTGTAATTTCACGACGGCTTTCCGTGAGAACACGGGTGTTACGCCAAGTGCATTCCGGCAAGGCCTGCGCGAGCGCAGTAGGGATGCAGCCGATTGAGCATGTGCTGACGTGGTTGTCGCGGGTTGAAGCAGGATGGGCAGGCGATTGCCGGTAGATGAGGCATTGCAGCAATGCAATGACATACCGGAGATGTGACCCGGGTGACAAAAAATATCCTGTCCGGTGATCGTGCGACATCCGCTACGGCAAAGTTGTAAATACAAGGACTCATCGCCCGCGCACGCCGTCGTTGGTGCGGAATGGGCGCGCCGCCGCGAAAAAAAAGCCAAGTGCGCAGTTTTGCCGGACTGCCCTTTCGTCATGCTCAGCGTGACGCAATTTCCCGAGTTTGTGCCTTTGGCGTCGGTGGTTTCTCACCTAGCATACCCACACGCGAGTGGGTCCGGAGAACGGATTACGCGTCGTTTATCGAAAAAAAGTCATGTAGTCGCAATGGGAATTGCATCGCACATGACGCGCCGTTCGGGAGGGATATCCCAAATGGAGGAAGCGTAACTTTCGTATCAATCGACCAATCGCACTCGCCATTACGCGAGCAGCGTGTCTATCTACCGCATGCATTGGGCATGCAGGGGGCACGCTTGGCCGAGCTATTTAGCAGGGGGTGTTGGCAATGCATGACGTGAACTTCTTGGATCGTTCAAGGCGACGACGCTGATAGCGGCTACGCCATCAGTGGCGTGCGCGAGAGCGATCGCGTAGGTGATGAGGGCATCGAAGTAATGCCCCGCGCTCCGAAAGGATCACTCCACGACTAATCAATGATCGACCGTAAGCGCCTAGGCGTTTTCGTGTCGCGTCTTGATGCGCGCGTCATTTTCATCGTTCAGGCATGCCGAATCCACGCACGCAGTCCTATGAGCATCCCCACCTCATCCATCCCTCTCTGATGGTTCTGCATTGCCTGCGTGAGTACGGCTTGACCTCGCAACTTATTTCTTCAAAGGCGCGTTGAACTTATGAACCACATCTACAGGTTGTGCTGGAACCGTTCCCTTTCCCAGTGGGTGCCGGCCTCGGAACTGGCGCACACCACCCGCGCAGGTGGTGGATCGCGCAAGCGCGGTGTGGCCGGCCAACGTGTCATGGCGCTCTCGCTGCTGGCTATGTCGCTGAGCATGCCGGGACTTGCGCACGCGGGCACTGCGCCGACCGGCGGTCAAATCGTGTCGGGTGCCGGGCAGATCCAGCAAGTGGGCAATGTCACTACGATCCGGCAGGACAGCTCCACGCTGATGCTGAACTGGCAGAGCTTCAACATCGGTTCCGACCAGACCGTGAATTTCCTGCAGCCGGGTAGCAACGCTATCGCGGTCAATCGCATTTTCAGCGGCACACCTAGCGAGATTTACGGACATCTCAACGCCAACGGCCAGGTGTGGCTGATCAATCCGAACGGTGTGCTGTTCGGGCAGAGCGCACAAGTGAATGTCGGCGGCCTGGTGGCGTCCACGCTCGATGTCGATGACAGCACGCTCGATAGCAGCAATCGCAGCTTCAGCGGATCGGGCAAGGGTAGCGTCGTCAATCGCGGCACCATTACGGCGGCCAATGGCGGCTATGTCGCGTTGCTCGGCAACCAGGTTTCCAACCAAGGCACCATCACCGCGCAGCTCGGCACAGTAGCGCTGGCCGGTGGTAGCGCGGTCACGCTTACCTTTACCGGCAGCCAACTGGTGCATCTGCAGGTGGATCAGAGCACGCTCAACAATCTGGCCGAAAATCGCCAGTTGATCGTTGCCGACGGCGGCCGCGTGATCATGACCGCCGGTGCCAAGGATGCGTTGCTCGCCAGCGTGGTGAATAACACCGGCGTGGTGCAGGCGCAGACGGTGCAGAATCAGAACGGCACCATCACCTTGCTGAGCGGCATGACGGCAGGGCAGGTGAACGTTGGCGGCACGCTGGACGCGAGTGCGCCCAATGGTGGCGCCGGCGGTTCCATCGAGACCTCCGCTGCCCATTTCAATCTGGCAAGCAATGCGCATATCACAGCGGCCGCACCACAAGGCAAGGCTGGCATCTGGTTAGTCGACCCGACCGACCTCACCATCGATAGCACTGCAGCGACCACCATTTCGCAAACGCTAAACGGTGGCACCAGCGTCACCGAACAGACCACGTCGACGGGTGCCTCCGGCGACGGCACGCAAAGTACTGGTTTGGGCGACATCAACGTCAACGCTGCGGTGAGCTGGAGCAATGCGGCCGCCACGCTGACGCTCGATGCTTTACACGGCATCAACGTGAATGCTCCTGTAAGCGGCGCAGGCAAAGTGGTGATGGACGCCAGTGGCGCCAATCTCACCATCGCCAGTGGCGCATCGATTGTCGGCGGCGCGGGCGTCACGCTCGCCACGGGCGCGAATTTCGTCAACAGCGCCGGCAGTGCTGCGGTGAGCACCGGCACATCCGCGCCGTGGCTGATCTATTCCACCAATCCCACGCTGGACACCACCGCCGGCCTTGCGCCGAATTTCATTCAGTACAACGCACCGTATCAGACGGCTGCAGCGACATCGGGTGATGGGTTTCTCTACAGCGTGGCACCCACGCTCAGGGTGACCGGCCTGACGGGTACGGTATCGAAAAGCTATGACGGCACCACCACCGCCACGCTCAGTGCATCCAATCTCACCGACAGCGGGCTGATTAACGGCGACATCGTCGCTTCGGCTACCGGCACCTACCAGTCGAGCAACGCCGGCTCGAATATCGGCGTGACGACGCCCGCCGCCATCGCCGGTTACAGCATCACCAATGCCGCCGGCATTCCGATCTTTGGCTACGCTTTGTCGGGCACGGCCAGTGCGAATATCGGCGTGATTAACCCCGCGGTGTTGACGGCGACGATCGTCGGCGATCCCACCAAGGTCTACGACGGCACCACCACCGCGACACTGGGTTCTGCCAACTACCAGCTCACTGGTTTCGCCACCGGGCAGGGCGCTACGGTGAACCAGCCAAGTTCCGTTGCCTATGCCGGTGCCGACGCCGGCTCGCAGCAGGTCAACGCGACTTTCTCCATTACCAATTTCGTCGCCAACGCCGGCACTAATTTTTCCAACTACGTGCTGCCCACCATCGCCTTCGGCATGGGCACGATAACGCCGGCGCCGGTGTTGCTCAGTGGCGTGCTGGCCAATAACAAGATCTATGACGGCAACAACGTGGATACGTTGAATCTCGGTAACGTGGGCATCTTCGGCGTGATCGCGGGGGATTCCGGCAGCGTCGCGCTGAGCACTGTGGACAGCACAGGCGCCTTCGCCAGTGCCAATGCGGGCAACAATATCGGGGTCACCCTCAGCGGTTTCACGCTTACCGGCGGCAAGGCCGACGACTACCAGCTGATCGCGCCGACCAATCTCACCGCAAACATCACACCCAAGGCGCTGGCCATTGGTGGCGTAACAGCCACCGACAAGGTGTACGACGGTACCGCCATCGATTCCTTGAACGTCGGCAGCGCCACGCTTAGTGGTGTGATCGGCACGGATGACGTTTCGTTGCTGACCGGTTCGGCCAGCGGCACCTTCAGTCAATCGGACGTCGGCAGCAATCTTGCCGTGACTGCGAGCGGCCTAACCCTCACCGGTACCGCGGCAGACAATTACACGCTGGTCGAACCGACCGGCCTTGCCGCCAATATCACGCCACGACCGTTGACTGTTTCGTTCAACGGCAATCCGGCGAAGACCTATGACGGCACCGATGCCGCCACGCTGCCACAGGGCGATTTCACCATTACCGGCTTTGTGGGCAGCCAGAGCGGGGTGGTTTCGCAGAGTCCGGCGATTTATGCCTCGCCCAACGCCGGCACCAACATCGGTGTGACGGCGACGCTGCAGCCGTCGGACTTCACGGTCGGCTCGGGCACCTCGCTGTCCAACTACAGTTTCAACAGCAGCGTGAGTGGCTTGGGCACGATCAATCCGGCGCCGCTGGTTGTGTCGATCGTCAACAATCCCACCAAGGTTTTCGACACCAACACCGATGCCACGCTCGGCGGCGGCAATTACGCCTTGTCTGGCCTGATCGGCGGCGACAGCATCTCGCTGGTCAATACGCCGACCACTGGCCTCTACGCGTCGGCCAACGCGGGTATCGAGGGCGTAAGTACCACGCTCAACGGTAGCAGCTACAGCGCAGCTGGCAGCACGTTACTGTCGAACTACGTACTGCCGACGCTGGCCAGCGGCTTCGGTACCATTACCCCAGCGGCGGTGGGCGTGAGCATCACAGCCAGCCTTAATCAGCCGGTGAGCAGGGTATACGACGGTACCAACACCTTTTTGCTCAATGCCTTCATCGCTGGCGGCCCCTCGTATACGCAAGACTTTTCGTTGACCGGTTTTCAGGGCAGCGACGCCGCCGTTGTCAATGCCAACATCACCGGTTTCTTCGCCAGCAAGAACGTCGGCAGCAACCAGCCGTTCCAGGTGACGCTGAACGCTTCGGATTTCACTTTCAGCAGCGGCAGCGCCAGCAATTACACCTTTCCCACCTTTGTGTTCACTACGGGCACCATTACGCCCGCGCCGTTGACGGTGAGTTTGATCGGCAATCTCAACAAGGTGTATGACGGCAGCTCGATTGCGCAGCTCACCTCGTCCAATTTCCAGATCAGCGGCTTCGTCGCCGGCGAAGGCGCGACTATTACGCCAACGACGCCGTTCAACTACAGCACCGCCAATGCCGGCAACAACATTGCGATCAGCGGCGCGTTGACGGCCAATAACTACAGCGCCGCCAGCGGCACGCTGCTGTCCAACTACACCTTGGCCAATAGCGCGTCGGGACTGGGCAACATCACGCAGGCGCCGCTCTTCATCACGGGCGTGTTCGCCACCGACAAGGTCTACGACACCAACACCACTGACACGCTCAACGTGTTTGCTGCGGGGCTGGCGGGATTGGTGGCGACCGACGTGAACGATGTCACGCTGATCAAATCCACCTCCGGCACGTTTGCGCAATCCAATGTCGGCAACGGCATCGCGGTCACGGCGAGCGGCTTCTCCATTTCCGGCACCGCCAAGGACAACTACCAGCTGCAGCCAATCGTCGGCCTGACCGCCAACATCACGCCCGCGACGCTCACCATCAGTGGCGTCACCGCTGCCGACAAGCTCTACGACGGCGGCACTGCCGACCCGCTCAACACCCTCAGCGCGTTGCTGCAGGGCGTGCTCGGCAGCGACAACGTCACGCTGGATGCAAGTGGCGCGGAGGGCGCCTTCAGCACGGCCAACG
>JAATFF010000012.1 GCA_015655335.1 Lysobacterales bacterium | reverse complement strand
TGGCCTTGACCAGGTCCAACGTTTCCGACGCCGGCTGCAATCCTGCAAAGCCGAGCGCCAGGCTGTCATCCATCAAGCCCAACTGATCGATCGGGGCCAGCTTTGCGTAATTCGCGCTGATGCCGGCAAAGGTCGCCGGTGCGTACAAGGTGCGGTAATAGCCGGTCTGCCCCGCATTCACCACCACAGCGCCACAGCCGGGCACAACCAGCGAAGCCTGTCCGTCCACGACAGTGCGCGCCGGTGCACCGCCTAGCGACTGGGCGATGACGGGCACATGCCACTTCAGCGGTGTCTTGCCGGGACGATCCTTCGTGAACTCGCCCTGCGTTAGCGCAAGCGTCGTGCTGCCGTTCTGACACGTGGCTGAGGTGACGCGGATCAGTGGAACACCAGGCTGCAGGGTGAAATCGTGTGCGATCGTGGTGACCGGCTTGTCGGTGACCGTTTCCATCGCATGCCACAGATCATCGGTGACCGTATTGCTGTACGCATGATCCTTGATGTAGCGGCGCACACCGTCACGCCAGGTGTCGGCACCGACGTAGTTTTCGAGCATGCGAATGACCGCTTCGCCCTTGGAATAGGTAATGGCGTCGAACGCTTGATTGGCTTGCTCCACGGTTTCCACATGCTGCACGACAGGGTGCGATGTTGTCACCGCATCCAGACCCATCGCCGCCTCGCGGATTCCCACCGTATCAAGCCCGACGTTCCATTCTGGATGGAGTTTCTCGGTGGTACGTGTCGCCATCCAGGAAGCGAAGCCCTCGTTGAGCCACAGATCATCCCACCAGCGCATCGTGACTAGATCGCCGAACCATTGGTGCGCCATCTCGTGCGCTTCGGTGCCGAAGACTTCTTCTTTATCCGCCTGCGTGGAGATCGACGGGTCCAGCAGCATGGAATATTCGAACGTGAAGATCGCGCCCCAGTTTTCCATCGCGCTGAAGAACTGGCTGCTGCCTGGCGCCGCCACGTTGTCCAGCTTGGGCAACGGATACGGCGTGCCGAAGTAATCGTTGTATTCGTGCAACACCGCCTTGGCCGAGTCCAGCGCAAAACCCGCCTGCGATGACACCCCCTTCTGCGTCACCACGCCGATCTCGGTGCCGTCGGAGCTGGTGGTCGCGCGATCGAACTCGCCCGCGCCGAAGAACAACAGATACGTCGACATATTCGGCGACGGCTGGAAGGTCACGCGTGTAAGTCCGTTACCCAGATCTGTCTTCTGCGCAGCGGGCATGTTGCTGACCGCCATTTGGCCCGTAGGCAACGTTGCGGTGAGATCGAACGTTGCCTTGTAGCCAGGCTCATCCCAGGAAGGAATGAAGCGTCGCGCATCGGAATTTTCGAATTGCGTATAAAGCGCGTGTTTATGGCCGTCTTTGGTGTCGTAATTGATCACGAACAAGCCGTTGGCCTGGGTATCGATCTTGCCGGTGTAATCCATCGTCAAGTTGTAGCTGCCGACAGGAAGCGGTTTGGCGAAGGTAAAGGTCGCGGTCTGCGCACCGTTGTCGACCGACACTTTCGGCGCTGCAAAATGGGCAGAGCCCGAGGCCGGCGACAGGCTCACCGATGAAAATTTCAGCTCCAGCGCATTGAGCGTGATGCTGGCGGTGGGCTTCAACACGTCGATGGTCACGGCGACCTTGCCGTCGAAGCTCAGCGTATCCACATGCGGCGTCACCGCGACGTCGTAGTGCGTGGGTCGCACCGTGCGAGGCAACTGCGTGGTTCCGATCACTTCGGCGGATGCAGCCGACTGCGCCGCCACCGTACCGCTCATCGCGACACCCGCCAGCGCCAGAGCTATAGCCGAAAAAAGCATATTGCGCATGATGTTCCCTTCCCTTGTGATGACGGCATAGCCGGTCGATACGCGGGCCGTAACGCTAAACCCCTGCCGACGGCCTGCCCTGCCTAACTGAGCCAACACAGCGAAATGACGCCGTGCCGAATTGTCCGATAGTGCGGTGCGCATGGTGCCAACTGATACCGCCGGAAGTCATGGCTAGCGCCTCTTTCGACGGCTGCGTTGACCGATACCGCAACGACCTGCGCGTCGCCGACACGAAAAGGCCCCGAGCTTCGGGGCCTCTAGTGGCCATGGCCGTGGGAAATCAGTTGGTGTCGCTCGACGACTTCGACGATGGCGTTACCTGTTGCAGCGGACCTATCGTCACATGTCCGGCCCACCCTTCGAACACCGTTGCCGATGCGCGGTCGACCGACTGAACCACTTGCTGCACGGACTCACACATGGACGCATCGACGTCCGGGCGATCCAGGGTTGTCATGCCTTCCATGCAGTATTGGTTGCTGGCGTTATTCATACGCTTCAACCACGCCATGCCGTCTGCATAGCGGGTCTGGGCGCGTATCGCTGCCGTGGCATCGCCATAGATCGGGCGCATCTTTTCGAGCAACGTATCGGCGGCTCGGCGCTCGGCGTTCGTCGAGGCTTTGTAGACCTCGTCGTAACTCACTTTGAATCGCGAATCGGGACGCTCGGAAGCCAACGCAAACCACGCCAACGCCAGGGCACGGTTTTTCGGTTGATGATCGCCGTTCAGCGCCATCACACCCAGCACGTATTGCGCCGGCTTGCTGGCCCAACTCGCTGCCGTGGTGAAGAAACGATTCGATTCGGAGTAATCGTGCTGACCGTAGGTCAAGCCGCCCAGGCAATAATAGTAATCGCCGGGCAAGAAACGCTCTTCGCCGATGACACAATGTGCGGCGGCCAGATCGGCATCGCTTGGCACATAGCTGGCGGAGCTCGCGGACACAGGATCCTGGTTAGCTGTAGCGCCCGTCGGGGCCGAGATCAGCAGCGACATCACCAGCAAGGATAAGCCAAACGCATTGCAGGACATCTTGGACATAGCAACACTCCATGTGTTCGACGAATGGGGAAGTTCGCCAACCTAAACGGCTGTCGGTCTGCGAGGATGACAGTCCGTCATACCGAAATTAAAGCACAACGCCTTCGCCATGGAGCGGCGAGTGCCAAAAGGCACGCATCAATGGGGCAACGCATCGTTTGCGCGTCCCGCATCAGGCAACTCGACCTGCGAGCCCTGCAGCATATGCACTGCCACTTCATAACGATTTCGGCCATTGCTTTTGGCGCGATAGAGCGCACGATCAGCCTCATCCAAAAGCACCCTCGGATCCAGCGCCGTCTCGTGCGTTTGGGTGGCAATACCTACACTTACCGTCACGTGTCCCGGCGCGCAGACCGGATGAATAATCTGCAATCGCTCGATGCTGCTGATCAACCGGCGGGCCACTTCTCGCGCCGCGTCGGGAGGAGTGTCGGCCAACACCACCGCGAATTCTTCACCGCCGTAACGGGCCACCAGATCATGCAAACGCAGCTGACTGCTGCTCAGCGCACAAGCCACTTTGATCAGGCAGGCATCACCGGCAACGTGACCGAGACTGTCGTTGTATTGCTTGAAGAAATCGATGTCGATCATCAACAGCGAACAATAGCCGCCGCTTCGCTGCCCCTCTTCCAAGGCGTCGCGCAATCGCTTATCCAACATCGCGCGATTGGCGATGCCCGTCAGAGGATCCCGGCTTACTTGTTGCTCAAGACGCCACGTACTCAAATCGATGGCGCGCTGCATATCCAGATGACGGCTTTGAATGAAGGCGACGCGCAACCCATAGAACAGCACCGAGACACACGCTGCCAAAACTCCGGGAATAAAACTGATGCGCGACACGCTGATGCCAAGCATCAATATCATCATCGACAGCATGATCGGCGAAAACGATGCGATGGTTTGGGAAACCCCAAGGGACGGGTGATAAGCACGCAAAAACCGCGGAGGCTTTCGCAGGATCACCAAAATCAACAAGACATAGGGGATATCCACCATCGAACCCGCCCACCAGGGCAGCCCGCGCAACTCCACGCGGTTGTAAACCGCCGCGACTATCGCATTGACCAGCAAATAGGTACTGGCTGCGTAGTAGAAGTAGCGCCAACGAAAGCTTCGCGCACCAAACATACGAAGAATCGCCATGGCTGCCAGCGAAAAATCGACGGCATCGGCGTGGTAGATCACCACATAAATGCTGGATGGATTCGAAGCTAGCGGCCCACTCAGCAACTGCGTGACCAACTGATAAAGCAGCGCGGCCACCAAACACGACAAAATCAGATCCAACACCACGACGGCACGCGGCTCATGTTGCCCAAACGATCGCGCGACCATGAACATCGCCGGGATCATATACAGGCCCGAAATCACCACGCCTATGGCGGTGAGATAACCACCCTTGTCACCCAGTATCGTGGTGAGCAGATTGGTTGCCGCCCATAGCACCTGCATCATGGCGGCTAGCGCCAACAACAACCATGGCAACTTGATCAGCGGAGTGCTGCGTCGAAATCGCAGAAAAACAATCCAGACGGCCATGCCTTGCACAGCCAGCATCGTCAATTGCGGCCACGTGTCCTGCGCATGCCCGCTCCAGTTCGCCAGAACCAGGTGGCCCATTAACAATAAAACCAATGCCCAGGCGATACGCAAAAAAAGCCCCTCCTTTCAATCAGGACAGCGTCGGCGGCGGGCGGGTATGGACAAAACGCGTCACATGACAAGGAAACCCCAACTCGCCTCCTCAAACCTACCCACGGTTTGGCGCATGCTGGGGAGGTTAGCCACATTATGGCTAAGCCCCACAATCGGGCTTCTGCGCCAACAGGTAGATATCTTGGGGTATACGCCAAGCAAGTTACAGGCCTGATCGCCTCCCTCGCCATTCCCCATGCTAGCGTTGAAACCCGACCCGCCTTAAGGGCATGACCATTGCATGCGCCTTGAGGGTTTGAGTGCTACGAAATGCGCGCTCACGCCCTTACCTGAGTCGACGAACCCGGAATCAACACGATGACGACGATCGAAAGCAAGATGGATCTGGACAGCGCCACCTATAAAACCCTGTTGGAATCGACCCGGGCCATTCCCTGGAAAATCGATTGGGCCACGATGCAATTCGCATACATCGGTCCGCAGATCGAGGAACTGCTCGGCTGGGAGCCGTCCAGCTGGGTGAGTGTGCAGGATTGGGCCGACCGCATGCATCCGGAAGACCGCGACTGGGCGGTGAATTTTTGCGTGGCGCAATCGAAGGCCGGCGTGGATCACGAAGCGGACTATCGTGCACTCAATAAGAACGGCGACTACGTGTGGATTCGCGATGTCGTGCACGTGGTGCGCAAGGACGACGGCGACGTCGATTCGCTGATCGGTTTCATGTTCGATATCAGCGAACGCAAGCGCATCGAAGAGCAACTCGCCGCCGCACGCCGTGAGTTGGAAGAACTCTCTTTCAAAGACGGCCTGACCGGCGTCGCCAACCGTCGCCGCTTCGACGCCGTGATGGAAACCGAATGGAGCAATGCCTGCCGCAACAAACAGGTGATCTCGCTATTGATGCTGGATATCGACTGCTTCAAGCAATACAACGACCACTACGGTCACTTGGAAGGCGACCAATGCTTGAAACGCGTCGCCAAGCTACTTACCTTGGCCGCCGGGCGACCACGTGACTTCGTCGCCCGTTTCGGTGGCGAAGAATTCATCCTGATCTTGCCCGATACCAACGAAACCGAAGCCTACAAAATCGCCTCGCGTTGTCGCGACCTGATCGCCAGCGAGCACATTCCGCACAAAGGCTCCGAAGTCGGCAAATGGCTGACGGCCAGCATCGGCCTCAGCACCATCACTCCTGAGTGCGGCGACGAATTCGTGCCGTTTATCGAATTGACGGATGGACGGATGTATCAGGCCAAGCAGCGCGGCAGGAATACGATCGTCAACGACTGACCGCGCCGAAGCTTTCGCATAACGTCGATAAGCACGAAGAACGGGGCGATCCATTCGCCCCATTCGTCTCGACATCACTCACACATTCCAGGGCGGCGGTCCGCGCAGAATCACCGATAGAGGCGCATTGTGCCGATGCGGATCGTGCACCACGGTGATGCGAATGCGTTCGTCGAATGCCCGATGCACCAGATCGAGAATCTGCGGCTCGCGACTATGGAAATGATGCTCCTCGTCGTGACGCGTCTGGACGATGAATCCGTCGAAATCGCCGAAGTGGTCGTACATGATGCCGACCACTTTGCCGGTCGTCTCGTGCCGATGCTCGATCTTGCCATGTCCCGGCGTTGGCGCATGGCCGTGTCCGGGTGACGGAGTCGGTTGCGGATGAATCGGATGCCCAGGAATGCTCCCACTCTGGGACGGCAAGATGTTGACCGGATTGCCGCCGAAGCCCTCCACACGACCAGCCAGCTGTTCGATATAGCGCTGCATCACCGGATACCAGCGGCTATATGGCAACACGTTTTGGGCGATCCAGCGGAACAAGGCCAGGCGGCGCTCCTCCGGCTCCAGCAACTGTTGCTTGGTGCTGATCTGAATATTGATCTGAAACGCGCCCAGCATCCGTCGCCATAGCAGTGGTAACAATGAACGTGCCTTCGCGACGGCCTGGCGATCTTTGTTGTCCTGCGCTGGCACCGCGGAGGCGTCGCTTACCTGCCGCACCACCAGCGAATACTGATCGCCACGCACGATGCCCGACGGCAGATTGACCGTCAGCAAACCGGCCAATAACCCGGTGCCCTTGGGTATCGGCACAAACGTCACCGGTGCAACGGGGGCTTCGATCGTATGCTGATCCAACGCCGTAAGCGGGTGGTAGCCATACATCTGATCGGCCAGCGCAAGCACGTCCGTAGCGCTTACACCCGGCAAATACAGCGACGCGGTACTACCGGCCGGCGTGTTGCCCCACGTAATCATCAATTCATCGACATGCTTCGCCATGCGTGAAGTAGCTTGGATTTGGAACGGGTGCGGCATACGCCGCGAATCGATCACACCCGGATTAGGCCCATCGATATAGGCCAAATTACGCTGCGCAAGCTTGTCCGACGTGGTGCTATCGGCGGAAGCGGGAATGGGCACATCATCAAATGCCACCTCCGCCACCAGGCATTGATGCGGCGCCCGGTTGAACGCGGCGTTGATCGACTGCGTGGTGTAGCCGCTGGTGTTGAACGAGTTGTTCTGATTATCGAAATCGCCCGGCGGGGCGTATTGCGGAAACAAATCGGTGGGCTGATTCATATCCAGCCAAACGCCGTAGAACGTATCGATCTCCTTACCCGTTTGCGGCGCAATGGTCTGCACATTCGGCGTATCGGCGGGTTGCGTCGTGAGATCCGCAGGACCGTTGAGATTGACGCGATCGACGGCAAAGAACGGCAAGGTGATGTATTCATTGCGACCCATCGCATCCACCTGCACGCCTAGCAACGGCACGCGACGTCCATAGCTGGGCACAATCGGTGTTTCGCGATACGTGGTGCTGGTGTTGTACGTCGAGACCGTGTTCTGCGCTTGAAACGCACGGAAGAACACGCGGCAATTCGTTGCCTGCGTCGTGTTGGGTCCTGTCGGCGTGGTGCCTCGAATGCGAACGCGACAGATCGCGAAATTGAAGGCCGCCTTCTTGCTCCGCGGATTCACCTGCAAATACTCCAACAGCGACTGCGAAACATCCTCCAGCTCGCTCAGACTATTTTCATAGGTGTCTCCACCTGCGCTGCCTTGGTTTTGCGTCAACTGCTGGATGACGTATGCGATATAGGCCGTGGCTGCCTTGGAGGCATTCTGTGCCGAGACTGGATATATCGTCGTCGCACCCGGCGGATAGAAATCGCTGACCGACTTCCCGAAAAATTGTTTATCGTCATCCACACTGAATACACGCAAATCGGTGCTAAGCCATGGCGTGTAATCGTTACCCGCATCCACATGGTTGACGTACGGATTGGCCGAGGTCGTCAACTCCAACTGCGCCGACGTGGTGTAAGGCTTGCCATTCACCGTGATGGTGGCCTTCAGCGTCAACAACTCCGTCGGCATCACAAAACCATCCGTGCCGGTGAAGGTCATGGCAAAGGGGTACAGAAAGCGCTGCGGTGCGTTGGGTGGCGGCGGCAATGCTTCGGTCAGCACAGCGCCCGAAAAAGCGGGAATCTGCAGTTGATTGTTGAGCGCCGTAACGATGGCCGGATTGCCGCTGGCCGGCGCATCCACCGTAAAACTAATCTTCGGTGCGCTGGTGGCATGGGTCACGTTACCGTTGCTATCGATCGACAGTTCCGATGGCAGAAAGCCATCCATCACCACCCAAAATGCGGAGGGAAAGTTTGCCGGCGTACCTATCGAAACAACCTCGTCTTTTCCAAACGTGCTGTTCTGGACTATCAGCGAACATGTCTTGGGGCGCCGGGCCAGCCAGCTGATGCCATTGATGTAGAACGCCGTGAAATCATCCAAATAGGCGGCGCCCGCTGAGGTAGTGAAGCCCAATTGTTTAGGACCGGGCGGCGCGCAGGGATCGCCGATCAGATTCAGATCGATGTAGTGATGGAAGGACGAATCCGTCACCACACGCCCCACGCCCACCGTCTGTCCGTCATAAGCGTTAAGGGTATTGATGGTGAAACCCGGTGAGCGTGTTGCCACTTTTTCGTTGTAGAAGTTGTTCTGCTCGCAGGCCGAACCATCCGTTTGCGAGGTATGCCCGCCAATCGTCTGGCCAGTCGCCAGAAGAATCGGCAACGTTTGCAACCCGGCCACGGTCGGGTATTCGTCACGCTAGTCGCCTGGAATAAGCGAGTCGTTCAAGATGTAGGGAGATATCACCTGCCCTTCATGCATGTGGTCCGGAAAATGGCTGATCGGTCCGTGCGCGCCCTGCAAGATCGGATGCGTGGTGCCATTTGGAAACACCAACGGCTGCGGTATGTCGTCAGACTGATTGTCGAAATGCCAGGTACCGTCCGCCGCTAGCTGCAGCGTGTCGGCACGCATGCTGGTATCGCCGAGATAGTTTCGCGGTGCTGCTGCAGGAATCCTTGGATCGGAATCGGCTTGGGAAAACCACGCGCGCATCGTGCGTACGCGCGGTAGTAACCCGCACATCAGCGAACCCAGGCCCTCATGATCGCCGGCCGCCAGCACGCCACCGCCGCCGTCCATAAAATTGGCCATGGCCGTGACCTCGTCTGGGCCGATAAAGATGAGATTTCCCGGCAACGGGCCGCCGTTCTCGGCGTCGTAGTTAGTGCCCGCATAGCCAAACATCACGATGACGTCATAAACCGAGAGATCCGGCACCGATGTGGCGAAATTGAACGGCTCGGTAATAGTCCCGTTCGGATCGCCGCTGCGATGCGCCGTATCCACCGAAATGGTTGGCGACGTACTCCCCAGCAGAAGCGAAACGTACTTGGAAATCGTAAAGGTTTCGTCGCGCAGATCGGGAGGACCCGCAGACACGACCTGAGGACCCAGTTGAAAGATCCCATCCACCACCACAAGCACACTGATATCGGCCATGTTCCATGCCTCCTTTCGTGAACAAGCGTTTGAGTAGAGAGCCAGTAACGCTTACGGGCGGCAACACGCGACAGCCACTTGCGCCATGCACACAAGTTCACAGATAACCAAGCCATCCCCCGCAGCGCCGAGACCTAAGCCGACCCCAATGCGGCGCTGTAACCCCCAAACAAACACGGCTGCGATATCGCCGTGCGAGCCATGTCAGCCAGACGTGTCTACTCCCCGCCTGGTAAGTACGGCGTGAACCCTTCGGATCAAAACCATTTGCCCACAGCGATCTGCTGAGCATTTCGCGCAAATCGGGCATAGCTGACATGACCATCAAAAACGTGGCAGTTGGTTTTTTAATTAAATGACTTTTCGAAGAGCTTGGCGAAAGGTGGACAGCTACCCGTTGAAATAAAATGAAGAACGATGCTTCAAAAGTGACTCTTACTTTTATTCAAATGGAACACAGCGACTCGATGGATTTTTGAGACGTCTGTTTCTTGAGCAACACTCCACTCCCATGTTCGTTTGCAGGCTCAGAAGCCCACCATCCGGCGTTTCATCGCAAGCCAAACGTTTGTGTGCATGACGTGAATTTTCGTTATGCATATATGGCATTTTTATCTTGCGATACGCGTCACGTTCTAGCGTGGGCACAGCAGCCAAACGCACTGTACAGCCTTGTTATCGCAGGCAGATACTCGCCGCACTTCACGACCTAGCAAACCGACCACGTGCAATGCGACACGGGAGCACGCGTCGTGATTGAACCGACATAGTCAGGGGCGGATGCGGTTGTGTAATCGGTGACCGTGGCTCACCTGTCGCGTATCAATTCAACTCCGGAGACAGTCCATGCGCGCGAAGAAGTCCACGATTTGGCCCTCCCTTACGCTGAGCTCGCTGAGCACCGCCATGGGGGCTGCACTATCGACAACCCTGCTCACGGTTGCACCCCTAGGGATTGTGCAGGCGCAAACCAGTTGTGCCGCCGCGTGGAGTTCAACAGCGATTTATACGGCAGGCAATGTCGCCAGCGAGAGTGGCATCAACTACAAGGCTAACTGGTGGACACAGGGCAACGATCCTGCAACCAACAGTGGCGGATCGGGAAGTGGCGAGCCTTGGACTTCGCAAGGCGCATGCGGTGGTTCGCCTAGCCCGACGCCGACGCCGACTCCGACGCCAACACCAACACCAACACCGTCGCCTAGCACCACATCAGGCACGGTCAACTTCCATTTGTTATTGGGCGCGGGCACGGCCGAAGACCAGATCGTTCTAACCGGTGACAACTACACCGACCTCATCATGTCCAATGTGATTGCTGGTGCGATGTACGGCCACCTGGTGAAGGAATACTACCCAGGCATGCAGTTCGACAAGGACTACTTGTATGGATCGATCCTGGGCCAGTTACTGCAGGAAAATATCGCCACCGAATACTATGTCGATACCAGCACCCTGATCGATCCGTCGCCCGATCAAGCAGCCGTGATGGGCGTCGGCCAAGGCGGACCGTATCAGATCAACAACTACGCCACCGACATGGTCGCGGGCTCTTACGCGCCAGCAGGCCATTCGCTCATCAACTACGTCGCGATCCAGAAGAACATAGGTTACACGATGGCGACCGCCGCTACGCAGTACAGCCAGCCCACACCGGCGTCGTTCAACAACAAATATTACGGACCGATGTTGACCGCGTACTTCCATTACAACGATTTCGTATCGCTGATCGTCACCGGCACCGGACCGAATGGCTGGATAACGCCTTGGCAGCCGCAGTACAACAACGCGCTAGCGAACTTCACAACCTTACCGAACAGCTTCCTCGACGTGCTGTTGAACGTGGCCTACAACCAGGGTTATTACGGCGGCCTGGTGAGCAGCTACAGCACCTTGGGCGAGACAGCCACGGCCGCAACGGTAGCTTCGGTAAATTCCTATAGTTCGGTATGGGGCGTGCAGGACACCTATCAACAATACCCCTACCAAGTTCACTATTACCTGGATCAGCTGTACGACAACCCGATCCCGACAACCAGCGCGACAACCTTTTCCACGCCGACCAACCACGTAGCCTTCAACATCGCTTCCTTGGAAACCGTCTTCTCCAACGTGTTCCAGACGATGGACTACGTCAGCAGCTCAGGCTCGTCGGTCTACATTTCGGCGACACAGGCACAAACAGCGTTCAACACCGCACTGACGCAAGCCGGCGTCGCGAGCACCGCGACATTGGACCTGAGCAACGCATCGGATCGCGCGGAGATCTTCAGCGTGCTGGACTTTGCGATCGGCGACCTGGAGACAAACCTCGGGACGCAATTCAACGCGACGACAACGTCGCAATTGTAAGAATCGATGAATATGAAAAGGGGTCAGGTTGAACTGACCCCTTTTCAATTTGCACAATTGAAACGAGTTTGACGATTCGCAGCAACTAATGCACGACGAATTGTTCACCAAACTTTTCTTGATGCTTCACCAGATAGGTGTTGAAGAAATCCTGGTCCGTGTCGTACTCGCCTATCATCTGCTCCACGACAGCGGGGTCAAATTGATCGCGAATGTTATCGAAGTCATAGTATTTGTTTTGATAGCTAATTTTGCTCACAGCAACTCTCCGTCCTTCTTTCTTTGATGATGTCGATGTCCGCGAGACATCAATAGAAACGACTGGCGTGTGACATAGATATATAGCGATGACGGTGTTGGGATATGTGAAAGAGGATGGATTGCTTCACCACGGAATCGCGATATTGCGAATTCTTCAGGCAATGGTGCCCGGCAAAATATAGATAGATTTGGAATAGATGGCGCTGGATGCATTGTGCGGTAAGCGAGGACATTAAACCGGTCACACGGGACTCTAACTAAAAGTTAACAAGCCTCAATGGGCGGAATAGTTGAATGGCCCATCACCATCCTCTTCACTTGATGGCGTCACCGCGCATATCGAACCTGTTCCATCCAGGAAATAAATCACACGCGGATTCATCGGCTACTTCGACACGATCCCGGCCGTTGTTCTTAGCCAGGTAAAGCGCTCGATCTGACTCTTCCAGCAGGACGACCGGATCCATCGGGGTATCGGGCGTCTGCGTGGCAATGCCGATACTCACCGTGATCCGCTCGTAGGGACTGCAGGGATGTGGGATCTGCAAGCGCTCGATGACGCCTACCATTCGCTTTGCCGCTTCGATGGCAGTCTCCGTGGATGCATCCATTAGCACCACAACAAATTCCTCACCGCCATAGCGCGCGGCCAAATCGCGCGCGCGTAGCTGGCTGCTGAGCGCAGAAGCCACTTTGATCAAGGACGCATCTCCAGCGATGTGGCCCAGGCTATCGTTGTACAGCTTGAAAAAATCGATATCGATCATCAACAGCGCGCAGTAACGGCCGGTCCGGTGTCCTTCCTGCAACGCCTCACGCAGGCACGTATCCAATGTCACGCGATTGGCGATGCCTGTGAGTGGATCGCGGCCCAGCTGCTGCTCCAGGCGCAACGCACTCAAGTCACCAGCGCGTTGCATGTCCATATGGCGGCTTTGGATAAATGCCACGCGCAAGCCGTAAAACAACACGGATGCGCAGCCCGTCAATAAGCCAAGAATAAAACTGACGCGTGTCACGCTGAAGCCAAGCATGACGACCATCATCGACAAAATGATCGGCGCAAACGATGCGATGGTTTGCGATACCGCCAGCGAGGGATGGTAGGCACGTAACCAACGCGGCGGCTGCCGTATGGCCACCAGCGCGAGCAATGCGTGGGGAATATCCACCAGCGAGCCGGCCCACCAGGGCAGACCATGCAGTTCTACACGGTTGTAGATGGTTGCAACGATCGCATTGACCAGCAAATAGCTGCTTGCTGCGAAGTAAAAGAAACGCCAGCGAAAACTGCGCGCGCCCAGCAGGCGCAAGATGGCCATGAGTGCCAGCGAAAAATCGATCGCATCCGCTTGGTAGAGCACCGCGTAAATACTGGTAGGATCCTTCGCCAGCGGCCCGCTCAACATCTGCGTAAAGAATTCATACAGCAATATCGCAACGACGCACGACATAGCGAGGTCTAGCCCCACCACGACGCGTGGCTCGTTTCGCGTGAACGAGCGCGACACCATGAACATGCAAGGGATCACATACAGGCCGGAAAAAACCGTTGCGAGCGCAGACAGATAACCGCCTTTATCACCCAGCATCGTCGTGAGGAGGTTGGTACTTCCCCACAACACCTGCATCAAGATGGCCAGCGCCAGTAGCAGCCATGGCAAGCGGATCAATGGCGGGCTGCGCCTGTAGCGCACGAAAACCGCCCCCAGGGCCATGGCTTGTACGGACAACAACATCAGTTGCGGCCACGCATCTTCCGCATGACCGCTCCGGTTCGCCAGAACGAGATGGGCTAGCAGCAGTAATACGAGTAGCGAAACGACGCGCAAAAAGCCTCTCCCTTAAAACGGGACATCGAAGGTAACGCAGCATTTATAGACCATTTGCGTCGCATTCACGGGAAGCGCCCTATGTCCTGATAAATACGCTTATCGGCTGGTCGCGGGGATATATAACGTCCCCGGCAACGCCTGTTAGAACCGGTCTCAAAATTGCCAGCCGCCTCCTCAACAACATTTTTTGCTCGTCATTCCTGCGAAAGCAGGAATTCAGGGTCTTCGCAATCTCAAAACTTTAAAGTCACTGGGTCCCCGCTTTCGCGGGGATGACGGCTTGGCTACCGGTTTTTTTGAGATAGGCTCTAATACAGCAAGCAAGTTACGAGCCTGACGGATGTTCTGAACAAACTTTTCCGTGCGGCACTCCATAGCCTCCATGGCAAAAAAGGGCCCTCGCGAGAGGGCCCTTCTTATGTGATCCCACATACGGCTAGTGCTTATGCAAACGGATCGTCCAGCACAATTGTGTCGTCACGATCCGCGCCGGTAGCCACGATGGCCAGGTGGCAGCCAGAGAGTTCTTCCACCGCGCGCAAATACGCGCGTGCTGCCGGGGGCAGCTTGTTCCAGTCGCGGATGCCGCAGGTGGATTCTTCCCAACCTGGGAATTCCAAGTAGACGGGTTTGCATTCGGCCCAGCCATCGGCATCCAGCGGGGCAAGTTCGCGGCGCTTGCCGCGGTATTCGTAGGCAATGCAGACCTTGATGCTGGGCAAGCCGTCGAGGACGTCGAGCTTGGTGATGGCGAGGCCGTTGATGCCGTTGATCTGCACGGCACGCTTAAGTGCAACGAGGTCGATCCAGCCGCAGCGGCGCGGACGGCCGGTGCTGGCGCCGAATTCGTTGCCGACTTTGCGCAGGCGTTCGCCCATTTCATCATTGAGTTCGGTGGGGAACGGGCCGCCGCCGACGCGTGTTGCATAGGCTTTGCAGATGCCGAGCACGTAGTCGATGTCGCCTGCACCCACACCGGTGCCGGCAAGTGCGCCGCCGACGGTGGTGTTGCTGGAGGTGACATACGGGTAGGTGCCGTGATCGATGTCGAGCAGTGCGCCCTGCGCACCTTCGAACAAGATGTTGCCACCTTCCTTGCGCACGTCGTGCAGGATGGTGGCGACGTCGTCGACCATCGGGCGGATGAATTCACCGTAAGCGAGTGCGTCGTCCAGCACCTGCTGGTAGTCGACCGGTTCGGCCTTCAACCACTGCGTAAGGATGAAGTTGTGATAGTCGACGGCGGTCTTGATCAGGGCTGGCAGCTCGTGCGGGTACATCAGATCGGCCACGCGCACGCTACGGCGGGCGACTTTGTCTTCGTAGGCCGGACCAATGCCACGGCCGGTGGTGCCGATGGCCTTGCCGCCGGCGGCGATTTCGCGCGCCTTATCCACGGCAATGTGGTAGGGCATGATCAGCGGGGTGGCCGGGCTGATCTTGAGACGCGGGCGCACGCTGACGCCTTGTGCTTCGAGCTCTTCGATTTCCTGCTTGAGCGCGGCGGGCGACAGCACCACGCCGTTGCCGATCAGGCATAGCGCGTCGTCGCGCAGAATGCCCGAGGGGATGAGATGCAGCACGGTCTTCTTGCCCTTGATGACAAGGGTGTGGCCGGCGTTGTGGCCGCCCTGGAAGCGCGCGACGGCGCCCACGCGTTCGGTCAACAGGTCGACAATTTTGCCTTTACCTTCGTCGCCCCACTGTGCGCCAAGAATTACGACTGACTTGCCCATGATGTGTCTCGCTCTTAAAGACGTTCCGATCGGCGGAACGGGAAAACTATCGCGCGCGCTGGTTACCGCGCCGTGAATGTGTTTAGTGCACCCAATGCAACGTGATCAAACCGATGCCAACGGCTATTGCGCCGAATACGCGCAACCTGCGCGGCTCCAGCTTCAAGGCCTCGCGCATCATGGCCTGCCAACCTTGCGGAGCGGCGAATAGCACGAGGCCTTCGATCACCAGCACAAGGCATAGTGCAGCGTAAAAATCGCGTGGCATGGCATTGACTCAGTGCCGCGCCGGCACGGAAGCCGGGCTGTCGAAGTAGCGCAGAAATTCGGAATCCGGCTTGAGGATAATCGTCGCTTTGCCGTCGCCGAAAGCTTGTTTGTAGGCCTCCAGGCTGCGATAGAAAGCGAAGAAATCCGGATCTTGTGCGGCGGCTTGCGCGTAGATCTGCGCAACTTGCGCATCGCCCTCGCCTTTTACTTTCTCGGCGTCGCTTTCGCCGTTGGCGTGGAGAATCTGCGCCTGGCTGTCGGCATCGGCCTTGATGGTTTCGGCTTGCTGCTTGCCGTCGGCGCGGATGGTAGCGGCTTGCTGCTGGCGTTCGATCTGCATGCGCTTGTAGACCGCCGCTTTGATGTCGTCGGGGAATTCGATACCGGTGATGCGCACATCAACCACCGCGATGCCGAGCGCCTTTACCTGTTCGTTGGATTGCTGCAGCGTGCTGGCAGTGAGCTCACTTTGACCGCCGGCGATCAGTTGCTGAAGGGTGTGCGCATCCACGACGCTGCGCAGCGCGTTGCTGACGATTGGGCTGAGACGCTGGCCGGCCTGCAGTTCATCGCCGCCGGTGGCGCGGTAGTAGTCCTCTGGATTGGCGATGCGCCACTTCACGAAGAAATCGACGTTGATGCTTTGCTTATCGGAGGTCGCGTAACGCTGGGGCGCACCGTCGAAGGCAAGGACGCGGTCATCGAGCGTCAACACCTGCTGCAACAGCGGCACCTTGGCGTGCAGGCCAGGTTGTTTGTCGGCGCGAAGAATTTTGCCGAATTGCACCACCAGCGCGGACTGACCGTCTTCCACCGAGTAGAAGCTGTTCACGCCCAGCAGCAACAGCAGAACAATGATGATCGCAGCGGTGGTTTTCATGGCTGCTTCCCCTTCTCCGCCTCATCATTGCCGGGCTGTGCGACGGCACCCACGCCGGGCAAGTTGGTGGCGGGCTGCGCGTCGCTGTTGCTGATGTTGATAACGCTGCGGCCATCGGAGCCGTCGATCACTTTGTTGTTGACGCGAAGGATCTCTTCCATGGTTTCCAGCCATAGGCGGCGGCGAGTGACGTCCGGCGCGGCCTTGTATTCCTTGAGGATAAGGTTGAAGCGTTCAACATCGCCCTGGGCATGCGCGATACGTTGCGCCTTATAGGTGTTCGCATCGGCGGCCATGCGTTTGGCGTCGCCATTGGCGGCTGGAATTTCTTGGCTGGTATTGGCGTGCGCCTGATCGATAAGGCCCTGACGATCCTGGCGGGCGGCATTCACGTCGTCGAAGGCGTCTTTCACTTCTTGCGGCGGCGTGATGGCCTGAAAACTGACGTCGGTTACCTGCAATCCGCAGTTATAGGTATCGAGCGTATGCTGAAGTTGGTTGCGCACCTGCTGTTGCAGGGCGCCAAGCGCCGCGGTCGATGCGGCACCGTCGCTCTGGCCAGTGAGGATATCGTCCATCGCCTGCGTACCGATCACGGCGCGCACCGCTGCCTGCGCGGCTTCGTTGAGGGTGCCGTCGGGATCGCGTGTGTTGAACAGGTACTTCTGCGGATCGGTGACCTGATACTGCACGTTGAAGTCCACCGCGACGATGTCCTCGTCGCGGGTGAGCATGCGAATTTGGTCGGACATGGCGCGAATGCGCGCGGTGGCAACCGGCTGCACGGTTTCGATCGGCAGCGGCAGCTTGACGTGAAAACCGGGACCGATGGTGCGCGTGTAGGCACCGAAACGCTGTACCACGCCGACCTGGCCGGCGCCGATCACGGCGTAGCTGGTCAGCAGCAGCCACGCCAACAGGATCGCCACAATGATGGTGAGAATGCCGCCCGGGCCGCCCAGCTTGCCCAGACGCTTGAGAACATCCTTGAATGCGGTCTCAATGCCCGGCTTACCGCCGGAACCACGCTTGTTCTTGTTCCATGGATCGCGTTGCCCGTTGCCGGGTTCGTTCCAGGCCATAGTCAGTCTCCTTGGGGCCGCTGGGAGGCCGGCAACAACGGCCGGAAAACGCTCTGTGCTGGATGGGACATGGTGACGAGTAGTCGGACGTGCAAGCACCCACAAGGGGTGGTGCACAAACGGTCGCATTCTAACAGAGACGGGTCGAGGGCGGACCGTGGCGGACCACTATCGGGGCCATCCCTTCAGCGTGGATTGCATGCGTTTTATGGCCGATCGCCCTGCTGAGTACCGGGACTTTAATGACTTCGGTGCGATGGAGGCGCTGGGTCCCGGCGTTCGCCGAGACGACGGTCAAATGGGCTCTTCGGCCATATCTGCGTTACCCAGGAGGCCGCGCAGTAATTCGATGTCGGCACCGTGGCCACCGGTCAATGGGGCCAGCACGCTACGCGGCGCGTCGATGCGCAGGCGCCAGCCGTATTCGTCCACCGCCTCTTCGGTGATGGCACCGGCGGCGCGAAGCCGGGCATGTAGGCGCCCTGCCGATAACGGCAGCAGCAGCTCGGATTGCACGCGTTCGCCGCCCAGCAGCTCGCCGAGCGCCTCGCGTAGCAGATCCAGTCCTTCGCCCGTGGCGGCGGAGAGCCATACTTGCTGCACAACGCCGTCGGCATTACGCACAATGCGTGGCGTGCCGCCGGCAAGATCGATCTTGTTCATGACGTGCAATTGCGGCACGTCGCCGGCGCCGATTTCTTCCAGCACCTGATCGACCACTTGATGCAGCCGTTCGCGCTCTTCGTCGGCGGCGTCGCTGACGTGTAAGAGCAAGTCGGCGTCGCGCGCTTCGGCCAGCGTGCCGCGGAAGGCGGCGACCAGGTCATGCGGCAATTCGCGGATGAAGCCGACCGTGTCGGCCAACACCGCGGGGCCGCAGCTCAGGTCATCCAGCTTGCGCACGGTCGGATCGAGCGTGGCGAACAGCTGATCGGCGGCGTAGACCGCGCCCTGTGTCATTGCATTGAAAAGCGTGGATTTGCCAGCGTTGGTGTAGCCAACGAGTGCCACGCGCGGCACGGTGTTGCGCAGGCGTGCCCGGCGTTGCTGACTGCGCTGGGTCTGCACTTTTTCTAGCCGCTTGCTGAGCATTTTGACGCGCTCGGCAAGCAGTCGGCGGTCGGTTTCCAGCTGGGTTTCGCCGGGACCGCGGTTGCCGATGGCGCCGCCGCGCTGGGCGTCCAAGTGGGTCCAGCCGCGCACCAGGCGAGTGGCCAGGTGCTTAAGCTGGGCCAGCTCTACTTCCATCTTGCCTTCGTGGGAACGGGCGCGCTGAGCGAAGATGTCCAGGATCAGGCCTGCACGGTCGACTACGCGCACGTTGAGCAGCTTTTCGAGATTGCGCTCTTGCACGGGCGTCAGCAGATGGTCGACCAGCACCAGGTCCGCTTCTAGGGCGCGCACGGCTTCGGCCACTTCTTCGGCTTTGCCGGTGCCGATGTAGTAGCGCGGATTGGGGGCTTCTATGCGCGCGGGAATGCGTGCCAGCACGTCGGCACCCGCGGATTTCACCAATTCGACGAATTCTTCCGCCCGCTCTGCCGCATCGCCCCCGCCGCGCGAATGCGGCAGGACCAATACGGCACGTTCGCCTTTCTTTTGCCTATCGAACAGAGTGAATCAACCTTCGTTGTCGGCCGACACGTGCGCCTCAATGTGGGCTTCGTGACCGTCGTGGCCTTCGTGGCCGTTGCCAACGCGCACATTGCGGCTCGGCACTACGGTGGAGATAGCATGTTTATAGACCATCTGGCTCACCTGGTTGCGCAGCAGCACCACGAACTGATCGAACGACTCGATCGTGCCCTGCAGCTTGATGCCATTGACCAGGTAGATGGCGACCGGTACGCGCTCGCGGCGCAATGCGTTCAGAAATGGATCTTGCAAGGATTGCCCTTTTGACATTCTTGTTCTCCCCCTCGTCCAACGGATGGGTCGGAAAAAATTGGCGCCAAATGGCACCCCGGCCCTAGTTCCCCTGAATGTTAACCGCTTTTAAATCGTGGGTGAAAGACTTTTGTAAGTTATGACAAAGAGATAACAAAACTGCGTCACATCATTCACGAGGCCCGATCGGACCTGCCCCCGAGAAACAGGTGCACCGCCTCCACCGAGCGGGCGAGGAGATCCGGTCGTTCGGGATCGAGGCTTCGGGCATCCAGTTCGCTGCGCAGCCAGGTGATCTGACGCTTGGCTAGCTGACGGGTGGCGAAAATGCCTTTGTCGCGTAGCGCGACGGCATCGTAGAGGCCATCCAGATGTTCCCAGGCCTGGCGGTAACCGACGGCGCGGATGGCGGGCAAATCGGGTTTCAGGTCGCCTCGCTGACGCAACGCGCGCACTTCGTCGAGCAGGCCGTGCTGCAGCATGTCGTCAAAGCGCGTGGCGATGCGTGCGTGCAGCGGTGCGCGATCTTCCGGCAGCAGGGCAAGCTTGAGTACACGCCACGGAAACGGCTGACCGCGACCGCCCTGCTGTTGGACGCTAAGCGGTTGGCCAGTCAGCGCGATCACCTCCAGCGCGCGCTGGATGCGCTGTGCGTCGCCGGGCTTGATCCGCTCGGCAGCGGGCGGATCGAGTTCAGCCAGGCGTCGATGCATGCCGTCCCAACCGATGATGGCGGCCTCGCTGGCCAGTTGGGCACGCACGTCGACGTCGGCTTCCGGCAAGCTAGACAACCCGCGTTGCAAGGCGCGGAAATACAGACCAGTGCCTCCAACCAGTAGAGGAATGCGACCGGCCTCGGCGATGCGGTGCATGGCAGCTTGCGCATCGACACTGAAATCGGCCGCCGAATACGGCTCGGCAGGATCGCGGATGTTGATCAGTTCGTGAGGATAACGTGCCAGCGTCGCGGCATCCGGCTTGGCGGCACCTATATCCAGGCCGCGATAGACCAGTGCGGAGTCGACGCTGATCAGGCTCAACGGGAAGCGTTCGCTCAAGCGACAGGCCAGCGCAGTTTTGCCCGACGCGGTCGGGCCCATCAGGAAGATGGCGAGTGGGCGATGATCGACGGGCATCGATACATTGTAATCGGCGAACCAGATCGGCGATGGATGGTCGTAGGTGTGTGCACTGCAGAACTGCTGCTGCGTTGAGATCAGAAGCTCTCGGTACGCAGGGCATAACCGTCGCTCCCCATCATTGTGAAATCGCCCATGTCCCCACCTCCCTTTTCTCGTTCGTCGTTGCTCCTGCTTGTGGCCGGATCGCTTTTTGTCGGCCATGCCGCGGCGCAGATGACGTCGCCAGGACCCGATTTCAGCGGCATCTGGCAGCTCAATGACCGCGCGAGCGACAGCGCCGCCGTCATTAACCAGCGCCTGCATGCCGAACGCAGGCGCGAGCAATCACCTTCTTCGCGTCCCGCGGGTGCCAGCTCCAGCGCGACGCCTTCTTCATCGTCGAACGGGTTCGGTGGTCATGGCGGCGGTCGCGGTATGGGAGGTGGCGGTATGGGAGGTGGCGGTATGGGCGGCGGAGGCATGGGTGGCGGCCGGCATGGCAATCACAACTCCCAGGACTCATCGAACAACGACAGCAGTAGCGGCAAGCCGCCTAAGGACCCCACACCGCCTCTATTCGCCGACGATGCACTGCTAAACGTGCAACAAACCAGCAAGGGTTTGCAGGCGGACTTCAACAATAACGATCGGCTCAACATCCAATTCGACGGCGTCAGCCGCCAGTCCCTCAACGGTAGTGCGCACGTGCAAACGCAAATGACCGCCAACGGCATGGATGTGTCGATGGATTTCGGCGATGGCACGCGGCTGGAGCAATTGTGGGTGCGTTCGCCGGATGGGCACCATCTGACTGTCACGGAAACATGGGCCACGCCGGAATTGAGTCAACCGATCGTGTTCACGCGGAACTATGACCGGCTGGATCTTTAGAGAAGCCGCCAATGAAACCCCGCCGTCGTCCCAGCGAACGCCGGGACCTAGCGCCTTTGACGTCCTAAGTCACTGGATCCCGGCGTTCGCTGGGACGACGGGCAAAAACCTCACGCGCATCGAGCGCCGCCGCCGATGCCGCAGCGCATCAAGGCATGCCCCATGTCCCCCGATCTATAATTGGCGTCTTGTGCCCCCTTCCCCCGCCCGCTTTGGATGTCCCCCATGCCGCAAACGATGAAAGCCCTGGTCAAGCGCCACGCCGAGAAAGGCATCTGGATGGAAGAGGTGCCGGTACCGGAAGTCGGCCAGAATGAAGTGCTGATCAAACTGGAAAAGACCGCGATCTGCGGCACCGACCTGCATATCTACAAGTGGGACGAGTGGTCCCAGCGCACGATCAAACCGGGCCTGACGATCGGTCATGAATTCGTCGGCCGCGTCGTGGAGATCGGACCGGGTGTGACCGGCTACAAGATCGGTGATCGCGTTTCAGCCGAAGGCCATATCGTGTGTGGTCATTGCCGCAACTGCCGCGCTGGACGTCAGCACCTGTGTCCGAACACCATCGGCATCGGCGTGAATCGCAACGGCGCGTTCGCCGAATACATGAGCATGCCGGCCTCGAACCTGTGGCCGATTCCGGATCAGATTCCCTCCGAGTTGGCAGCGTTCTTCGACCCTTACGGCAACGCCGCGCATTGCGCGCTGGAATTCGATCTGGTGGGCGAGGATGTGCTGATTACCGGCGCCGGCCCCATCGGCATCATCGCCGCGGGCATCGCCAAGCATGTCGGCGCACGTAACGTCGTGGTCACCGATGTCAACGATTACCGATTGAAGCTGGCCGCCGACATGGGCGCCACGCGCGTGGTGAACGTTGCGAATCAGTCGCTGAAGGATGTAATGAAGGACCTGCACATGGAAGGCTTCGACGTGGGCCTGGAAATGAGCGGCAATGCACGTGCCTTCAACGACATGCTCGAATGCATGTATCACGGCGGCAAGATCGCGCTGCTGGGAATTTTGCCCAAAGGCGCGGGCATCGATTGGGACCGGGTGATCTTCAAGGGCCTCACCTTGCAGGGCATCTACGGCCGTCGTATGTACGAGACCTGGTACAAGATGACGCAGATGGTGCTGACCGGCTTCCCGCTGCAGAAAGTGCTCACGCACCAAATCCACATCGACGATTTCCAGAAGGGCTTCGACCTGATGGACGCCGGTGTGTGCGGCAAGGTCGTTTGTTCCTGGCACTGAACTGAACCACGCAGCACCTTGTCGGCAAAATGCTGACAAGGTGCTGCGCAATCTCCTACGCCGCACGCTACACTCCGCCCGGGCGTGCCGACATGAGTTTCATGGCTTAGGGAAGTGCACGGCTACTGCCGCGCACGGTCGGCCCGCGATGTCACGGGAGCATCGACGGCATGGCAAACCGGAACTCGTCACCCAATGCACTGATGGCTGCCGGGCGCGCACGCGCAAAGGGTCTGTATCGATCCCGCGGCCTGCGCATCACGGCACTAGTCATTGTCATCTTTCTGGCGCTGTTCGGCCTGTTCGGCTTTTTTATCGCGCCGGGACTGATCAAAAGCCAGTTGGAAAAGCAGCTCAGCGCGCAACTTCAGCGCCCTGTGACCATCGGCGCGATCCATCTCAACCCGTACAACCTGCGTCTTGCCGTGGACAAGCTGCATATCGGCGAACGTGATGGCACGTCGCCCTTCGTCGATGTAGACGGCCTGGTGGCGAACGCATCGTGGGCGTCGGTGTTTCGGATGGCGCCGGTGCTGGATGAGCTTTCCGTGCAGCATCCGCAAATCCATATCACGCGCACCGGGCCACAGGCATTCAATTTCACCGATATCGTCCAGCGGTTCGCTTCCAAGCCGGCCGACCCGAATGCCTCGCCAACACGCTTTGCGCTGTCCAATATCAGCGTGCACAACGGCGATATCACCCTCGACGATAAAGTTCTAAACGCTACGCATCATGTCGATCAGATCGAGGTTGGCATTCCATTCCTGGCCAACTTGCCGCACGACGCCGATATTTTCGTGCAGCCGTTGTTGGCGATGCAGATCGATGGAAGCCCATTGCACATCGCGGGCCAAACCAAACCTTTTGCGGACAGCCACGAGTCCGTCATCGGTTTTACGCTCGATCATTTCGATCTGCCGCGCTACCTGGGCTATGTCCCCGAACCGTTGCCAGCGGCTATTCCCAGTGGTCAGTTGTCCGGCAAACTGGAATTGCATTTCATTGACACCAAGCCGGCGCAACAGCTACGGCTGGAAGGCCAGCTGCAGGCCGACAACTTCGCCATGACCACGCATGACAATGCACCGGTGCTGGAATTGGGGCATGGCAGTGTCG
>JAATFF010000014.1 GCA_015655335.1 Lysobacterales bacterium | reverse complement strand
GGCCAGCTGGCGCAGGATCGACATTTTCTCCGGCGGCGGATTGCCCTCCGCCAGCACCGTCTCGATCACCACGTCGAGCAAGGGAAAGGCGTGATCGCGACGCAAACCGGCCCATTGGCGCAGGGCGTTGATCGGACCGGTGACATCGAACTCAGGCTGTTTACCGGCGTTGAAGCTGTTGATGGCCTGCTGACGCAGCGTGGCGTCGAGGCCCATGCGCGTCATCATGCGTTCGACGATGGCGATTTCCATCTCCGATACGCGGCCATCGGATTTCGCAATTGCACCCAGCAACGCGAACAACGGCGAGACATAACCGCCCGCCTCAGGTACGGCGCTACGACGCTGGCTGAAGCGCAAATTGTCGAGCACAAAGCCGATGATCGCGCCGACACCGGCGCCGACGATGCCATGACCGAGCAACAAGCCCGCCGCAGCGAACCAGAAGGTGTAGGTGTAGCTCATGGTTGCGCGATGGCCTGTGATGGCGGGTTCTGCGCGCTATACCAGCGCGCCAATTGATCCAGGTCCGCGTCGCCGACCGGACCGATGGCGGCGCGCATCAGCGGCACATCGCGGCTGCCGTCGCGGTAATCCTTCAAGGCTTTGCGCAGGTAGTCCAGCCGCTGACCGGCCAGATTCGGCGCGCCTGGAATCTGCGCCATGCCGGCTTCGCCGTGGCAGGCTGCGCATAAACCAAGCCGCGTGGGCTTGGGCGGCATATCGGCGGCAAGCGCTGGCAGGGCACAGGTTAGACCGAGTGCCGCGATCAGTACGGTTCGCATCGGCAACACATTGGGATATAAAGCGGCCAATACTACCAGCATCCCTAGCAGCGTCCTGGGCCCGGGCCGTTACAATAGTTAGCTTGTTTGAACCCTCGGAGCGCCCCGTGCCCACCACCCTGCTGCAATCGAACCTGCCCGGCATTGAGCTGATCCACCGTGGCAAGGTGCGCGATGTCCACGCCCTGCCTGGCAATCGCTTGCTGATTGTCGCCACCGACCGCCTGTCGGCGTTCGACGTCGTGTTGCCGGATCCTATTCCCGGCAAAGGCGAAATGCTTACCCAGATCTCCAATTTCTGGTTCGGCAAGACCGCGCACCTTCTTCCGAATCACCTGCTGCATACGCCGCTGAGCGACGTGCTGCCGGAAGGTACCGACCTTGCGCTGTACAGCAAGCGCGCCGTGGTGACCAAGCGCTTGAAGCCGGTGCCGGTGGAAGCCATCGCGCGCGGTTATCTGATTGGTTCGGGCTGGAAGGATTACCAGGCCACCGGTTCGCTGTGCGGCATCAAGCTTCCTGCAGGACTGCGTCAGGCCGAGCAGCTGTCCGAACCGATCTTTACGCCATCCACCAAGGCGGCGGTAGGCGATCACGACGAGAACGTGAGTTTCGATGCTGTCGTTGCAGCCGTCGGCAAAGATTTGGCCGAACAAGTGCGCGACGCCACGCTGGCGATCTACAAGTGGGCCGCTGCATATGCGGCCGAGCGCGGCATCATCATCGCCGATACCAAGTTCGAGTTTGGCACCGATGAACACGGCAAGCTGTATGTGATGGACGAAATGCTTACGCCCGATTCCTCACGCTTCTGGCCTGCCGAGCACCACAAGGTCGGCATCAGCCCGCCCAGCTACGACAAGCAGTTCGTGCGCGATTACCTGGAAACACTGGGCTGGAACAAAAAGGCACCGGGCCCGCACATTCCTGCCGACGTGATCGCCGGAACCGCCGCCAAATACGCCGAAGCCTTGCAGCGCCTCGCCGGCATCACGCTGACCTGACGCGATGAACGCATGGCTTAGCTTGGGACTGGCGATCGTCGCCGAGGTGATCGCCACCAGTGCGCTCAAAGCCTCCGACGGTTTCAGTCACTTGTTGCCAAGCATCGTGGTGATTGCCGGTTATGGCGTCGCGTTCTTCTGCCTTAGCTTGACGTTGCGCCAGATCCCGCTCGGCATCGCTTACGCCGTCTGGTCGGGCGCCGGTACCGCACTGATCGCTGTGATCGGTGTGGTGGCTTATCGCCAGAAGCTCGACATGCCTGCGGTTTTAGGCATCGGCCTGATTGTCGCCGGCGTGTTGGTACTCAACCTTTTCTCCAAAAGTGGTGCGCACTGATGCCATCCAACTCGCTCGACGCACGCAGCATGCGCGACTGGCTCGACAGCTACAGTCACGATCACCAGAACCCCACCAACCGCTTGCTGCATTGGATCTGCGTGCCGCTGATCGCATGGAGCGTGATTGCGTTGCTCTGGACGATCCCGGTACCGGAAGCGTGGCTGCACCCCGGCGCCTGGGCGGTGTTCGCCATCGTGCTGGCCTTCACGTGGTATTGGAAACATTCGCATCGGCTGGGCGCAGCACTGCTGGCAACGTTGGTCGTGTTCGCGCTGATCTGCTATGTCGCATTCCAGCAGCTGGGTGCAAGTCAACTACGCTGGCTTGCGATAGGCGTTTTCGTTATCGCATGGATCGGCCAATTCATCGGCCATGTGTTTGAAGGCCGTCGACCGAGCTTCTTTACGGATCTTGCCTATCTGCTGATCGGCCCCGCATGGCTGATGGATAAACTGCTGCGCCGATTGGGCTTTAAGGAAACCACATGACAGGTCTGCTCACGCTGCTCAGCAGCATCATTTGGTGGGTGCTGTATAGCAGTGTCGGTGCGATCCTTCCCGCACTCATCGTGGGGATCGTGCTGCGTTGGAGCGAACGCGCACCGGTGGTGTTCAACCGCGTCTACTTCGCGTGCTTGGTTTGGTGCTTATCGATGGTGTTGATCAGCGCAGCCGCTGCCGCGCATGTCGGCGTGCTGCATCCACCGTTTGGCCCGTTGATCGCCAGCGGCACGTTTCGCGCATCATTGGTCTTATCGATGCTGGTTGGTGTGATCGCGCTGTGGCGATTGATTCCGCGCATCGATGCACGACGTATCCGGCTCGGCAGCGCTTGCATTGCTGTCGCCATGGTGATGGCCATCGGCTTCGGCGTCCTCACGACGCTAGTCAGCCTCTGATCTCTTAAACACCATCACGGATGACCGTGATGGTGTTTAAGAGAGCGCTTACGAGAATCGGCTTAGCCGATCACCTTCTTCACGGTGTCGACCACATGAGCGACCGTGAAACCGAAGTGCTCGAACAACTTCGGCGCCGGCGCAGACGCGCCGAACGTGGTCATGCCGACCACCGCACCGTCTAGGCCTACATACTTGCCCCAGAAATCGACGCTGGCCGCTTCCACGGCCACGCGCGCGCGACACCAACCGGGGAGTACGCCTTCACGATATTCCTGCGGCTGCGCATCGAATACTTCGGTGCACGGCATCGACACCACGCGCACCGGCACATTCTGCTGCGCCAGTGTACGTGCCGCTTCCATCGCCAACTCCACTTCCGAACCGGTGGCGATCAGGATGGCCTTGAACTTGGTATCTGCCGGATCGGAGAGCACATAGGCGCCGCGCTGAATGTCCGCGAGCTGTTGCGGCGTGCGCTGCTGATGCTTGAGCGTCTGACGCGAGAAGATCAGACACGATGGGTTGCACTTGCGTTCGACCGCCACCTTCCATGACACGGCCGACTCTGCCGCATCGCACGGACGCCACACGCGATTGTTGGGAATCAGGCGCAGCGAACTGATGTGCTCGATGGGTTGATGGGTCGGGCCGTCTTCGCCCAGGCCGATCGAATCGTGCGTATAGACGTGAATAACGTGCGCTGGAATCAAACAGCTCATGCGCACCGCGTTGCGCGCGTAATCGGAGAACACCAGGAACGTGCCGTCGTACGGAAGCAGTCCGCCATACAAGGCCAGACCGTTCGCGATGGCGCTCATGCCGAACTCGCGCACGCCATAGTGAATGTAGTTACCGTCGGGGCCGGTGATGGTTTTGCTGCCCTTCCACATGGTGAGATTGGAAGGAGCCAGGTCAGCCGATCCGCCGATCAGTTCGGGCAACAGCAGACCGAACGCATCCAGCGTCATCTGCGAGGCTTTACGCGACGCGACATCCGGACCGTCCGACTGCATCTTTTCGACAAAAGCCTGCGACTTGCTGGCCCAGTCTTTGGGCAGTTCGCTGGCCGTGCGGCGGCGGAATTCTGCGGCGAGTTCCGGATACGCGGCTTCGTACTTGGCGAACGCGTCGTTCCACGTTTTCTCGCGTTCGGCGCCAACTTTCTTCTTGTCCCAAACGGCGTAAATCTCGTCAGGAATCACGAAGGGCGGATAGCGCCAATCAAGCATGTCGCGCGCGGCAGCCACTTCGCTCTTGCCCAGTGCAGCGCCGTGCGCTTCTTCCTTGCCTTCCTTGTTCGGAGCGCCGAAACCGATGATGGTCTTGCAGATGATCAGCGTCGGTTTTTCGCTCTGCGATGTCGCTTGCACGAAGGCTTTTTTTACCGCTTCGGCATAGTGACCATCGACCACGCCGATCACGTTCCAGCCGTAGGCTTCGAAGCGCTTTGCAGTGTCGTCCGTGAACCAGCCTTCCACTTCACCGTCGATGGAGATGCTGTTGTCGTCGTAAATCAGGACCAGTTTGCCGAGTTTCCAGGTACCCGCGAGTGAAGCAGCCTCATGCGAAATACCTTCCATCAGACAGCCGTCGCCCGCGAACACGTAAGTGCGATGATCGATGATGTCGTGACCCGGACGATTGAAGTGCTGCGCCAGCACTTTTTCGGCAAGCGCAAAACCCACCGAATTCGCAATACCCTGACCGAGCGGACCGGTGGTGGTTTCAATCCCTGGCGTGTCGGCGGCTTCCGGGTGACCCGGGGTCTTGGAGTGAAACTGGCGGAAGCGCTCGATCTCCGACATCGGCAAATCGAAACCGCTTAGATGCAACGCCGCGTACTGCAGCATCGAACCGTGGCCGTTGGACAGCACAAAACGATCGCGATTGGGCCACTTGGGATTGCCGGGGTTGAACTGCAGGAAATCGTTCCACAGCACCTCGGCGATATCGGCCATGCCCATGGGCATCCCCGGGTGACCGGAGTTGGCTGCCTCCACGGCATCCATGGCTAAAGCGCGGATGGCGTTGGCGAGTTCGCGACGCGTGGTCATTGAGCGGGTCTCCAAGGCAGGCGGTTATAAAAGAGGGCATTGTCGCCGATCGCTGTCCAGCTGTCGCCCATACCTGCGGTATCGGAGCAATAACCCTTCGTCAATCAAAGGGTTGACATTAACTGGCGCTTAATACTGTACCCGCTGGTATTGAAACCCTTCAAGGCATTCCCCATCTAATGCGCAGGCACCGACAAAGAGCGGATGCCCGGCTGCGGCTTTACCTCTCCCCAAGGCGCCGCGACCTGGAAACAGACAAGAATCAACTAGGAAATCCCCCATGAAAAAGACACTCTTCGCTATTGCCCTCGCTACCGCTGGTTTCGCTGGTGTTCCTGCCGTTTTCGCGCAAAGCGCCCCCACGCAAACCGCCCAGCAGGGTTGGTACGTCGGTGCAGAAGCCGGCTACAGCTCGCTGGATAAAGGCCCTTACAACGACGGCAATGTCGCTGGCGGCATCAAGGGTGGTTATCGCTTCGCGATCAGCCCCAACACCTCGGTTGGCGTAGAAGCCGGTTATCAGTACCTGGGTCAAGTGGATGCTCGTGGCGCTTCCGGTGACTCCTCGCTTCGTTCCAAGCTGGAAGGGCCGACGCTCGGCGCGAGCCTGCGCTACAACTTCACCCCGAATTGGTACGGCGAAGTTCGTGGCGGCGCTTTCTATGCGCAGGGCCAGGGCCTGACCAACAGTGACGATCCGTCTTACCGGCGCTTCGATCGCACCCGCTATTACGCTGGTGTGGGCGTGGGCTACAACATCACGCAAAACTGGAGCGCGGGCGTGAACTACAACTACTACGACGGCACCAGCAAGGGCGGTAACCGTGGTGTGCAGTTGCAGACCAACGCTGTGACGGTCGCTGCGGAATATCGCTTCTGATCGCAACCGCGACATCGTTTCGACGCAACACCGTCGATGCTGAAACAGAAAGGGCGCCGTGAAGGCGCCCTTTCTTATTGCAAAACCGCTAGCGGCAGGCGATCAGCCTTTCCACTGACCCAGTGCAGCCAGACCGTTGTCCTTGGCGCGCGCGGAGACCGTTTTCTGCGCCTCGGCGTAATTGGCCTTCATGTCCTTCGACCACAGCTTGAGTGCAGCTTGCTGCATGGCGCGACCGTAGGAGAACGACAGCGGCCACGGATGCGGGCCCATGCGGTTCATCGCATTGAGATGCGCGGTAGATTGCTCATCCGTCTGACCGCCGGAGAGGAACACGACGCCCGGCAGTGTGGCCGGCACGGTGGTCTTGAGCACGCGCACGGTGGCTTCGGCGACTTCTTCGACGCTCGCCTGCTCGTCCGAATCCTTGCCCGGAATGACCATGCTGACCTTCAGGATGGCGCCTTCCAGCAGCACGTTCTGCTCATACAGCGCGTTGAACAGGCTGCGCAGCACGGCCTCGTGCACTTCGTAGCTGATCTCGATGCTGTGGTCGCCGTCCATGATCACTTCCGGCTCGACCATCGGCACGATGCCGGCTTCCTGGCACAGCGCAGCGTAGCGAGCCAGTGCGTGGCAGTTGGCTTCGATGGCGGTGGAGCTGGGATTGTCTTCGCTGATGTTGATCACCGCGCGCCACTTGGCGAACTGGGCGCCGAGCTTGACGTATTCGGCCAGACGCTCGCGCAGGCCATCAAGACCTTCGGTCACCACATCGCCCGGGAAACCGGCCAGCGGCACCGGACCCTTGTCGACCTTAATGCCCGGGATGATGCCGTTCTTCTTCATCACCTGGGTGAAGGGCACGCCGTCCTTGGTGGACTGACGGATCGTCTCGTCATATAGGATCGCGCCCGAAATGTGCTCGGAGAGATTCGGCGCGGTGAGTAGCAGCTCACGGTACGCGCGACGGTTCTCTTCGGTGTTTTCGATGCCGACCGACTCGAAGCGCTTCTTGATGGTGTTGGTCGACTCATCGATGGCGATGATGCCCTTGCCGGGCGCGACCATCGCCAGGGCGATGCTCTCGAGATCTTCAATGCTCATGGGACGACTCCGTAAAACTTGGGCGGCATGGAACCGCAAGTGAGGGATCCACCCGTGCGGGCGGTCAGGTTGAAAAGGCGCGATTATAGACCCATCCGGCCCGGGCGGCGCCCGAGGCCGATGGAGGGGCGGCCTGTCCGAATCAGCCTTGGCCGAAACCCGGGAGCTTGCAAGGGGCCATCAAGGCGGCCTGCTGGGCCTTATCGTCGGAAGAATTGAACGGGACGATGTAATACGTGGCGACCGGATTTTCGTTCTTGTTGGTCAAGGACGGTCCGTAGCGGAACTTGGACACCGCGCTGATCGCCGCTTTGCCCAGATCGCTAGGCGGCATCACTTTCGCCACCTTCAGATTCATCGGCGTGCCATCGGTGCCGATGGTGTAGGTCACCGCCACGCAGCCCGGCTTATAGAGGTTCACACCGCTGTTGGGCACATCCACCGAAATGCTGCCCTGATTGAGCAGGATCCAGTCGTTGGACAGCCGCTCCGGCGCCACCTGGCGCGTTTGCTGGGCCATGGCAGGCATGCTGGCGGCCAGGATGGTGGCGACCAACAAGGATTGGCCGAAACGAGTCATCGTGCGCATGGCATACCTCCGATGTATAGCAGTGGGGAGCGATATGTAGTCTAGCCAACCCGCAGCACATCGGCGCTACGGGTCGGCGCTCGTTTAGAGATCGCGCAGGCTTTCCACTACGCCTTCGGCGCCCACCGAAAGCAGCTTGAGCGTATTGGTGCCGCCGCCGCGACCGATATGGTCGCCGTGCGTCAACACCACACGATCGCCTTCGGAGAGCTTGCCCGCCGCAAACAGCTGACGCACCGCTTCGCGCGCCGACACGGCCGGGTTCAAGGTGTCGTGGGTGAACTTGACCGGCTGCACATCGCGCAGCATCAGCATGCGACGTCGTGCGTCGTCGAAGGGCGATAGCGCATAGATCGGCACCGCACTGCGGTAACGCGAGAGCCACTGCGCCGTCGCGCCAGATTCGGTCAATGCAACGATAGCGCGCACGCCGACTTCGCTGGCCAGCAGCATGGCCGCCAGCGCAATGGCCTGGTCGGTGCGATCGAGACGATGGCCGGCTGTGGTCAGATCTTCCTTCGGTTCGAACTGGCGTTCGGCACCCAGACAGATGCGGCGCAAGGCGGCGACCGCCTTATCCGGATGGGCGCCTGCGGCCGATTCCTCGGAAAGCATCACGGCGTCGGTGCCGTCGATCACCGCATTGGCGACGTCGAGCACTTCGGCACGCGTCGGGATCGGCGAGCGCACCATCGATTGCAGCATCTGCGTCGCAGTGATCACGGCGCGATTGCGTTGTACTGCCTCGCGAATGATCTTTTTCTGCAAACCGGGCAATTCGGCATCGCCGATTTCCACGCCCAGGTCGCCACGCGCCACCATCACCACATCGGAGGCATCGATGATTTCGCCGAGCACCGGAATCGCATCGGCGCGCTCGATCTTCGCCACCAGCGACGCATTGCCACCCGCCTCTTTCAGCAGGCGTCGGGCCAAATCCATGTCGGCGCCGGAGCGCACGAACGATACCGCGAGAAAATCCGCGCCGATCTCGGCAGCCAACTTGATGTCGGCCTTGTCTTTGTCCGACAGCGCGCTGACGGAGAGGCCGCCACCCTGACGATTCAAACCCTTGCGATCGGACAGCTTGCCGCCGATCAGCACCAGGCAGCGCACTTCCGGACCGACCACTTCGCGCACCGTAAGGGCGACGAGTCCGTCGTCGAGCAGCAAAACGTCCCCCGCCTTCACGTCATGCGGAAGGCCCAGGTAGCTCACCCCCACGCGATGGATATCGCCCGGTGGCGCATCGATACGGCAGTCCAGCACGAACGGCTCGCCGTCGCGCAATTCAATCGGACCATTGGCGAAACGCTCGACCCGAATCTTCGGCCCCTGCAAGTCGGCCAAGATGCCGACCTCGCAGCCGATCTTCTCCGCAACCTTGCGCACCGCCGCGGCTCTGGCGCGGTGATCATCAGGCTGACCATGGGAAAGGTTGAGGCGTACGACGTTCACGCCTTCGCTGATGATTCGTTCAAGCATCCCTGGTGCGTCGGTAGCGGGCCCCAGGGTGGCAACAATCTTGGTACGGCGGGAATGAGTATCGGTAGTCATCGCTTCAATAATCGCAGTTGTCTCAGGAGACTAACAGAATTGCGTTTGAACTCGGCAACCCCTTGCGATGCTGCGCTGCACCGACACGGATTCCTAAACGGCCAGACGGCCAAAACGGAAATGAGGCAACCCTTATGTCGTGCTCAGCCGTTCTGCAACGCGAGATTGAGCACTTCCGCCAACCGCCGTCCCGCTTCGCGCAGCCGGCTATCCGCCACCGGCAGCTCGGCGTCGATATAGGCCTGGTCGATCTTGTGATTGGATGGATAGATGGTCCGCGTGATCTGGCAGGATTCCTCTGCCCATTCCGCAGCGGCATTGTCGAAGGGTGCGATCGGCGGCGGTAGCGGTGCGAAGCCTTCGGCGTCGAGCATCGCTGCGTAGGCTTTCCAATCCATATTACGCGTGCCGAGCAAACCCGAATCCCACACCCGATGCAGGTTCATGCCCTGCCCCTGGAACTGCACCTGGTATTTGTTGCCGCCGGCGTCCTGCTGGTAGTTCGCGTGCAGAGGCTGGTGAATATCGCCGATGAAATGCACGACGAACTTCAGCGCCTGCAAGCGTGCCTGATCCGGCTGGCTGCGGTCGCTCAAGACATCGATGTAGTGCGAAATGGCTTCGACCACGCACTGGCCATTCTTGCAGTCGCGCGGCGGGGTATAGGTGCAATCGCCGTCGAAATCGATGTAATGCAGCGCGCGCGTCTGTTTCCACAGATCCTGCTGCTTGGGATCGTTGCGAATTTCATCCGGCCAGCTAGCGATGTCGGCCAACGATTGTGTGTGATCCAACGCCAGCAAATGCTCCACTTCCGTCTTGGCGGCGGGGCTCAGGTGGCGCTGCGCCAGCTCGGCTACCACGCTGTGTCCGAGCGGCCCCCACGCCTGAGCGGCGGGCGCGATGGCGAGGGTGACAAACAAAGCGGCGGCAATGCGGCGTACGGAAAACATGCGGAGCGTCCGAGGCTGGAAACCCCGCATCTTGCCACACACGTTATGACATTCAGACGTTACTGGTATGCACCACGGCGCCCGTGGCATCGCGCACGCTGACATCCACGGCAATACCCTGCCGTACGCTCTCGGTGACGATGCAGAAATCCTCGAACTGCGCCAGCGCACGATCGACATGTTCGAGGGCGCCCGTCGCGTCCGCCAACTGCACGTCGACCGCCATATGCGTGACCCGCAAGCGACCATGCTCGTTGCGCGTCATGGTGGCGCGCGCCTTGGTTTTCAGTTTGTTCGGCGCATTTTTGTACTTGCGCAAGGCGAACAAGAGGCTCGCGGACAAGCAATTAGCCACCGCCACCAACAGCAGGCGCGATGGGTTGGGCCCGGCGTCGCCGCCCAGGGGTGAGCTTTCGTCTGTCACCAGATCGGGGACGGTAGTGCCGTCGAAGCGCACGCGAAACTCGTAATCGCCTGTCTGCTCCAGGCTCAGTTCGATCTGTTGTTCGTCGCTCATGACACTGCCTTTTTGAGGGGAAACCAGGTCCGAATCGTACGATCCTGCCCCTAGCTGACTGCCTAAGCCAGCCCTGGGGTGAGGGACTGGCTCAGTTCCGGCTAAAATGGATGTTTCGGCGGCCCGTCGGGACCGCCGCTTTGCTGCTCCATCATTCCTTCGGAGGACGCTGTCCCATGGCCATCAAGGTCGCCATCAACGGTTACGGTCGCATTGGCCGCAATGTCTTGCGCGCACTGTACGAATCCGGTCGCACGAACGAGTTCCAGATCGTCGCGATCAACGACCTCGGCAACGCCGAGACCAACGCGCACCTCACCCAGTACGACACCGCCCACGGCAAGTTCCCGGGCCAGGTGGCGGTGGACGGCGGCGACCTGATCGTCAACGGCGACCGCATCAAGGTGTGCGCCGAGCGCGATCCGTCCAAGCTGCCCTGGGGCGAGCTGGGTGTCGACGTCGTGCTGGAATGCACGGGCTTGTTCACCTCCAAGGCCAAGGCCGGTGCGCATCTCGCCGCCGGCGCCAAGAAAGTGATCATCTCCGCTCCCGGCGACAAGGACGTGGACGGCACCTTCGTGTTCGGCGTCAACGACGACAAGATCACGGCAGCGCACCAGGTCATCTCCAACGCATCTTGCACCACCAACTGCCTCGCGCCGCTGGCCAAGGTGCTGCACGATAAGATCGGCATCGTGCACGGCCTGATGACCACCATCCACTCGTACACCAACGACCAGGTGCTGACCGACGTCTTCCACTCGGACCTGCGCCGCGCCCGTAGCGCCACGCACAGCCAGATCCCAACCAAGACCGGGGCCGCCGCCGCGGTTGGCCTGGTGCTGCCGGAACTCAACGGCAAGCTCGACGGTTTCGCCATGCGCGTGCCGACGATCAACGTGTCCGTGGTCGACCTCGTCTTCACCGCCGCCCGCGCGACGACGAAGGAAGAGATCGATGCCGCCATCAACGAAGCCGCCAACGGCGCGATGAAGGGCATCCTCTCGGTGAACACGCAGCCGCTGGTGTCGATCGACTTCAACCACAACCCGCACTCGTCGATCTACGACTCGACGCAGACGCGCGTTATGGAAGGCACGCTGGTCAAGGTTCTCTCGTGGTACGACAACGAGTGGGGCTTCTCGAACCGCATGCTCGACATGACCAAGGCGCTGATGAACGCCAAGTAAT
>JAATFF010000076.1 GCA_015655335.1 Lysobacterales bacterium | reverse complement strand
CAGCGTGGCGACGATGCGCCACGGTTTGCTGTGTTTGACGGTGATGACCAGATCGGACTGGCCCGTGTCTTGCGTGGGGGCGATATCGATTGCCACATCCTGTGACGGCACGCGCTTCATCTGCTCAAGCCCCTGTTCGATATCGCGCAGGTTGAGCAAATCGCCTGGGCGCATCGGCAGCGCCCAGTGCCAGTCGCCTGCGGGCGAGCCATCGGCCATGCGCACTGCATGGATCACGCCCGGTACCAGCGTGACTGTCAGCACACCCTTGGAAAGATCTTGTTCCGCCAGGCCAACGCGCGTGGTGACATAACCTCGATCCAGAATGAGATCACCGGCACGGCGCACGATCAAGCTGATGCCCTCGCGGCCGACACAGCGGCCCGCATAGTGGTCGAGATAATGCCGTACAAAACCGAACGCGTCGCTGCGCTCGCCGCGCAAGCGAATACGCTTTAGTTCAAAGCACGATGTTTCTACCGGCAGCTCCGTGGTGTGAAAATCGGTGACGGTTTGTCGTGCAAGGCGCACATCGGGCGCGTTGCGGGCGGCCTGCTGTGCATCGGCCTGGCGTTGAGTGCGTTCACGTTGAAGTTGCTCGTCGAGCGTCGTGGGGGGTGCCAGGGGATTGGCTTGCGACATCGCAGCAGGCGATACCGCCAAACTCGCTAACGCGAACCAGCGAAGCCATGGCACGTCGCCATACCCGGCTGAACCGTCTTCCTTGACAGCGGGGATCCCCATACGTTTTCGCACGTCATTCTTGAAAGTTTTCGACGATAACGGGAGATACCATTCGCGCGCGCATGCATCCCGGTAATTAAGAAAACACCTACATCGATATTGATTTATCGCTTACGGACTTTGCTTAGAAACGCCATTCGCGCGGCTCATAACGGCACAGCCATCTCGACTACTGCCTTATGTTCACGCCGATAGATGTGCCCGCGAGGATCGTCAACAGCGAGTAGACTCGATGCTGTACCGATAGAAAACGCCGGAGCTGGCACAATCATGTTCAAGCTCAAAGGTGCACTTTCGCTGCTATCCGACGGTCGGACTCTGGGCGGCGCGGATCGCATCGCACTGCTGTCCAAGATCGACGAAACCGGATCGATTACCGCCGCCGCACGCGCCATGGGTATGAGTTACAAGGGCGCATGGGACGCGATCGACGCCATGAACAATCTGGCGGATAAGCCGCTGGTCACTCGCGCCGCCGGCGGCAAGGGTGGTGGCGGAACGCATCTCACTGAGCGCGGAAAGCGGCTGGTTGAAGCGTTTGCAGCACTGGAAGATATTCAGCGGCGCTTCCTCGAACAATTCGAAACCCTCGCCGATGCATCGGCGGCCGATATCCAGCTGATAAGGAGCCTTATGTTCCGGACCAGTGCACGCAATCAGCTTTCCGGCCGCGTCGTGGCGATTCACAAAGGCGTCGTCAACGACACTGTTGAACTGGAACTTCCCGGCGGCGAACGCGTGGTCGCCACGCTTACCAGCGAGAGCACGCAAGACCTGGGACTGGAGGTCGGCGTCGACGCCATCGCGCTGATCAAGGCGTCCTCCGTGTTGGTAGGTCTGCCTGACGCCGGCATGCGCTTGTCCGCGCGCAATCAGTTTGCCGGCGCGGTGATCCAGGTCACCCAGGGCGCGGTAAATACCGAAGTACGTATCCGCCTGACGGGCGGCAATGTGATGCCCGCGGTCGTGACGGCGGAAAGTGCCTTATCCCTGGGGTTAGAGGAAGGCACCGCCGTCGTGGCCATCGTCAAGGCATCGAGCGTCATCCTCGGCACCAGCCGCTAACGCCGGCCTACCCGCCACAAGGCATTCCGCTTCTTGGATTTGGCGGCGCCAGAACACTTTTCTTCACGGCGAACCGTCATATACTCGAAATTATAACGCCTCTCATCGGGCGCGGGGACGGGCTTACCGGATGCTTTTCAGAAGCAGATACATACCTATCCTGCGATGGCTCGCTGTGCGCTTTCGCTCTGGGAAGCGGGCCGCACCGTATCCGATGAACCTTATGGCCACGTGTCAGCTGATCACTTTGCTGATGGCTTGCCTTGCGTTGCCGGTGGTTGCCGATACGCCTCAGGCGAATGTATCGCCACAACAAAGCATCCGCCTGCTGGTGGATGGCAAGCCGCCCATCACGTTGGATCATGCATCTTTGGCAACACTGCCTCGCACCAGCGCTACGGCTTCGGCGCACCACGAACCGCCCAGCCAGTGGCAAGGCGTGATGCTTGAGGACGTGCTGCGCCGCGCCGGTGCTCCGAGCGGCGAACAACTGCGCGGACATGCTATGACGACCATCGTGCGCGTCACCGCATCCGACCACTATCAAGTCGTCTTCAGTCTCGCCGAACTGGATCCTGCACTGGGCAACGAGCAGGTGATCCTGGCCGATACGCAAGACGGTCATCCGTTGACTAAGGACGACCCATTTCGTCTTGTAGTACCCGGCGACAAACGGCCGGCGCGATGGATTCATAACGTCACGACCATCGAAGTAACGAACAGCACCACAGCTGCACCTTGATGTAAATTTTCTTGCCACATTCATGGTGAATGCGACGCGGTCGTCCATTCACGGGGAGAGTTCGACATGTTGAAGAGATGGATGATTGCCGCCACCGCTTTGGGTATTGCCCTTGCCGGTGCTTCCGCGCATGCGGATGACGACTATGGCCTGGATAACATTTTTACGAATGGCCATGTGGATGGTGATCTTCGCCTTTACAACTTCAATCGCCTCTACGACAGCAAGACCACGCCCAATGCGAGTGCGTTTTCCGTTGCCGCGCTGATCAATGCGCAAACGGGCACATTCTTTGGCGGATTCAGCATCGGCGGATCATTCGCCACGGCCAACTCGCTGGGCACGCATTCGGATACGCTCGCAAAAATAGACACGACGTTGGCCGGCCCGACCAATTCCATCGGCACCTTCAGCCAGGCGTACCTGCAATACAAGAACGACATGTTCCTGTTCCGCGGCGGCTATCAATATCTCACCGACGATCCGTGGATGGGCAACAACGATTCGCGCATCATTCCGTCGTCGTACAACGCACTGCTGGTACAAGTCACGCCGCTGACGGGCTGGAACATCTTTGCCGTTCGCGAGTACGGCTGGAAGAGCCGCACCTCGTTCGGCGTATATCCGGACAACCTCTATTACCCGTCCAAGTACGACGGCGATTCGATGTACGGCAACAATGGCTCGCTGCCGCTCGATTCGCGGTCTGCACCGGGTACATGGGAAGGCGGCACCACGTACGTCAAAGGTGGTCTTAACGCCCAACTGAGGTATTACGACTTCTTGAACTTCGCCCGCACCGTCTACGCCGTGGGCAGCTACGTGTTCAACACCGATACGGGTTTCAATCCAGTCGTCGGCGCTCAATATCTCACGCAAAACGATGGCTCCGACAATCGCTTCACGCAGACCGACACGGCATTGTTCGGTATCGCAGGCGACCGCGTAAAAAGCCAGGCGATCGGCGGCGATGTCGGCGTGGTGATACCCAACGGCCGCTTCGATATTTTCTACAACAAGCTCGCGCGCGAAGACGGTGCGGTCGGCGGCGGCGCGCTGATTTCGCCCTACACCATGAACTACGGCACCGATCCGCTGTTCACCACCTCGATGATTCGCGGCCTGGTCGAAACAGGCCCCGGTCGCGCCTGGAAGGGCAAGTTCACGTACGACCTGTTCGACAAGAAACTCGAACTCACCGCGGCGTACGCGAAGTACATCACCGATTTTCGCGGCCGAAGCCACGATCTCTACTTCGACGTGATCTATCACCTGGACGGCTATCTGCGAGGCCTCACCTTGCGCGATCGTTGGGAACTCTCCAACGGCGGTATCGACAATCTCAATCCGACCAACAACACGTTCGTGTACAACCGTCTGATGATCGATTACAAATTCTGATCGCTGACGCGCCGGCGACAATTCGCCGGCGCATTAACGTCCCCGGCACGTCCCTACCGTTATGATCGGGCAGTCATTCACACGGAGCGAACCATGCGAGCCATCCTGATCGTCGTCGGTATCGTGTTGTTGGTGGGCGGCCTGTGGGCCGTGTTCGGCCATGGCAGCTACACGCAGACCGACACGCTGGTGCAGCTGGGTTCCGCCAAGCTGACGGCCACCCACGATAAAGCCATCCCCCAATGGATGGGCATCGCCGGCATCGTGGTCGGCGCGCTGCTCGCCTTGGGCGGCCTGCTCAAAAAGGGCTGAGTCCACCGATTTTCGATCGAACCATCCGCCGCATTCGCGGCGGATTTCGTAGGGCCGGTTACAATGGCGCGATGGATGTCTCGCACCTGATCGATTCGCTCAACGATGCGCAACGCGAAGCCGTCTGCGCACCACCTGGCCACTACCTGATTCTCGCCGGCGCCGGCTCCGGCAAGACGCGCGTGCTGACCCACCGCATCGGCTGGCTCACCCAGGTCGAGCGCGTGCCGCCTTGGGCGATTCTCGCGGTCACCTTCACCAACAAAGCGGCGGGCGAAATGCGCGCACGCCTGGACAACCTGATTCCCGGCGGCACACAAGGCCTTACCGTGGGCACTTTCCATGGCATCGCGCATCGCCTGTTGCGGCGTCATTGGCGCGAAGCGGGATTGCCGGAAAGCTTCCAGATTCTGGACTCCGACGACCAACAACGGCTGGTCAAGCGCGTGGTCGCCGGCCTTGGCCTGGATGAAGCGCGTTTTCCGCCGCGCCAAGCTGCATGGCAGATCAACAGCTGGAAGGACGAAGGCAAGCGCGCGGAAAACATCGAACACGGGCAACACCCGGTCACGCGCACCCTGGTTCAGATCTATCAGGCCTACGAAGACGCGTGCCGTCGTGCAGGACTCGTCGATTTCGCCGAACTGCTGCTGCACGCGCACGAGCTGTGGCTGAAGCAGCCGGCCATCCTGGAGCACTACCAGCAACGTTGGCGCTATCTGCTGATCGACGAATTCCAAGACACCAATGCGTTGCAGTATGCCTGGATCCGCGTGCTTGCCGGCCAGACCGGACAAGTGTTCGTGGTCGGCGACGACGACCAGGCCATCTATGGCTGGCGCGGTGCGAAAGTGGAAAACGTGCAGCAATTCCTGCGCGATTTCCCGGGCGCACGCACGATCAAGCTGGAGCAGAACTATCGCTCCACCTCCAACATCCTCAAGGCCGCCAACAGCGTGATCGAACGCAACGGCGGGCGCCTGGGCAAAGAACTGTGGACGGCCGGCGAAGAAGGCGAGCGGATTGCCGTATACGCAGCCTACAACGAGCAAGACGAAGCGCGCTTCGTCATCGAGCGCATTCGTGAATACGTCGCCGAACATGGCGATGCGAAAGATTGCGCGATTCTCTATCGCTCCAACGCACAGTCGCGCAATTTCGAAGAACAACTGACCCAGCACAACATTCCCTACCGCGTATACGGCGGCCAGCGCTTCTTCGAGCGCGCGGAAATCAAGGACGCGTTGTCGTATCTGCGCCTTACCGCCAACCGGCATGACGACGCCGCCTTCGAACGCGCCGTCAACACGCCGCCACGCGGCATCGGCGATCGCACGCTCGACGTGTTGCGCCGGCGTGCACGCGGTGAAAACACCTCGATGTGGGAAGCCACCTTGAATGAGTTGAGCGGCGGCAGCGAATTGGCGGGACGCGCGAAGAATGCGGTGAAAAGTTTCCTCGTCATGATCGACGAGATGGCTCGCACTTTTACTCCTTCTCCCCTTCGGGGCACGCGGGGAGAGCACATGGATGTGCTCGGCTTTGAGGAGCGAGGAGAGGGTTGGGGTGAGGGGTCAGGCGTGCTGGAAACTTCCACTCCGAACAACCCCTCACCCAACCCTCTCCCCGAAGGGGAGAGGGCCATGTCTGCGTTGCCGTTGGCCGAGCAGATCGACCACGCCATCGTGCAAACGGGCCTGCGCGACTTCTACGAGAAAGACAGTCGCGGCAATGCCGAATCGCGCGTGGAAAACCTGGACGAACTGGTCAACGTCGCCAGCCGTTTCGAACTGACGCCCGACGACATCGAGGCGGGCTTGAGTGAGCTGCCCGCCTTTCTTTCGCATGCGGCACTGGAAGCCGGCGAAGGCCAGGGCGAGTCCTGGGACGACTGCGTGCAACTGATGACGCTGCATTCGGCCAAAGGCCTGGAGTTTCCGTTGGTGTTCCTGGTCGGCCTGGAAGAAGGCCTGTTTCCGAGCCAGCGCTCCGTCGAAGACGAAGGACGACTGGAAGAAGAGCGTCGCCTCGCCTACGTCGGCATCACCCGTGCGCGCGAACGCCTGATCATCACGCATGCCGAATCGCGTCGCATGCACGGCACCGAAATGCTGGCGCGGCCCTCGCGCTTCCTCGGTGAAGTGCCGCCTTCGCTGATCGACGAAGTGCGACCGCGCGTGCAGGTAAGTCGCCCGCTGTATGCTGGCCGCTTCGCCGAACCACCGCCGTCGCTGAAAGACGATTTGCCCGTGAAGCTCGGCCAGCGCGTTCGTCATCCCAGCTTTGGCGACGGTGTCGTGGTGAGCGCTGAAGGAAGCGGTGCGCACACGCGGCTGCACGTGAATTTCGAAGGCGTCGGCAGCAAGTGGCTCGTCGCTGCCTACGCGAACCTCACACCGCTCTAAGGAGAGTGCGCCGATGGCGGAACAACGCATTCGCGATAACCGGCGCGAACTGGGCTATATCCAGCGCCAGTTGGAACAGATGTACCAACGGCTGCCGTGGGGACACCGCCTGGTGAACGGCGTGTCCATGGCGGCGCAAGCGTTGGCCGCAGGCAGTCTCGGGTACGGACTCGGATTGCTGTTGCACACCGAACAGGCGTTCTGGGGTGCACTCACCGCGATCGCCGTGACACAACAGACGTATGTGGACACACGCAAATCCTCACTCGACCAAGTGATCGGTGCGGCCATCGGTGCCGCCGTCGCGCTGATCGGTGCGTACCTCGCGCAGGACAATTACGTGGTCTATGCCGTCACGATGGCCGTGGCGATCGTGCTGTGCTGGAGCTTCAACATCGGCAGCGCCGGCAAGCTCAGCGCCACCACCGTCGCCATCGTGATGCTCGTTCCTCACGCAGGCCCGTTCTGGACCGTCGCGCTGACCCGCCTGGGCGAAGTGACGCTGGGTATCGTCAGCGCGCTGCTGGTGACGCGCGTCGCGCATTGGCTGGAAGCGCGCCTGCTGGGCGACCCCGGCGCGGATTCCTGAGCCCGTACCGCAGTTAAACGCAGGCTCTTGCTGTGAAACCCCAGGGGCACGAGCCGGTCCATGTTGATCGACGCCATCGGTTCCGATCCACACATGACTGACAACGCAGAAACTCGCCGCCAGCTGCTCGATCATGATATCTGCGTGCATATCTTCACCGCCTCGGCAGCGATGGTGGGCGTATGCCTGACGGTCATCGGCATCATCCGGGTGGTCATTTCGCTACGTCGGTCGGATGTGTTCGGCGACGATCTGCTGGCGATCAACGCCATGCTCTACCTCGCCGCTTGCCTGACGTCGTACTGGGCTTTGCGTACCCGCAGCCTAGGCCGCAATCATCGGTTGGAGCGCCGTGCCGACGTGTAGTTCCTGGCGGCGCTGACACTTACTGCCGTGAATGCGGCGTTCATCGCCTGGGCAGTCTCCGTGCATTAGCCGTAACTCCTCCCCCTGCACGCAGGGGGGGAGCTAGAGCCGACAAGTTCCAGCGATCCGAAAAAATTTACGCGTTCTATACGCGGGGTGGCGTTTTCGCTACCCGCTTCTTATGCCCCGATGCCTAAAGTGCGCAGCTGTGCGGCATTGAGTACTTCCATGGACGTCATCTACCTCATTTTCGGTTTCGTGCTGGCTGCGGCCACGCTGGGCTTTCTGTTGCTTTGCGACCGCCTCGGGCCACGCAGCTGACCGTGCGCGGCGCGGCCGCGACTTTCCACGCGTCCTTTTTATTGGAGCGAATTCCATGAACTTCTTCTACGGACTGGCCGCCGTGATCGCGGTGGCTTTGACGGTCTATTTGTGCGTGGCGCTGTTGAAACCGGAGTGGTTCGAATGACTGCCAACGACTTCATCCAGATCGGCATCTATCTGGTTGTTCTGCTGCTACTCATCAAATCGATGGGCAGCTACATGACGCACGTGTTTGCCGACGAATCCAACCGCGTCACCCGCTTCGGCGGCGGCGTGGAACGGTTTATTTACCGCCTTTGCGGCATCAAAGCCGACGAGGACATGGGCTGGAAGCGCTATGCGATCGCCATGCTGCTGTTCAATGTGTGCGGCATGCTGGCGGTTTATGCCTTCCAGCGCATGCAGCAATGGTTGCCGCTGAATCCTCAACACTTTCCGGCGCTGAGCCCCGATCTTTCGATCAATACGGCGATCAGCTTCATCACCAATACCAATTGGCAAGCCTATTCCGGCGAGTCGACGATGAGCTATCTGACTCAGATGGCGGCGTTGGCGGTGCAGAACTTCTTGTCGGCAGCAACCGGCATTGCTGTATTGACCGCCGTGGTGCGTGGCTTTGCGCGTAAAACGACCAAGGGCATCGGCAATTTCTGGGTCGATATGACCCGCACCACGCTCTATATCCTGATGCCGATCTCGTTCGTGCTGGCGATGCTGCTGGTATCGCAAGGCGTCATTCAGAACCTGAAGCCGTACGTGGATGTGCCAGTGGTGCAGACCAGCTCGTACGCGCAACCGGTCACGGACGCCGCTGGCAATCCGGTGAAGGATGCCGCGGGCAACGCGCAAACCAAGACCGCACCACTGACTACGCAAACCTTGCCAATGGGGCCGGCCGCGTCGCAGATCGCGATCAAGATGCTGGGCACCAATGGCGGCGGCTTCTTCGGCGCGAACTCGGCTCATCCGTACGAGAATCCCACGCCGTTCTCCAATTTCCTGGAGATGCTGGCGATCTTCCTGATCCCGGGAGGCTTGTGCATCACCTTCGGCGAAATGGTCGGTGACCGCCGCCAGGGCTGGGCGATTCTCGCCACGATGCTGGTGATCTTTATTCCGTTGACCATCGGCGTCACGGCGGCGGAGCAAGCGGGTAATCCGATCCTGCATAGCCTGTCGATCGATCAGCACGCCTCGGCGCTGCAGTCGGGCGGCAACATGGAAGGCAAGGAAACGCGCTTTGGCATCGCGGCCAGCAGTTTGTTTACCGCGATCACCACGGCTGCATCCTGCGGTGCGGTGAATAACATGCACGACTCGCTGACCCCGCTGGGCGGCCTGGTACCGATGTGGCTGATGCAGTTGGGCGAGGTGATTTTCGGCGGTGTGGGTTCAGGCCTTTACGGCATGCTTGCCTTCGCCGTGGTCGCGGTGTTCATCGCCGGACTGATGGTAGGCCGCACGCCGGAATACCTGGGCAAGAAGATCGAGGCGTATGAGATGAAGATGGCCAGTCTGGCCGTACTGATTCCCTGCGCGCTGGTCGTGATCTGCACGGCTATCGCGGTGATGAGTTCCACAGCCACAGCTACCGTTGGCAATCCCGGCGCACACGGCTTCAGCGAAATCCTCTATACCGTTACGTCGGCGACCAACAACAACGGCAGCGCGTTCGGCGGCCTTTCCGCGAACATACCGTTCTGGAACGTCATGCTGAGCGTATGCATGTTCTGGGCTCGCTATACCTTGGCGATCGCGATGCTCGCGATGGCCGGGTCGCTAGCCGCGAAGAAGCATGTACCTGCCTCGGCCGGCACGTTGCCGACGCATACGCCGCTATTCGTCACGCTGCTCACCTGCGTGGTGATCGTCATCGGCGCACTCACTTTCTTACCCGCTTTGGCGCTTGGCCCTATCGCCGAGTACCTGATGTCGGCGCACTGATTCATTCGCGCTGCTCTTAATAGGGATTCTGATTCCATGACTTCGCATACGCATGCAGCAAGCAGCTTTGACCGCACCTTGATCTGGAGGGCGGTGGGAGATGCATTTCGCAAGCTCTCGCCGCGCTTGCAGTTCCGTAATCCGGTGATGTTCGTCGTATTCGTGTGCAGCGTGTTGACCACATTGCTGTGGGTACAGGCCATCATGGGCCACGGTGAAGCACCGACGGCATTCATCTTCTGGGTGAGCATCTGGTTGTGGTTCACACTGCTATTTGCCAATTTTGCCGAAGCGCTGGCCGAAGGTCGCGGCAAAGCACAGGCCGCCGCGTTGCGCAGCTCGCGCAAGGACGTCATCGCCAAGAAGTTGATCGAACCCAAGCGCGATGCCGCCATTGTCTTTACGCCGTCGAGTGAGCTGCGCAGTGGTCACTACGTATTGGTGGAAGCGAATGAGCAGATCCCCGGTGACGGCGAAGTCATCGTGGGTGCCGCCAGCGTGGACGAAAGCGCCATCACCGGCGAATCCGCACCGGTGATCCGCGAATCCGGCGGTGACCGCAGTGCGGTTACGGGCGGCACGCGCGTGCTGTCGGATTGGTTGGTGGTGCAGATCACCCGCAACCCTGGCGAGAGCTTTCTGGATCGCATGATCGCGATGGTGGAAGGCGCTTCGCGCCGCAAGACACCGAACGAGATCGCGCTGACCATTCTGCTGGCCAAGTTCACGCTGATCTTCCTGCTGGCCTGCGCCACGCTGTTGCCTTACTCCATCTACAGCGTGCAGGTCGCCGGCAAAGGCCATCCGATCACGTTGACGGTGTTGATCGCATTGCTGGTGTGTCTGATTCCCACCACGATCGGCGCGCTGCTGTCGGCCATTGGTATTGCCGGCATGGACCGCATGATCCGCGCCAATGTCATCGCGACATCCGGCCGCGCTGTGGAAGCCGCGGGTGACGTAGACGTGCTGCTGCTGGACAAGACAGGCACCATCACGCTCGGCAACCGCCAGGCCGTCGCCTTTCATTCGGCGCCCGGCGTCGAAGAACGCTCGCTCGCCGATACCGCGCAGCTTGCCTCGCTAGCCGATGAAACGCCGGAAGGTCGTAGCGTCGTTGTATTGGCCAAGGAACGCTTCGGCCTGCGCGAACGCGAACTGGAATCGCTGCACGCCGAGTTTGTGCCGTTCACCGCGCAAACCCGCATGAGCGGCGTGGACATGGGCGAGCGACGTATCCGCAAGGGTGCGCTGGACTCGGTGGAGCGCTATCTCGACAGCCTCGGCAGTCATCTGCCGCCGGCCGTGAAGCGCATGGCCGAAGATATCGCGCGCCGTGGCGCCACCCCGCTGATCGTGACCGAGGGCGATCGCGCCCTGGGCGTGATCGAACTGAAGGACATCGTGAAGGGCGGCATCAAGGAGCGCTTCGCGGAGATGCGCCGCATGGGCATCAAGACCGTGATGGTGACCGGCGACAATCCGCTCACCGCCGCGGCAATTGCTGCCGAAGCAGGCGTGGATGACTTCCTCGCTGAAGCAACACCCGAAGCCAAGCTGAAGCTTATCCGCACCATGCAAGGCGAAAGTCGACTGGTCGCGATGTGCGGCGACGGCACCAACGATGCGCCGGCACTCGCGCAGGCCGATGTGGCAGTGGCAATGAACACCGGCACGCAAGCGGCGAAAGAAGCCGGAAACATGGTGGATCTCGACTCCAATCCCACCAAGTTGATCGAAGTGGTGGAGATCGGCAAGCAGATGCTGATCACGCGTGGTTCGTTGACGACGTTCTCGATCGCCAACGACGTGGCCAAGTATTTCGCGATTATCCCGGCCGCGTTCGCCACGACTTATCCCGCTCTGAACACGTTGAACGTGATGAAACTGGCGACGCCGCAGAGCGCGATTCTTTCGGCGGTGATTTTCAACGCGCTGATTATCATTTTCCTGATCCCGCTAGCGCTGAAGGGCGTGAAGTATCGTCCGCTGGGCGCCGGCGCACTGCTGCGGCGCAATCTGCTTGTCTATGGCTTGGGCGGCATCATCGTGCCGTTCATCGGTATCAAATTGATTGACATGTTGCTCGTCCTATTTGGACTCGCCTGAGGAAACCTCCATGCATACCCTGAAACTGTCCGTATCGCTACCCGATGCCGATCATCCGCAAATGGAATTACGTGTCTCGTCCAATGATTCCGACTGCGATGTAGTGATCGAACTACCGGTACGCGGCCAGTCCAGAGGGAATGCCCATCCGGCACCCGATACGCCGATGACGGCAGAAGACGAATACGTGCTCGGCGGTTACGCCGGCATCTGATCGAAAACATTTCGGTGTCGCTACTGGGCGATGCCGGCCCGGTAACAACTCGTTTGAGAGGCAGGTATGTACTTCAAGAAGGCTCTTATCACATCGATCCTGCTGACCGTCGCGCCGGTGTCGCAAGTGTTGGCGCAATCGACCGACGTCAGCGCCATGCCCGCTGGCAGCTTGCCCGCAGCGCCGGTCGCGGCTGAAAGCGGCGATTGCAGCAAGGGGTTCTTATCGCGCTTCGCTGCCGCTTATCGCGAAGATGCGCAGCCCGCCGATCCGAATGCGCCCACGCCGGCACGCCGTGCGATGGATGCACCGCTGGATTCGCCGCCGTTTCCCAGCGCGGAATGGCAGCTCGGTGGTGTCGCCGCACCCATTGGCGTGCCAGACCAAAACGCCACTTATCCGCTGGAGAAGGCGCTGGGCTGCACCAAGCTCGGCGGGTGGATGCAGCGCAACCGCATCGAAGTGTACGGCTGGGTGACACCGGCGGCGAACCTGAGTACGTCGGACCACACGAATTTCCCGCTTTCCTACAACACGCGCCCGAATCGCGTCGAGTTGGATCAGTTCATCACGACGATCACGCGCGTGGAAGATACCGTCCAGACCGATCATATCGATTGGGGTTTCGACATCTCCAATCTCTATGGTTATGACTATCACTACACGGTCACCAAGGGTGTCTTCAGCAATCAGTTGCTCAATAACCCCGCGCCGAACCAGCCGCTCAATGGCAAGATTTACGGCGATGACCCCATGCTGTTCTACGGCGACCTCTACATTCCGTGGGTCGCCCAGGGCATGGTGATCCGCGTCGGTCGCTGGCTGTCGTTGCCGGATATCGAGGCGCAGTTCTCACCGCAGAACTACCTGATGACTCACTCGATTCTGTACACCGTCGATCCGTATACCCAGACCGGCATCATGACCACGACCAAGCTCAGCAGTCAGTGGACATTCCAGATTGGCATCAACGCAAGCAACGATACGGCGCCATGGAATGCGTCAGCACGCCCGTCGCTGCAAACCTGCGTACGCTGGGTGTCGGCTGACAATAACGACATGCTTTACCCCTGTATCAATAACTTGAACGGCAATAACTACAACTACAACAACGTACAGATGTACGTGACAACTTGGGGCCATCGCTTCAGCAAACGCGTGCATATGCTGACCGAAGCCTACAAGATGTTTGGCCGCGGCATTCCAGGCTATGGCCCCGGTGGCACGCCCGACGTGGCAGGATCTTCGCCGTTTGCTGGCGAAGCGGGCGAATTCGGCGTCGTGAATTATCTGAACTTCGAGCTCGACAGCAGCAACATGTTGTCGATCCGCAACGAGTTCTATAACGACGAAAAAGGTCAGCGCACCGGTTACGCCACGCGCTACAGCAGTCACACCATCGGCATCACGCACTGGGTGACGCAGGACCTGGAGATCCAGCCGGAGATACGTTACGAGCATTCGTATGACGAGAATGCTTACAACGGCGGCAGGAAGGACTATCAGGCCGTCGCCCTGCTCGACGCGATCATCCATTACTGAGGTAACCGCCATGAGCCGGTTGATACGCAATGCACTAACAATGTTGCTGGTGATGACCGTCATCGTCGGCCTGATTTATCCGCTGGCCGCCACCGGCGTGGCGCAGCTGCTGTTTCCACATCAGGCCAATGGCAGCCTGGTGGAACGCGACGGCAAGCCGATCGGTTCTGAGCTGATCGGCCAATCGTTCACCGACCCCAGGTATTTCTGGGGTCGTCCGTCGGCCACCACACCGCAGCCTAACAACGGCACGGCATCGAACGGCTCCAACCTTGGACCGACCAACCCGGCCCTGCACGATGCCGTACAACAACGCATCGATGCATTGCATGCGGCCGATCCGGGCAATATCGCAACGGTGCCGGCGGATCTGGTGACCGCGTCGGGCAGCGGCCTCGATCCTGACATCAGCCCAGCGGCGGCTCAGTATCAGGTCGCACGCGTGGCGCGTGTACGCAAGCTCAGCACAGAACAAGTGCAAACGCTGGTGGCACAGGCCACGCAGGGCCGGCAGCTGGGCTTGCTTGGCGAGCCGCGCGTGAACGTCTTGCAGTTGAACCTCGCGCTGGACGGGCTGCAGACTCGCTGATCATGCGAGCACTTCCTCTCCCTTTCGGGGAGAGGAAGACTAAGATGTGCCGAATCGGTTCCCGCATGGCTCCCTATGACCGAAGCTTCCCGTGATGCACGCGCCGATGCCCTGCTTGATGTCGTGCAGGAAGACATCCATCGTCGCCTGAAGATCTTTCTGGGTGCCGCACCCGGCGTCGGCAAGACCTACGCCATGCTTTCCGCCGCGCGCGAACTGAAACGCCAGGGTGTGGATGTGGTGGTGGGATTGGTGGAAACACACGAACGCGCCGAAACCGCAGCCCTGCTCGAAGGGCTTGAGGTGCTGCCGCGACTCACGTTGAGTTATCAAGGGCGCGGGTTCACCGAGTTCGATGTCGACGGCGCACTGGCACGACGCCCCGCCATTCTGCTGGTGGATGAACTTGCGCATCGCAATGTTCCGGGCAGTCGCCACGAACGCCGTTGGCAAGACATCGCGGAAATACTCGACGCCGGCATCGAGGTCTACACCGCACTCAACGTGCAGCATCTGGAAAGCCTCAACGACCAGGTGCGACGCATCACTGGCGTTACTGTGCGCGAAACGGTGCCTGATGCGTTTCTCGACCGTGCGCGCGATATTGTGCTGGTCGACCTGCCGCCGCGCGAACTGATTGGCCGCTTGCGACAAGGCAAGGTTTACGTACCGGAAACCGCTGCCGCCGCACTCGAATCGTTTTTCTCGCCGACCAATCTTGGCGCCCTGCGCGAACTGGCGGTGGATACCGTCGCCGGGCATGTCGACAGCGACCTGCGCGAACACATGCTGGCACGCGGCGGCGCGATGCCTGTTCGTCGACGCGTGATGGCGGCCATCGACGGTCATGCGCAAAGCGAGTATCTGGTACGCATAGCACGCCGCATTGCGGAACGACGCGGTGCGCCGTGGAGCGTGGTATTCGTCGACACCGGTGCCACCTTGGATAACGCACGGCGCGAGCGCGTCGATACCGCGATGCGCCTGGCGCGCCGACTCGGTGGCGATGCGATGGTGCTGCGCGGCCATGCGATTGCGGATGAATTGCTGGTGCACGCCGACCGCGAAGGCGTCGGCCAGATCATTCTTGGCCGTACACGCGAGCGTCTTTTGGCACGCATCGTGGGCCGCTCGCTAACGCAGCAACTGCTACGCCGCGGGGCGCACCTTGAGCTAACCATCATCGCTACGCCTACGGAGCGTGTGCGCGCACGTCGGCGGCTTCGTCTTATGCCTGTGCACGGGCGGCGCGACGAATACATCTTCGCGACGATTGCTACGGCCATCGCGATTGGACTTTCTTTCATTGCCGATCGTTATTTGTCGGTAGCAAATCTCGCGTTGATCTTCCTTACTGCTGTGATAACCGTGGCCGTGCGCACTCGCATGACGGTGGCGGTGTATACAGCCATCCTGTGTTTCATCGGCTACAACTTTTTCTTCGCGCCGCCGCGTTATACGTTAGCGATCGCCAACTCGGACGACGTTCTCGCCGTCACGTTGTTTTTGTTGGTCGCCTTGATTTGCAGCCGACTGGCGACACGCCTTGCCAGTCAGGTGGAATCCCTGCGCGCCGCGCACGACTATTCGCATGCGCTGCTGACCCTTGGCCAGCGACTGGCCGCCAGCACCGATGCGGACGGCGTTCGTGACGTGGGTGCCGCAGCGCTTGCGCATGGTCTGCATTGCGAAGCGGCGATACTCGCACGCGATGTAGAGCATCACCTGCAGATTTCCGCGAACAGCTCGCGAACCCTGACGATGACGGCGCAGGACCTCGCCGCCGCCGAATGGTGCGAGCAACACACCGAACCCGCCGGGCGTTTCACCGACACGCTCAATGCAGCGCGCTGCTGGATGCTTCCGCTCGGCAGCGACGATCATCGCCTGGGCGTGGTCGCGCTACGTTTCGAGAATGGGAACGCACCGGATATCGAACGACGCAGTCTGGCGTTGGCGATGGCGCAGGATATCGGTCAAGCACTCGAGCGAGCGCGCCTCGCGTCAGAGCTGGAAGGTGCGCGTGTGCAAGGCGAGACCGAGCGCTTGCGCAACGCCCTGCTCTCTTCCGTGTCGCACGATTTACGTTCGCCGCTGGCATCCATGATCGGTGCAGCCGGCACACTATCCAGTTACTGGGAACAGTTGCCCGTGGACGAGCGCCAGGAACTGCTCGGCGCGATTCTCGGCGAAGGGCAGCGCCTGGACCGCTACATCCAAAACCTGTTGGATATGACGCGGCTTGGCCACGGCACGCTCAAGCTCAATCGCGACTGGACCGATGCGGCCGAGATTGTCGCCTCCGCCATCACGCGTCTGCGAAAACTATTTCCGGAATTGCGCGTGGACTCGATCCTGCCCAGCGAAACCGTGCTGCTGTTCGTGCATCCCGCGCTGATTGAACAAGCGCTGTTCAACATCCTGGAGAATGCCGCGCGTTTCTCGCCGCCGGGCGACGCGGTGCGGGTGCTGGTACGCGTTGCGGGCGATCGCCTGTTCATCGACGTGATCGACCGTGGCCCAGGTATTCCCGAAGAGGAGCGCGCGCGCATCTTCGACATGTTCTATTCCGTCGCACGCGGCGACCGCGCGCCGCAGGGTACGGGGCTGGGGCTGGCGATCTGCCGCGGCATGATCGGCGCGCACGGCGGTAGCGTCGAAGCCTTGCCCGGCGAAGGCGTTGGGACCACCATTCGCATCAGCCTCCCGCTGCCTACGCCACCCTAGGGATGCTCTGGTTAATTCTGCGTAGGTGGCATGATGTCCAGAAGGCTTGCAGGCTGTGTTGCGCGGCGCAGGGAAGACTGGCCGTCTTGCCAAGCCGTGCGGCGCAGCCTGCGAGCCTTCTGGACATCACCCCATTATCCAATTCAATACGCTGGGGCCGATCCTGTCTGTTCGCGGGCCGCAGGGCCGCCGGCTCGACAGCCAGCTAGGCTGCCTTCGCCGACGGCCCTGCGGCCCGCGAACAGACAGGATCGCTGACACCTACGCAGAATTAACCAGAGCATCCCTACATGACTGCTGCCAATCCCTGCGCTTTGGTCATCGACGACGAGACGCAGATCCGCAAATTCCTCGACATCGGCCTGCGTGCCGAGGGCTACGACGTGCTGCTTGCCGCCAATGCCGCGGATGGTTTGGCGCTCGCCGCGACACGCGATCCCGACGTGGTGATTCTGGACATCGGCCTGCCCGATCGCGAAGGCCACGACGTGCTGGCCGAACTGCGCCAATGGACCCAGGTACCCGTGCTGATGCTTTCCGTGCGCGACAGCGAACAGGAAAAGGTCAAAGCACTCGACGCCGGCGCCAACGATTACATGACCAAGCCGTTCGGCATCCAGGAGCTGATGGCCCGCTTGCGTGCGCTGTTGCGCAATCGCGTCGTCGGCACCGAGGCACCACCACGCTATGACGACGGACATCTCCACATCGACCTGGGATTGCGCGAGGTGTTTCTCGATGGCAACCCGCTCTCACTGACCCGCAAGGAATACGCAGTGCTCGCCATGCTGGTGCGCCACGCCGGGCGCGTGGTCAGCCAGCAACAGTTGCTGCGCGAGATATGGGGCGGCACGCATGTGCAGGACACGCACTATTTGCGCATCGTGCTCGGCAAACTGCGGCAGAAGCTCGACGACGATCCCACCACGCCGCGCTGGCTGAAGACCGAGCCAGGGGTGGGCTATCGGTTCTTGCCAGGCGGTAGCTAACCCCTCGCAAAGGTCTGCCTTTGCCAGATAGCCCGAAGGTGTCGTAGCCTGCGCGCCGGGGATATATCCGTTTTCGCACTCACCTCGCAGCACCTGCAAAGGCCTGCAGATCGTTTATCAGTGCACGTCAACCAAGGAGTTAGGCATGGCAACGCGAAGCGAATCGTACAAATGGTATTGGCCAACGTTTGGCAATGTTGCCGATGCCGTTCAGGCCTCCAATGGGGCTTTCTGGGCCGCGGTATTCTGCGCAACGGTCACCGCATTGTTTGCGACGATCAGTATCTTCGCTCATGTGGGCATAGTCGGCATAACCGCATCGTCGTATGTCGACGCCGTGTTGTTTGCACTCGTAGCCTGGCGAATCAGGCGGCGATCGAAAGCGTTCGCGATTATCGGACTCGCACTGTTCGTACTTGAGAAAATATTCCAGTACACCACGCAACCGTTGTCCACGTTGGGCTTCAGCGTGCTTCTGTCCATTGTGCTGCTGTTCCTCTTCATCAACGGCGTTCGTGGCAATTTCGCCTACCACCGCTTGATCAGCGCGAATGCCGCCGACATGCAGGTTGATGTCTGATCTTCGCCGCTAGCGAAGCAAAATACGCATGGACATGCTTTCGCGTCTCCAGCAGCCACTGAGGTTGCTGGAGGCGTGAGTTGCGAAAATCCTTTTTAAAGGCTGTGGTCTGCGAGCAACAAAGTGATCGCGTGAAGCAGGCTTTCGTCGCGCGCAGAGGATAAGCACCGCTATTCGCGCAAGCGCGGCACACCGTGCGCGTCGCGTTCTTCGATGGCGATGGGACGCGTATCGAGACGACCGCCGATGACATTGGTAACGGGTAACGGCTCGGCGTTGTCCCCACGCGCCATCGCAATCGCGTTGCGATAACAACGCTGCGCAAGGGTGGCATCGCCCTGGCCGGTGTAGCTGTCGCCCAGCGCTTCCCACGCGCTCGCACTGGATACAAGGGCCAGCGAACGCTCCAGGTATTGACGCGCCTTGCCCCACAGGCTCAGCCGTACACACATGCGGCCCAGCGCCAGCAACAAGCTGGGATCGTTGGGATGGCCGTCCAGCCAGCCTTCGGCGCGACGCAGGCGCGCGTCGAGATCGTCGCCGGCAAGCATGCCGTAGGTTTCGACTAATTGTGGTGACCACTCGCGGCGCAAGGCGGATTCCACTTCGTCCATCGCCGGAAGAGCAAGACCGAAACCGGCCGCCTTGCGCGCGTAGGCATCGACGACCGCAGGTGCACGACGCTGCGATTTGGGCAGCTGCGACCACAACGCGTTGAGCACGGCACCATCGGTCGCCGCCTGGAGGCTGGCAACGAGCACCTGTGTTTCCAATGCGTTGTAGCCGCGCGCGCCAAGCACACCGCTTTTCTGCAAAGGTTCGAGCGCAAGACGTGCGCGACGCGTGTCGCCACTGGCCAATGCCGCAAGCGCGTATTCACGCCACCCACCCGGGCTCAGATTGCTGCTGTCCGCTTCGGGCGTCAGCAAGGTCAATGCTTCGGCAGGCCTGCCGTCGCGGCGCAATACACGAGCGCGCAATACACGCGCTGCACGCGGCGCGACTTGCGCGGCCTCATCCAATGATTCCAGCGCGCGGCCATGCTCTCCTCGGCGCGAGGAGGCTTCGGCCGCCGCCAGCAGCGCGGGACCACGCAGGGTGTCCAGACGCGAAGCGCGATTGAGATCGCGCTCGGCATCGCCGTGACGGCCTTCCATTAAAGCCACCAGACCTTCGGCGAGACGTTGTTGGCTCAGACGACGATGACGTCGCGAAAACGCGCCGAAGGGCCAGCGCGCCAGCCGCCAGAGCACCGTGATGGCCGCCCATGCAAGCAGCAGCAATACAACCGCCGCCAGCAAACTGGTCTGCGCGGTAGTACCGCGAAAACGCACCAGCACATAGCCCGGATCGGCGGCAACCCAATGCCAGCCGAAGGCCGCGATCGCAGCGATGATCACCAGCAGCAGGATCCATCGCCATACCTTCATGGCTTGTTCCCGTTCGACGCTGTGCCGGATTCGGGCTTGAGCGCGTGCACGGCGCGCAAGTTGCGCAGTTCGCCCAAGGCCCCGCCGAGTTTCACCGGCATGGACGGCTTGAGCTGGCCGCCTAACGTAGCGATGCGTTCACGCGCTTGCTGCACGGCTGGCGATGGCGCATCGAATTGCGCGGCCAAGCCGGCATCCACGCGCTTGAGCGCGGCGGCGCAAGCCTCATCGTCCCACGCGATCAGGGCAGCCTGCGCCTGGGCAAGATCGAGCGCCACCATTTCGCGCGCAATGCGTGCATCGGCGATATCGACCGGCGCACCGTTGTCGCGGTGAATCTGGATCACGCTGTACAAGGCACGGCGGATGCGCGCCCAGACACCGTTGTCCTGGTTCGTCGTCGGTTCGTCCAGGGGTTTCAGTGGCAAATCGGGCAGATCGTTACGCAATTGCACGACGGCATCGAGCAGTTGCTCGCGATCCGCCGGCTGGCTTTTCAGTAGCGCCTCGCGCTCGGCATCGATGCTTTGGCGCACGCCGTTGAAGGCGTTGTCGCTCACTCCCGCCAGTGATTGCCCAGCCAGCGCATAAGCCTGCGCGGCCGTTTGGGCATCGTGGAAAAGGGTGTAACGCTCGACACCCATGCGCAGCAGGGATTCGGTCTCGTCCAGGTGCATGGCGTCTTGACCGGAAAGCGTCTTTTCGGACAGCCGACCGACCGCTTCTTCCACGTCACGTACGCGCTGATCCTGCGAGAGCAGTTCCTCGCGCAGCGAGCGATTGACCTGATCGGCATCGTTCAGACGCTGCATCAACACCGCGTCCTGGCTGGTGGCGCCGCTCAGGGCGTGCTCCATGGTATTGACCCGATCCTCCAGGCCCGCCGTGGTGCGTAAAGCGACGGCATTGAGGTGCGTGAGTTTCCATTCCCGCCAGGCCACGTAGCCGACCCCCACGATGGCGATCAAGGCCAGTAACAGGGCTAGCGCGAGCGTGCCGCCAGCGGATCGCGGCGGTGTCGGCGGCCGGCTGGCACGCGTGGCGTCGGAGGGCACGCTCGAAGGCGCGGCACGATCGGGGGTGAAGTCGTCCTGGCTCATGCGCGCATGCTAACAGCCTGGGCGCCCCGCTTCGTGGCGTGGGTGTGAACAGACGTCGCACGCACGGGCCACGAGGTCGGCCGGAGCCGCCGATTGGGCAACGTAAACCCGCGAAAAACCGCTTTCCCGGGCCTGTCCGGCGATCCGGTCGCTGCTTGCGACCACGCGGGCGTCGCATAGCCGCTGTCGCGCCGCAGGCGGCAACAATGCCAGCAGATGGTGCATGGCTTCGGCACTCGAAAGAAGCACGCAGGCTGTGTTCGACATATGTTGTACGGCGTCGATGTGATGCGCGCCGAGTCGCGGCGCAACCCGGCGATAGACATGGACCTCGCGCAGCAAAGCACCACGCGCGATGAGTTGTTCCTGCAACAACCCGCGTCCGTCCAGCGCGGTGATCAGGGCGACGCGTCGACCCTGCGGTTGTTGCAGCGACGGCAAATCCAGCAGACCTTCGCTGTCTTGCCGTAGCGACGGAACCTGGACATCGTCGATCCCGAGGCGACGCAGCGCGCGTGCCGTCCCTTGTCCGACGGCGATAATCATTGCCCGCGTTGCGGGCGGCGACAGCGCTGCCGCATAACGCACGGCGACTGGACTGGTGAAGATCAGCACGTCGCCGCGCTGTGCTTCCTGCCATTGCTCACGCGCTGCCTTCGAATCGGACACCGCGCGCAAGGACAACCCCGGCAGCAACAGCGGTATGCCGCCGCACGCCCTGACGTGGCGCGCCAGTGTTGCGCCCGTGCCCGCTGGGCGAGTGATCACGATCGTGCAGCCGGCCAGGGGACGATCTTGTTGTGGAAACTGCCCGCTCACGCCTGATTCCACCAAGACTGAGTGAAGCGCCGAGTGTAGCGTCTACACTGTCGCCCCCATTCCCCTATGACGACGTTCGATGAACAAGCAGGATCCGCAGGTCGCTGCCCAGGCATTGGTAGCCTTTATCCATGAAGGCATTCCACTGGCGCGCGCGATGGCGCTCGAACTGGGCGATTACGACGGCGAACGGCTTCGCCTGACCAGCCCGCTGGCACCCAACGTCAACGATAAAGGCTGTGCCTTCGGCGGCAGCCTGGTAAGCCTGATGACGTTGACCGGCTGGGGTTTGGTCGAACTGGCGCTGCGTCAACGTGGCGAGGATTGCGACGTCTATGTGGGCGAATCCACGGTTCGCTACCTCAGCCCCGTCTGGAACGATTTCGCGGCCGAAGCGCAGCGGGCTGCGGAGGCGGACTGGGCCACGTTTTTCGCCACGCTGGCCGCTCGCGGCCGTGCACGCATCGCCGTGACTTGCCAGGTACCCGGTGAGGAGGGCAAACCTGCCGCTACACTTGCGGCACAGTTCGTGGCGAAGCGCCGCGGCACTCCGGCAGAATAGACCGTCTTTATTAAGGGGAGGCATTGCCCATGCGTCGTATCGTTGGCCCGATTCTGCTTTCGACCGCGCTGCTGCTATCTGGCTGTGCCACCGACAAGCGCAGCGACGCGCTCAGCCACACCCTGCTCGAGTACGCTAACGCAGTACGTTGGGATGGTTTCGAGGCCGCCCAGCAGTTCGTCGATCCCAAAGTGCGCGATACGCATCCGCCGACCGATCTGGAACGCGAGCGCTTCAAGCAAGTCCAAGTCAGCGGCTATGACGACGGCAACGGTGCGATCCCCGCTGGCGAAAACGAGGTTCGCCAGATCGTCCAGATCACCCTGACCAACGTCCATACCCAGACGGCGCGCACCATCGTCGACCACCAGCTGTGGCATTACGACGCCGAGAAGAACCACTGGTGGCTGGAAAGCGGGTTGCCGGATATCACCCAGGGAACCAACTAGGCGCCGGATCCGCTTCCGATGCAGCCCTAGGGCTATAATCCGTCGTTTACCTGCAACCGCGCGGTCCGCCCGCGCCCGTGGATAGCCATGAACGATTTTCTGCACAAGCTGCCCCAGTTCGTGGGCAACCATCTCGCGCTGTCCTTGCTGTTCGTGGCTCTGGTGATCGCGCTGATCGTCACGCAGCTGATGGTGTTGCTGCGCAAGTACACCGAACTGACGCCAGCCGGCCTGACCCAGCTGATCAATCGCGATACGCCGCTGTTGATCGACCTGTCCGCGATCGCCGATTTCGAAAAGATGCATGTGCCAGGCGCCAAGAACGTGGTGACGAGCCAGTTCGACCCGGAAAACAAAGACCTCGCCAAGGCGCGCGAACTGCCGGTGGTGGTGATGGACAAGGACGGCCGCACTTCTGACGGCGCCGCCCAGCGACTGATCAAAGCCGGCTTCACCCGCGTCTACACCTTGGGCGGCGGCGTGCTGGCGTGGCAGCAGGCGCAGCTGCCTGTCGCCAAAGGCAAGAACTGATCAGGCTTCGTTGATGCCGGCGCGGGCAGCAAGAATCTGCGCCAATACATCCGGCGCGTAATCGAACGAGTCGTAATAAAGCCGATCTTCCGGCAAGCCCGCGTCGAGGAATAGCTTGTGCCCGGCGTCGATCATCGCCGGTGGTCCGCTCATGTAGACGTCGTGGCCGGAAAGATCCGGGTGGTCTTCCAGCACCGCTTCATGCACCAGCCCCGCGCGCATCCCGGCGATGCGCGCCTGCTCTGGATCGGACAGCACCGCGTGAAAATGCAGGTTTGGCGCCGCGGCGGCCCATTGTTCGGCAAGGGGACGCAGATAAAGATCCGCTGCATTGCGCGCGCCCCAATAGACGTCGATGGGGCGGCGCGTTCCCAACGCCAGGAAGTGTTCGAGGATCGCCTTCACCGGCGCAAAACCGGTGCCGCCCGCCATGAACACCATCGGCCGCTCCGAATCTTCGCGCGGCACGAACGTGCCAAGCGGGCCCTCGATGCGCAACGTATCGCCCTCTTTCAGCACGTCGCTCACCCATGAGGTGAAACCACCGCCGGCGACATGGCGAACGTGCAACTCGATCACACCATCGGCTTGCGGCCCGTTCGCAATGGAAAACGGACGGCGGCGATTTTCGTCCGGCAGCACGTCGAGGTATTGCCCGGGCAGCCAGTTCAAGCGCAGCTCGCCCAGCGCAGGTTGCAAATGCAGCCCGATCACGTCTGGCGCGAGCTGCCACTTGCGGCTCACCTGCGCGTCGAGCTGTCGACGCGCCACATCCTCGACCGACGTCACTTCGCGCGCTCCCACGACCAGATCGCTAGCCGGCACGGCCTGGCACAGCAGTACGGCGTGATGCGCACGATCATGCACATCCAGCGCGGTGGGCGGATTGCGTGGATAGTCGCAGCGGCCTTCGATCAAGATGGCCTTGCAGCTCCCGCACACACCCGCGCGGCACGAATAGGGCAGCGCAATGCCGGCGCGCTGCGCCGCTTCCAGCACGGTTTCGCCAGGCAAGACGTCGAAACGGCGGCCGGAGCTATGGAGAGTGACGGTAAACACAGGGCGCATTGTCGCCGCTAGGGTAGTAGGCGGACAATGCGGGCTTATTGCACGAGTATCAACACATGCCGATCTGGAAACAGGACACCGACCTCGCCCGCCTCAACAGTTGGAGCGCCAACACGCTGATGGAAGCCCTCGGCATCCGCATGACCGCCATCGGCGACGACTGGCTGCAGGGCACGATGCCGGTGGATCGACGCACACACCAGCCGTATGGCCTTTTGCATGGTGGCGCATCGGTGGCGCTGGCCGAAACGCTTGGCAGCAGCGCGGCCATGCTGACGCTCGATGCAAGCAAGGAACGCGCGGTGGGGTTGGATATCAACGCCAACCACGTGCGCGGCGTGCTCAGCGGCACGGTAACTGGTACCGCACGCCCGCTGCATATCGGCCGCTCGACGCAGGTATGGGAAATTCGCATCGAAGATGAAGCCGGCAAACTGGTATGCATCTCGCGCCTGACGATGGCCGTGGTGCCGGCGACCGCGGTAGGTGCGCGCTGATGCCCCTGACCACGGCGTGCGTGCCGCGTCTCGATGTCTAACGAAACGCCTTACGCACGGCTCACGCCCGACCTCGTGCTGGATGCCATCACCGCCTGCGGCCTGTGGCCTGACGGTCGCCTGCTTGCGCTCAACAGCTATGAAAACCGCGTCTGGCAGGTGGGCCTTGAAGATGCTGCGCCGGTGATCGCCAAGTTCTATCGGCCGGGTCGATGGAGCGATGCGGCGATTCTGGAAGAACACGCTTTTGCGCAGGAACTGGCCGATGCGGAGCTTCCCGTCGTCGCACCGCTTGCGTTCAGTGGACGCACGCTGCTGCATCACGACGGATACCGCTACGCGCTGTCGCCACGGCACGGCGGCCGTGCGCCATCGCTCGAATCCACCGATAAGCTGGAGTGGCTGGGCCGTCTGATCGCACGCATACATAGCGTCGGCGCGCGCTCTACATTCGCGCATCGCGAAAAGCTGGATCGCGAGACACTGATCGTCAAACCGATGCGCGCGGTGCTTGCCTCGGATCTGTTTCCCAACTCGCTTACCGATCGCTATCGTGCTGCGGTCGAACGTGTGGATCGCGCCGTGACAGCGCGTTTCGAAGCCGTCGGTCCGGTGCGAACATTGCGCCTGCATGGCGATTGCCATCCGGGCAATGTGTTGTGGACCGATGCAGGCCCGCATTTCGTCGATCTCGATGACGCGCGCACCGGTCCGGCGGTGCAAGATCTGTGGATGCTGGCCCACGACGAACGCGCCATGGAGGCATTGCTGGAAGGCTATGGCTCGATGCGTGACTTCGATCACGCAGAACTTGCGCTCGTCCCCGCGCTACGCGCCATGCGACAAGTGCATTATGCGGGTTGGATCGCAGCGCGCTGGCAAGATCCGGCCTTCCCAGCTGCGTTCCCGTTCGCCGCCGAAGCGCGCTGGTGGGACCAGCACATCACGGACCTGCATGAACAGGCCGACGAACTCGAATGATTTTTCTTTTTTTGTGGGGTGTTGAATGCGTCAAATCCTGTTTCGCCTGATCGGTATCCTGGAAGTCGCCGGCGGCTTCTATGGCATGGCCATCGTGTTGCCGCGCCTGCTCGCATTCGGACCGTTGCGCACGGCAGCGATCGGGCTGATTGAATTGGCGCTGTATGCCTTCGTGCTGGTCGCCGGCGTGCTGTTGCTGGAAAACAGCGAGCGCGGCATTCGCTTTTCCAGCATCGCGCAGCTGCTGCAGTTGCCGTTGATTGCCACGCCGATCTTCAGCTACGCCTTGCACTGTGGCGCCTGCATCGACCTGTTCGCCGCGGTGCATCTGCCCACTCGGCCGGAATTGAGCTGGCAATTGGGCAGCGAACGGTTCGTGCTGGCCTTCGCCGGCCCGGCCGTCTCGCGCCTGGGCTTGAATCTGTTGGCCCTGCTGTCCTGGCTGGTCCTCAAATTGCGCTGAAATTCAGGCTTTTACTCCCTCTCCCTTTGGGGACGCGGGGAGAGCACATGGATGTGCTCGGCTCCGAGGAGCGAGGAGAGGGCCGGGGTGAGGGCCATCCTCGCAAAAATGAGGACCCGCAGCGTCGCTTCGATGCAGGCCGTGGCGAGATTGCCCCTCGCCTCAATCCTCTCCCCGCAGGGGAGAGGAGGCGAATGCAAAGAGCCGTGCTCATGCCCGGTTATCATAGGCGGATGAATACGCCCGCCGAACTACCCGTCATCCGCCTGAAATCCGATCGCAGCCCCGGCCACCCGTGGGTTTGGTCGGCGCAGGTCCATAAGCCCGAAACACGCCTTCCCCCGGGCAGCGTGGTGGATGTGATGGATGCAAAATACCGTTTCGTGGGGCGCGGCTTCTGGAACGGTCATGCGCGTATCGCTTTGCGCGTGCTTACCACCGACGCTACCGAATCCATCGACGCCGCATGGATTGGCGCGCGCATCGACCGCGCCGTCGCGCTGCGGCGCGAGTTGCTGAAGCTCGACAGCGTCACCGACGCGTGGCGCGTGATCAATAGCGAAGGCGATGGGCTCTCCGGCCTGATCGTCGATCGCTACGCCGACATCCTGGTGATCGAGTATTTCGCCGCCGGCATGTGGAAATTCCGCGAAGCGATTCACGCCGCGTTGCTGCGGCAATTCCCCGGCGCACGCTTGTACTGGTTCGCTGAAAGCCATGTTCAGAAGCAGGAATCGTTCGATTGCCGCGCGATGGATGCGCCCACACCGGTGGAAGTGCACGAACACGGCCTGCGCTTTCACGCCGCGCCGGGTTACGGTCACAAGACCGGCTTTTTCGCCGACCAACGCGAAAATCGCCGCCGCTTTGCCGAACTCGCACGTGGCCGACGCGTACTCGATCTTTGCTGCAACGCCGGTGGTTTCGCGGTGCATGCGATGGCTGCAGGCGCACGCGAAGCCGTCGGCGTTGACATGGATGCGGGAATCCTTGAGATCGCGCGCGCCAACGCTGCCGCCAACAACGTCGCGGCACGTTTCGAACAAGCCGATATCTTCGATTGGCTACGCCAGGCCGTCGCCAACGGCGAACGCTACGACGCGGTCATCCTCGATCCGGCCAAACTCACCCGCGACCGCACCAAAGTGCTCGATGCGCTGAAGAAATATTTCGCCATGAACCGGCTGGCGCTGGACGCGATTCCACCCGGCGGCCTGCTGCTCACCTGCTCATGCACCGGGTTGGTAAGCGAAACGGATTTCCTGGAAATGCTGCGTCGCGTGTCGCTCAACGCCGGACGCGAGATTCAGGTACTGGAAGTGCGCGGCGCAGGTGCAGACCATCCCGTGCGCTCCGACGTACCCGAAAGCCGTTACCTCAAAGCCGTGTTTTGTCGCGTGGATTGACGCTGGCCGCGCCCACCCGCCAAACCAGCAGCAGCAAATACGCAAGCACCAGAAACGCCACGAGTAGAAAGCAGCCATTACGCAACGTGATGGCATAGCCAAGCTTGGACGCATCGATGAATCCGTAAGGATACGTGCCGATAATCGCGCCGCGCCCCAACACATAAGCGAAATACGCAGCCAGATAAAGACACCACCAGAACGGCGCCGTCCAGCGCAGCGCCACACCGCGCAGTGTGACCAAGCTGTAGATCACAAACGCAATTGGCACGACATAGTGCAACAGCGCGTCACACACCAGTTGCAGACCTTGCGGTGCCCATACATGGCGTAACAACAAGTAATAAGCGATGCCAACAAAGGCAATGCTCGCAGCGACCCAGCCGATCGCGACAGGTCGTGCAAAGAATCGACCGAGCGCCGAGGCAGGCGCTACCAACGGTAAGGTCGTGGCGAAGCAAACCAGCAGATTAGTCAGCACGGTGAAAAAACTGAAATAATTGACCAGGCCTTCACTCACGCTCTTGCCGCTGGCTGCGGCATAACGCAGCGACAGGTAAAGCTGCAGCAGAACGGCAACCCAGGCGACCATTGCGATCAAAGCAGCCAGCGCGTTGCCCTTTACCCTAGCCGTGTTCATAGCGGCTCCCGTCCGAGTTGGATGGCCCGATAGTAGCCGAGGCCATCGATGATCTCAGGGGCTGATACGCCAACGCGTAAACTGTACGCAGAGACTCCCGGAACCGCCCATGCCCCTGATCGACATCCTGCTGATTCTGCTCGTCATCCTGCTGATTTTGCAGGTACTCACCTTGCTGCGCGGACGCGGCGACACCGGCATCCATGCACGCCTGGATGCCCTGAAAGACGACAACCGCCATTTGCGAGAGGCGCTTGCCCAGGAACAGCGCGCCGGCCGCAGCGAGTTGAGCCAGGCCTTGGCGCAATTCGGGCAACGTCTGGATTCACTCAATGAAAGCACCAACACCAGCATGCAGACGCTCTCGCAGCGCCTGGTCGAAGATGCGCGTCGCGGTCGCGAAGAACTCACCGCCAACCTCAATCAGCTTGGCGGACAGCAAAAGCAGCAACTCGCAGCACTCACTGCCGACAACGAAAAACGCCTCAACGAAGTACGCACCACGCTGGAAACCAAACTCGGCGCGATCCAGCAAGACAACGCGACGAAACTGGAGCAAATGCGCGCCACCGTCGACGAGAAATTGCAGGCCACGCTGGAAACGCGACTCGGCCAGTCCTTCAAGCTCGTCTCCGAACGTCTGGAAGCGGTACAGCGCGGCCTTGGCGAAATGCAATCGCTGGCCAACGGCGTCGGCGATCTCAAGCGCGTACTGAGCAACGTAAAAACCCGCGGCATTCTCGGCGAAATGCAACTCGGCGCGCTGCTGGATCAAATGCTAACCCCCGAACAATACGCCTCCAACGTCGCCACCGTTCCCGGCTCCGACGACCGCGTGGAATTTGCCATCCGCCTGCCCGGCAGCGACCGCGACAGTCAGGTGTGGCTACCCATCGACGCCAAATTCCCGCGCGAAGACTACGAACGCCTGCTCGACGCACAACAACTCGCCGACGTGGAAGGTGTCGAACGCGCGGCGACAGCACTGGAACGGCGCATCCGCGACGAAGCCAAAACCATTCGCGCCAAATACATCGCGCCTCCGGCCACGACGGACTTCGCCATCTTGTTCCTGCCCACCGAAGGCCTCTACGCCGAAATCATCCGCCGCCCCGGCCTGTTCGAAAGCCTGCAGCGCGAACAACGCGTCACCATCGCCGGCCCCACCACCCTTTCTGCACTGCTCAACAGCTTGCAGATGGGCTTCCGCACGCTAGCGATCCAACAACGTAGCAGCGAAGTTTGGCAAACGCTTTCCGCGGTGAAAAACGAATTCGGCAAATTCGGCGACGTGCTGACCATGGTCCGCAAAAAGCTGGACGAAGCGGGCAAACATCTCGACACCACGAGCAAGCGCACACGCGCGATCGAACGCAAACTGCGGGATGTCGAATCCCTGCCAGGCGAACAGACACAGCCACTGCTGGGCGATTCACTGCTAAGTGAAGAAGACCCAGTAGACGACTGAGCTGCACGACACAACGAGATACAGCGCCTTCGCTCTTGAGCTCTTGAGAAAAGTGCGCGCATGGATGCGCGCCGCTCTACCGGGCCCCTAGGGCGCGGCGGAGGGATGGAGGAAAGCTCGAAGAGTGGCCGGCAGGACGCCGGCCAGTTTTTCGTCAGGGCAGGAAGCCCTGTCGAAAAACCCCGTAATCCCTCCGCGCACTTTGCGGGCAGGACGCCCGAAAAGCGCGCCCTGGGGGTGCCCTTTCTTTGGGTTACTTTTCTTTGGGCAAGCAAAGAAAAGTGACTCGGCCCCGACAGGGGTCGAAAGGCCGCCGCAGGCGAGCAACCTCGCGACAACTCATCATCATGAGAAAAGCCAAGTCACTGGGCCCCGGCGTTCGCCGGGGCGACGAACGAATCAACTCAACGCATGCTCAGCAGCACGAGCAATCAACACATCATCAGGCCGCACTCCCGTATAGAGCACAAACTGCTCCACCGCCTGCAACACAATCACCTCCGCCCCCGTAACTACTACTTTCCCAAGCTCCCGCCCCAACCGAATCAAAGGCGTCTCCGGCGGCGAAGCCACCACATCGAACACCCCGCGCGCGCGCTCCACATCCGCACGATCAAACGCCAACTGATCGACCTCCACCCCACCCTCCATGCCGATGGGCGTGACGTTCACCAACAACTCTCCCGCCAACCCCACCGTATCCGGTGCCCAAGAAAACCCACTGGACTCAGCCAATTTTCGCCCCGTCGCTTCATTGCGCGCCACGATATGACCATGCCTGAAACCCGCATCGCGAAACGCACACGCCACTGCCTTCGCCATGCCGCCGCTACCGCGCAAAACCAGTCGCGTATCCGCCGTTATCCCGTGCCGTTCGATCAACTTGCGCACCGCGATGTAATCCGTGTTGTAAGCACGCAAAAAACCACCGGCATTGACGATGGTATTGATCGACGCGATCGCTTCAGCCGACGCATCGATGGCATCCACCAACGGAATACAAGCCTCCTTGAACGGCATGGACACCGCGCAGCCGCGGATGCCCAGCGCACGAATACCGCCGATCGCCGCTGGCAGATCGCGGGTGGTAAAAGCCTTGTAGACGTAATTGAGCTCCAGCGCCTCATACAAAAAATTCTGGAAGCGCGTGCCGAAGTTGCCCGGACGAGCGGACAGGGACATGCAAAGCTGGGTATCGCGGTTGATGGATCGAGACATTTCAAGGCTCTGCAGGGATGGAGAAGGGGCAGCCTAGTAAAAGACGCCGCGTGGAAGACGCCCGTTTTCGGCTCGCACGCCAAAGCATAGCCAACTTGTCGCAAGAACCCGTCTATCCGGCATCGCCCGTAACGCTTGACGTCGGCGCTACAATTAACAGCCTGAGCAAGTATCAAGGAAGCCGCATGAGCGAGCACAAGCCCACCGACGTCACCCAGGAACAAGCCGAAGAGGCGGTGCGCACCTTGCTGCGCTGGGCCGGCGAAGATCCGCAGCGCGAAGGCCTGCTCGATACACCGCGCCGCGTGGTCAAGGCCTATCGCGATTGGTTCAGCGGCTACCAGATCGATCCGGGCGAATACCTGCGCCGCACCTTCAAAGAAGTGGCCGGCTACGACGAAATGGTCGTGCTGCGCGATATCGAATTCGAAAGCCATTGCGAACATCACATGGCGCCCATCATCGGCCGCGCCCATGTCGGCTACCTGCCGACCAATCGCGTGGTGGGTATCAGCAAGCTCGCCCGCGTGGTGGACGCCTACGCGCGCCGCTTCCAGGTGCAGGAAAAGATGACCGCCGAAATCGCGCGCTGCATCCAGGATAACCTGCACCCGGTGGGCGTGGCCGTGGTGGTCGATGCCAGCCATGAATGCATGACCACACGCGGTGTGCACAAACGCGGCGTGTCGATGATCACCAGCCAGATGCTGGGCAGTTTCCGCGACGATGCGCGCACCCGCGCCGAGTTCCTGGATTTCATCGGCATCAGTCGCGGCGGCCGTTGATGCGCGCGTCGCTCGCTGCATTGTTGCTGTGGTTGCCTGTCGCCGTGCTTGCGCAAGGCGCGACATCCGACCTGTTCCGGGCCATGGATGCCAACGGCGACGGCCGAATCAGCGAGCCGGAATACGTGGCCTACATGAGCCAGGGGTTCTACCGCCTGGATCGCAATCACGACGGCATCCTTGAGCAAGACGAACTCCCCGGCGGCCGCGGCAAGCCCGTCACGCTGAAAGAATGGCAGGACAACCTGCGCCGGGAATTCCACAAACTCGACCGCAACCACAACGGTTACCTGAGCCCGCAAGAACTGGCGCAGCCGCCGCGCTAGCGCGCGGCCTCCTTCCGGAGCGGGAGAAAAGGAGTGGTCTTCGCGTCTGGGCGACGTTATGCACACCTTCAGCCCATGCCAAGCCACGCGCCTTCAGCTATCGTTGGCGCTTTGATTCCTTTCCGCGGCCCTTCTGCGCCCTTCGCATGGACTCTGCACCGATTCCCGCCACTTCCCGCACTAAAGCCGCATTCGCCTTCATCTTCGTGACAGTGATGCTGGACATGCTGGCCTTCGGCATCATTATTCCCGTGCTGCCGCACCTGGTCGTGCAACTGATCGGCGGCAGCATCGCGCAGGCAGCAGTGTGGACGAGTGGCTTCGCCACGCTGTACATGCTGATGCAGTTCGTGTTTTCGCCGGTGCAAGGTGCCCTGTCGGACCGTTTCGGCAGGCGCACGGTGATCCTGATTTCCAGTCTCGGGCTGGGCGTTGATTTTATCGTGATGGCGATAACGCCGGTGCTGTGGCTGCTGCTGATCGGACGCGGCGTGTCGGGCATGTGCGCGGCCAGCTTTTCCACCGCTAACGCCTACATCGCCGACATCGTACCGAAGGAAAAACGCGCGGCGGCATTCGGCGCGATGGGAGCGGCATTCGGCATCGGCTTTATCGTGGGACCGGCGTTGGGCGGCCTCCTGGGTCATTTCAGTGTTCGCCTGCCATTTTGGGTGGCGGCGGTGCTGTCGCTGATCAATTTCTGCTATGGCTTCTTCGTGTTGCCCGAATCGCTGCCGCCGGAACGCCGTACCAAGCGTTTCGACTGGAGACACGCCAACCCGTTCGGCGCGTTGGTGCTGTTGCGCCGCTATCCGCAAGTGTTCGCGTTGGCGACGGTGTTCTTTTTGATCAACCTGGCGCAGTTCTCGCTCAACTCCACCTACGTGCTGTACACCGATTACCGCTACGGCTGGGGCCCACAGGCAGTGGGTTACACGCTGGCCTTTGTCGGCTTGTGCAGCGGCCTGGTGCAAGCGGTGCTGGTACGTCAACTGATGCCGAAACTCGGCGAGCGCAAGCTGATCATGATCGGCCTGCTGTTGTGCGTGGTGGGCTACTTATTCTTTGGCCTTTCCTCGGTGGCATGGCTGTTCCTGGTGGGCATTCCATTCCTATGCCTGGGTGGACTCGCCGGGCCGCCCGCACAGGCGTTGATGACTCAGCAGGTGGATCCGCACGAGCAAGGCCGCCTGCAAGGCGCCCTCACCAGCCTTGCCAGTCTCGCCGGCATTTTCGGGCCGCTGGTGTTCGCGAATCTCTTCGCGCTATTCATTAGCGACCATGCGCCCATGCATTTGCCGGGCATCTCATTCGTGCTGGCCGCGTTGCTACTGGTGGGCGCCGCGATTATCGCCAGCTACGCCATACAGCATGTCCACGCCGTGCAGCCAAGACCATTTTTCGACCACACCACAGCGGCACTAGCCGGCGAGCTTTCGCCCCTGGCCGGCACCGTTGCCAGCGAACCTCTTCCCACCGATCCACCGGAGTCATCCCGATGAGCATTTCCATGTACCAAGTCGCCGTTCCCGTATTCGTGCGCGCACTGACCAACCTGCAGCACGTGCTGAAGTTGGGCGAAGCGCATGCCAAAGAAAAGAGTGTGGACGGATCGGTGTTACTGCAGACGCGCCTGATCCCCGACATGCTGCCGCTGGTGAAGCAGGTACAGATCGCCACCGACATGGCAAAAAACGCCGCCGCACGCCTCGCCGGCGTGGAACCGCTGAAGTTCGAAGACAACGAAACATCGTTCGACGAACTGCATGCCCGCATCGAACGTGCGATCGATTATATCAAGAGCTTCAAGCCGGAACAGATCGACGGTAGCGAAACGCGTACCATCCAACTGAAGATGCGCACCGGCGAAGTAAACTTCGAAGGCCAGGCTTACCTGCTTCACTTCGTGATGCCGAACCTGTTCTTCCATTGCACCACTGCCTACGCGATTTTGCGCGCGGCCGGCACCAATATCGGCAAGACGGACTTCATCGGCAAGCCGTAATTTCTCCTCCGCGTGCAGGGCGAGCCATTCGCCCTGCATAGCATCTCGTAATGCCGCGCGCCCGCTGCGGGCGCGCCGGGCAACTCGCCCCTCATCAAACACAGCGCATCTCGTACTCATCCGTACTGCACCGCGCAGTAGCGGGCGCTTTTGCCTCTTTCAAATTTCCTGGCAGTTACTTGCTCATCAAATTAGGCACCGTCCGATTGTTACGAAAACGTCGGTCGCTTATTTGATCGTTACGGTTCGTAACAAATTTCCTTTTGGGGGCGAGCCGTAAATCCGCGACGGTCACTTGATCGGCCATACGTCATGGCTTGAGGTGACTTTCGCCTTTGTCATTCGCCGTTCGTTGTACCGCTAAACAGTGAATGGCGACTCCAGGGAGAGAGCGTTTTGAAAGCAGGAAATACTTTTAACTACTCGTTGCTGGCGTTGGCATGTGCGGCCGCGCTGGCGAGCACGAGCGTGTTTGCTCAGTCCACAACCGGCAATATCGCTGGCCAAGCACAGGCCGGCACAACCGTAACTGTCATCAGTAACACCGGCGTAGCCCGTAAGGCCATCGTTGACAATTCCGGTCACTACAACATCACTAGCCTACCTGTAGGCAACTACACCGTTACGCTTCAACGCGACGGGGCTACGGTCGGCACGCGCAGTAACGTACAAGTGGTGGTGAACTCCAGCGCAGATGTTTCTTTCGCTTCTGAAGCGAATGCCAAGTCATTGGGAACCGTCTCAGTTAGTGCTACTGCAATTCCGCCGATCGACGTCACGACGGTTGATTCGCGTACGGTGATCACCGCCAAAGATCTTGATCGGCTTCCAATTGGTCGCACTGCGGAAGCCATTGCCATGCTTGCGCCCGGCGTTGTCGGCGGCAGCAGCTATTTTCAGGGCCCCACAAAGAATGCGTTGGTTTCGTTTGGCGGCTCGTCAGTCTCTGAAAATGCTTATTACATCAATGGCTACAACACGACCGACCCGCTCAGCGGCCTTGGTGGTATTGGTCTGCCTTATGGAGCGATTGACCAACAGGAGATTTTCACCGGAGGTTACAGCGCCAAATATGGTCGCTCAACGGGCGGCGTGATTAACCAGATTGGCAAGCGCGGTACCAACGAGTGGCATTTTGGTTTTCAGGTGCAGTGGGCACCCAGCTTTCTCGCTTCCGACCCCAGGAGTACGTACTACCCGAACGGTCGGCTGCCTGAAACCTATCATTACCAAGACACCAGTCTCCCAGGCACCCTCTACCGATCCCGTAACGACAACAAGGGCACAACAACCACTTACGATGCCTATATCGGCGGCCCGCTGATTAAAGACAAACTGTTTCTTTTCGTCGCAGCTGAGGCGCAAAAGCAAGATAGCAAATCAACTTCACCGTCTAACGTTGCTTCGACCTACAACAACAACTACACCTATAACACACCCAAGCATTACGTTAAGCTCGACTGGAATATCAACGACAGCAACATTCTCGAGTTCACTAATATTTCGAATAAAAACTCTTACACTAGCAACGAATACGCGTACGACTATGCAACGGGCAAGCAAGGCGCGCTGATTGGCCACGACCTCTGGACCAAAACAGGTTCGGACATCTATATCGGTAAGTTCACTAGGGCGTGTTAACACTACCACCTAAGCCCATCGACGATGAGCGCAAAATGGACGAAGCCAAGAAACACGATATCCAGCTTATCGAATCGGGAAAAGACGCGACGAAAACCCTTCAAGCGTCGGAACAACCGCTCCACT
>JAATFF010000081.1 GCA_015655335.1 Lysobacterales bacterium | reverse complement strand
CTGGTGGAGATGACGCGCAAGCGCACCACCGAAAGCCTCGAGCGCCAGCTGTGCGAACCATGCCCGGCTTGCATGGGACGCGGTACGGTGAAAACGTCCGAAACGGTCACCTATGAAATTTTCCGTGAGATCACCCGCGCGGTCCGTCAGTTCAACGCGCAAAAGCTGCTGGTGATGGCGAGCCCCAATGTGGTCAGCCGTATCCTCGAAGAAGAATCCACGGCGGTGGCCGAGTTGGAGGAGTTCATCTCCAAAAGTATACGCTTTCAACCCGAGGAGCATTATTCACAGGAACAGTTCGATGTCGTATTGCTTTGATGCAGGGATCTGGTGAGCACGCGGTGGCAACAATGGGGCCAGCGCATCGCACGCGTGCTCGGCTGGACCGTGGGTGTGCTGGTGATTACGCTGGCGGTGACGGCCGCGCTGGCACAGGTGCTGCTGCCTTTGCTGGCAAAACATCCGCAATGGGTGGCCCAACAACTTAGTAACAGGCTGCAACGCCAAGTCAGCTTTACATCGTTGGAAGGGCGCTGGGAGCCATCCGGTCCGCGATTCATCATGCGGGATTGGAACGTTGCCGTCGGCCCGGGCGAAAGCGGCAGCCCGCTACATGTGCCGGAAGTCGAGCTGAAGCTGGACTTCGGCGGCTGGTTGTTCCCGTCGCGACATTTGCTGAACCTGGAAGCGCGGGGCCTCGAACTTGATCTAAGCCGCGACGTGAACGGCGCTTGGCACGTGAACGGTATCGGCGTGGCAGGTGGTTCGGAGCGGCGGGAGATTCCGTTTGGCCGTCTTTCCGTCGAGCTGTGGCTGGACGATTTACGCGTGGAGATCAACGATGCGAGTCTCGGCGAGCGCTACACCTTGCTCGCCGATCAATTGCGTGTCACGCACCAGGGCAATCATGTCCGTATTGGCGCGCGCTTGCATCGGCTGGGCGCCACCGGCGAACTGCAGGCTGCCGGCCGATTCCGCGATGACGGCACGAGCGGACAATTCTGGTTTGCCACGCAGCGTGCGGATCTGCACGGCATGCTTGCTGGAGTCGATCTGGGCGGTTACATCGTTGGCAGCGGCAGCGGCAATCTTGCTGCATGGATGGATTGGAGCCATGGTCAAATCGTGCGCGATCTATTCCAGTTCGATTTGCACGATGTAGCCGTCACCAACCCCACCGGTACGAAGGTGACGGTGCCTGCGTTGAGCGGTACCGCGGAACTGCGCCGTAACGGCGCAGGTTATGCCGCCTATTGGGCTGGCAATGATGGCAGTGCGTTGGCGGGCGAATTGGATCATCTGGGCACCGCTCAAGCAACGATTGATGCAACCGTCAGCGAACTACAGCTTGCGCCGTTGCTACCGTGGCTTGGGCTCAAGCCAGGTCTTTCTCCCGGACTTGCGCAGTGGCTTGCTTCAGGTCAACCGCATGGGCGGATACAGCATGCGGTGCTGCATTGGAGCGCGGCCTCCGGTCTGCAGACGTTGGATGGCAGCTTCGACAATCTCGGGATCACATCTGTCGGCAAACTGCCCGGTGTGGATCACCTTCAAGGCGAAGTGCGTGGCGATGCGGAAGCGATCGCCTTGGAGTTGCCGCCGCAGGCGACCTCGATAAGCTTCCCGCACACTTTTCGCAAACCCTTCGTGCTGAGCCGACTGGCCGGCGACATCGCGTTCTGGCACGACGACGATGCGTCGCATATCGGCATTGCGAATCTGGATTTCGAAGGCGAGGCCTATGGCGGCAATGCGCAAGGTGAGATCGAACTGCCTACCGCTGGTGGACGTCCTTTTCTGGATGTCTATCTTGCCCTGACTCATGCCGACATGACGGCGGCCAAGCTGTTCTGGCCGATCGATTCGATGCCGCCATCGGCCGTGTCGTGGCTCGACCAGGCGCTGGTATCGGGCAAGATCGACGATGCATCGGTAGTCGTGCGCGGCAGCTTGGCGGACTGGCCGTTCCATCACAACGAGGGTCGTTTCGAAGGGCACGCCGATATCAGCGATCTGACGCTGAGCTACGGCAAGGACTGGCCCGTTGCACAGAATGTGCAAGCGGAGGCCAGCTTTGTCGACATGGGCATGCTGGTGCAGGCGAGTACTGGGCAATCCCTGGGTTTGAAGGTGGATAAAGCGGTAGCGGTCATTCCCGAACTCGCTCATGCCATGCTCGATCTCAATGTCACCGGCAACGGCAATGCTGCCGACATGCTGAATTTCATCAGCAATAGCCCGATCGCAAGAAAGCAGGCCGATGTGCTTTCCAAGCTCAAACTGGGAGGCACGGGCAATTTCGATTTCCATCTGTCGCTGCCGATGAATGACATGCACAACTTTCTGCTCAACGGCACAGCGCAGTTGAAGGATGTCGATCTCAATGCGCCGGATTGGAATCTTCAGCTGGATAAACTTGGCGGCCCCGCCACGTTCGATGCGCACGGGTTTCATGCAGGTCCGCTGAGTGGCGGGTTTCGCGGCGAACCCTCTCAACTCGACCTTGCTATTGCGGGTGCAACGGGCGATCCGAATACGGTGATGTCTGCAAAGCTGGATGGCAATTACACCGTTCCAGAATTGATCAAGGGCTATTCGCAATTGACCTGGCTGGGCGAGATTGCCAGTGGCCGCAGTCCTTTCACCATCGGTTATCAGATCGCGCATGCGGTTGATGGAACGCAGGGTGCTCAGACGCTCAGCATTGATTCGCCGATGTCAGGCATCGCGCTGAATTTTCCGGTGCCTTTGAACAAGGCCGCCGATAGCACCATGCCGCTGCACGTAGCGATGGGATTGCCGACAGCAGGAAACGATTTGCAGGTGGCGCTCGGGTCCGTCATGCGCGGACGCATGCGCTTGCCCGCCAACGCTCAGGCGCCTCTCGCGGCTACGTTCGCGTTCGGCGATCAAATGCCCGACGGTCTTCCGACTCAGGGCATGCGCATTCGCGGCGACGCGCCCGAACTGGATGTGACCGGTTGGGTGAAGCAATCGCTTGGCGGCAGCGCTAACGGTAATGGTTTGAGTTTGGAGACCATCGACGTCAGCACCGAGCATGCAGAAATGTTCGGCCGTGATTTCGCGCAGATGCACATCACTGCGGCGCCGAAAGTCGACACGCTTGAACTGGATGTCGACAGCGCATCGGCGGCAGGTCACTTCAGTGTGCCAACGCAATCGCTGGCCAAGCGCGGTATCACTGCACGCCTGCAGCGGTTGTACTGGCCCAAGGAGCCCACAATGCCGGCCAAAAAGCCCGGTGCGGCACCGGTGCCGGTTGGCGATCCGGCCAATACGGGTATCGATCCAGCAGGCATATCGGCGTTGCATATCTGGGTGCACGACCTGCGCCTTGGCGATACGAAGCTGGGGGAGGCACGCCTGGAAACGTGGCCGACCGCCAAAGGCATGCATATCGATGAACTGTCCGCGCAATCCAAAAGCGTGCAGATCAATGCGGGCGGCGATTGGAATGGCGTACCCACCAACAGCAACACGCATCTGCGCGTCGATTTTGATGCCGACAACCTCGGCGACATGCTCAATGCATTCGGTTACGAAGGCATCTTTGAAGGCGGTAAAACACACGACCAGCTCAACGCAACGTGGCCCGGCGGTCCGTGGGCGTTCGAGCTCGGCAATATGAATGGCAGCTTGAACGTGAGTGTCACCAACGGTCGCCTTCCGAAGGCGACGACGAATGTCGGTGCTCGCTTCTTTGGGCTGGCATCCATTGCGGAACTACCACGCCGACTGTCATTGGATTTTGGCGACGTGTTCGGCAAGGGTTTCGGTTTTGATTCGATTGCCGGCGATTTTCAGTTGAAGGATGGCAACGCCTTCACCAACAACGTGAAAATCCACGGGCCAGCGGCGGAAATATCGATCACGGGTCGCACCGGCCTGCGGGCCAGGGACTACGATCAGCAAGTCGTTATCTTTCCCCATATCGGCAGTAGCCTGCCTCTGGTCGGCGCCGTGGTCGGCGGCCCTGTGGGCGCTGCAGCGGGCTTCGCGGTGCAAGGTGTTTTGGGCAAGGGACTTAGTCACATGATCGTTCAGCGCTATCACATCGGTGGCAGCTGGGATAAGCCGGTGATCACCTCGGGCAAAGCGGAGCCGGTACCAGCCAGCTCCGCGCTGGCGCCGGCCAGCGCTGCATCGGTGGCTCCTGCTGCTGCAGCAAGCACGACGCAGCCGGCACACCCCTGAGGGCGGCTTGTGACGGCGCTCTTTAAGCGTCAGGATTTGCCCATATTTCTTTGATTCCACGATATTTCACGGTAGCCATCGCATGAATTCCTTGATCGCACAGGCCGAGAGTCGCCTGCTTACTCCCGGCGGACTGGCTACGGGCGACCTCGACCGCGTATTCACGCAACTGATGGGGCCGTCCATCGATGCCGCCGATCTTTATTTCCAGCATTCGCGCAGCGAGTCCTGGGTGCTGGAAGAGGGCATCGTCAAGGACGGTAGCCACTCCATCGAACAAGGTGTCGGCGTGCGTGCGATCAGTGGTGAGAAGACTGGCTTCGCGTATTCCGACGAAATTGTTTTGCCGCAGTTGCTGGACGCATCCAAGGCGGCGCGCGCCATCGCCCAGGGCGGTAACGGCACCGGCAAGCCGTTGGCGATGCATGGCGCCAAGTCGCTGTATCCGGCGATCGATCCGGTGGACAGCTTGCCCAATCCCGACAAGATTGCCGTGTTGCGTGAAGTCGATGCGTATGCACGTTCGCGCGATCCGCGCGTGAAGCAGGTGATCGTCAGCTTGAGTGCAACGCTCGATACCGTGCTCATCGCTGGCTCTGACGGCACGTTGGCCGCCGACGTGCGCCCGCTGGTGCGTCTGAGCGTGCAGGTGATCGTCGAACAGAATGGTCGCCGTGAGCAGGGTTACGCAGGCGGTGGCGGTCGCTACGGTTACCGCGAGTTGCTGGAAAACGGTCGCGCGATGGCCTTCGCAAGTGAAGCCGTGCGCCAGGCGCTGGTCAATCTCGATGCGGTCGATGCACCGGCCGGTGCCATGACGGTAGTGCTTGGGCCCGGTTGGCCCGGCGTGTTGCTCCACGAGGCCATCGGCCACGGTTTGGAAGGCGACTTTAATCGCAAAGGCAGCTCGGCGTTCGCAGGGCGCATGGGGCAGCGCGTAGCAGCGCCTGGCGTCACTGTTGTCGACGATGGCACGTTGCCTGGTCGCCGCGGCTCGCTCAGCGTGGATGACGAAGGCACACCGACGGAATGCACCACCTTGATCGAGGATGGCATTCTGAAAGGCTATATGCAGGACAAGCTCAACGCGCGCCTGATGGGCATGGCGCCCACCGGCAACGGTCGTCGCGAATCGTTTGCCCAGCTTCCAATGCCGCGCATGACCAACACCTACATGCTTGCTGGCCAGCATGATCCGCAAGAAATCATTCGTTCGGTAAAGCGCGGCTTATACGCCGTGAATTTCGGCGGCGGCCAGGTGGACATCACCAACGGCAAGTTTGTGTTCTCTGCGAGCGAGGCTTATCTCATCGAAGACGGCAAAGTTACCGCACCGGTGAAGGGCGCCACGCTGGTGGGTAGCGGCCCGGATGTGCTCACGCGCGTATCGATGATCGGCAACGACCTGGCGCTCGACGAAGGGATTGGCGTGTGCGGCAAGGAAGGTCAGAGCGTTCCGGTAGGCGTTGGTCAGCCGACCTTGCGGGTGGACAGCATGACGGTAGGTGGCACGGCGTCCTAACGCGCCGCCATGGCGAGACGCGCGTGCGTTTACGCGTCCTCGCCCTCACTCTCGTCTGTCGTCGTGGTGACTTGCTTGAGCAGCTGAAAAATTTCGCGATAGGCGCGCGGCGGTTTATTCGTATCGCGTTCGACGCGTGCCTGACGGATCAGCGAACGCATGTGCTGCCGGTCGATACTCGGGTACTGATCGATAAATGCCTGTAGCGCATTTTCGTCATCCAGAAACTTGTCGCGTAGTGCTTCCAGCCGATGCATCACGGCTGTTTCCTTGCGCAGCTGTTCGCGGTTTTCGCCTAGCAGCGTGCGTACGCCATCGAACGCGTCGTCTTCGTGTCGACGCATCACTTTGGCGAGGAAACCCAGCTGGCGCTTGCGCGCGATATGGGCCGTAATGCGCCGAGTGTTTTCCACTTCGCGCAGAACATCTTCGGGAAGATTCGCCCGCGCAAGCTTGCTCGGCGGCAGTTCCACGAGCTGCATGGCGAGTGCCAGCACGGCCAGTGCGTCGCGGCGCTGCTGAGTACGGGTTGGGCCGTAGTCGTGGTCGGGGTTGTCGGTGTAAGTACGAGGCACGTTGTTTTCCGATCAGGGTCCAGGCCTGGATTCGCCGGATACGGCGTCGACCAGGGCGAAGCGTGGAATGGGCTCGCCATCCAGTTCGACCGTTTCGGCGAACATGGCGGCGGGCCGCACCCATAAACCATGGTCGCCGTAGAGCGCTTGATAAACGACCAGCTCTTCCATCGTTTCGCTATGCAGGGCGGTACCTAGCACGCGATAACTCTGGCCCTTGTAGTGACGATAGATACCGGTGGCTATGGGCATGGCCGCTCCTGTGGCAACCTTGACGGCTCGAACATTGGCAATGGGTCTGGGCGGCCCCATGTCTGCCTATTGTACCCGCCAGCCCTTCAGGAAACCTCTACGTGAGCGATGTTGCGATCAACCAGGATACAAGCCAGCGCGAACTCGCCCGATTGGCCGAATTGGCCGAGGATGTCATCCGCCGCGCCCGTGTCGCGGGCGCCAGCCAGGCCGAGGTATCGGCAAGCATCGACACCGGCCTGAACGTCAATGTGCGCTTGGGCGAGGTAGAAACGGTCGAGCACACGCGCGATCGCGGCTTCGGGCTTACCGTGTACTTCGGCCAGCGCAAGGGCTCGGCCAGCACGGCCGATCTGAACGCCGATTCGATCCAGGCCACGCTGGACCAGGCCTGTGCCATCGCCCGCTTTACCGAAGAAGATCCGGCAGCCGGCCTCGCCGATGCGGCGCGCATGGCGACTCAGTTTCCAGAACTCGACCTGTGGCATCCCTGGGCGATCGATACCGCCGATGCCATCGTGCTGGGGCAGGAGATCGAAGCGGCGGGACGCAAGCATGCGGGCATCACCAATTCCGACGGCGCCAGCGTGCAGACGGGCGAGAGCTTGTCCGTCTACGCCAATTCACATGGTTTCGTGGGCCGGGAGCGTGGTACGCGGCACTCGCTGTCGTTGTCGCTGATCGCGGGCGATGAAGCAGGCATGCAGCGCGACTACTGGTACGACACCGTACGCAGCGCGAACGATTTCATGAGTGCCAGCGTGCTCGGCGATAAAGCGGCCGAGCGCACACTGGCGCGCGTGGGTGCGCGACGTCTATCGACCAGGCAATGTCCTGTGTTGTTTGCGCCGGACATCGCGCGCGGTTTGATCGGTCACCTGATTGGTGCAGTGAGCGGCGGCGCGCTGTACCGCCAGGCAAGCTTCCTGCTCGATCATGTCGGTAAACAGATCATGCCGTCTTGGCTCACTATCGTGGAGCGCCCGCATCTGTTGCGCGGACAAGGTTCGGGTGCGTTTGATGCAGAAGGCGTGGCGACGCGCGACAGTGCGCTGATCGAAAATGGCGTGCTCGCGCGTTATGTCCTAGGCAGCTACTCCGCACGCAAGCTAGGGCTTGAATCGACCGGTAACGCCGGCGGTATTCACAATCTATTAGTCCAGCCGGGTCATGCCGACGGCGACACGGCGGACGATTTTCGCGGCATGCTCAAACGTCTGGGTACAGGGCTGCTGGTGACCGAAGTCATGGGGCAGGGCGTCAACACCATCACCGGCGATTACTCGCGCGGTGCAGCGGGTTTCTGGGTGGAGAACGGCGATATCGCATATCCGGTGGAGGAAATCACCATCGCCGCCAATCTGCGCGACATGTTGGCCGGCATCGTAGCGGTGGGTGGCGACGTGGATAAGCGTTCGCATTTGCTCACCGGTTCGATCTTGCTGGAACGCATGACGATAGCGGGCGAATAACGCCAACAGCGTGTCGGCAAGATCCTACGAGCCCTGCTAGGATGCTTCCCACCGGCATGGGGCCGGCGTGTGTACAGCTTGCAGGAGATACGCATGAGCGTTCCGCCCGAGTCTGTCGTACCGCCTCCGTCGAGTGAGCCGCCGCTAAGCAGCGATATCCCAGCCGAAGAACGCACCTGGGCAATGATGGCCCACCTGTCGGCGTTGCTGGGTGGTTTGCTCACCGCGTCCTTTGGCCGTGGCTGGGGCTGTTTCATCGGCCCGCTCATCATCTGGCTGATCAAGAAGGACACGATGCCCTTCGTCGATGATCAGGCCAAGGAAGCGTTGAACTTCAACATCACCGTGGCGATCGCATCGCTGGTGCTGCTGGTGTTGTCGATCATCACTTTTGGTATCGGCTTGATCATTGCGATTCCGATGTGGATCGTTATCGGGATCGGCTGGCTGGTGCTTACGATTGTTGCGGCGGTCAAGGCCAACGAGGGTGTGCGTTATCGCTATCCGTTTGCGCTGAGATTGATCAAGTAGTCGTGAGCCATCGCAGGGCGTTCGACACGTCCGATGTCGCGCACCGATGGTAATGGAAGATATAGCCACGTAGAGAGGAGATGTATGAGCACACCGTCCGACCAGGTCACGCCGCCGTCCGAACCGGTTTCATCGTCCAGCAGCGATCGCAACGTGGCGATGATCACGCATCTTTCCGGTTGTGTGCTCTACGTGATCGTGCCGTTGATCGTGTGGTTGATCCACAAGGATCGTCCCGACAAGACCTATCTTGCCCATGAAGCCAAGGAGGCCTTGAACTTTCAGATCACCATCTTGCTTGCCTGGGTGGCGTGCTGGATTCTGAAGATCATCCTGATCGGATTCTTCCTGATGGGCGCTTTGTGGTTGGTGAATCTGATCTTTTGCATTGTGGCCGCGGTCAAGGTGAGTTCTGACGGTAGCTATCGCTATCCCTTCACACTGCGGCTGGTGAACTGAGCGCTTCTATTTTTCCCACTGCTAAAAAGAAGCCCGCCATGGAGCGGGCTTCTTTTTATATGTGCGGCATGAGTTCAACGAATGCGATTTGCCGCGTAGTGCGCCAACTCGTCCAATAGCGCAGCGCGTTCACCAAAAGATGCGATGGCATCGCGTGCGGTGTCGATCAACTCGGTCAAGCGCACGCGGGACGCATCCAGGCCGATGATCGACGGGAAGGTGGGCTTGCCGGCAGCAGCATCTTTGCCGGCGGTTTTGCCGATCACGGTCGACTCGCCTTCTACGTCGAGGATGTCGTCGCGTACTTGGAAGGCCAGCCCAACGGCCGTGGCATAGCGGTCCAATGCCTGCATCGCTTGGGCATCTGCCTGCGCCGTCAAAGCGCCGAGCTGCACCGCGGCGCGAATCAATGCGCCGGTCTTGCAGGCGTGCATGTGCTCCAGCTCGGCCAGGGTCAGCGAACGGCCGACGGCCGTCAGATCGAGCGCCTGGCCGCCCGCCATGCCTTCGGCGCCGCATGCGTGGCCAAGCGTGCTGAGCATGTCCATGCCGCACGCCGGATTGCCGCGAGCGAGGATTTCGAAAGCCAGCGCCTGCAAGGCATCGCCGGCGAGAATCGCCATCGCTTCGCCAAACACGATGTGGCAAGTGGGTCGGCCGCGGCGCATGGCGTCGTCGTCCATCGCGGGTAAGTCATCGTGAACAAGCGAGTACGCATGGATCAGCTCGACCGCGCAGGCGGGCGCATCCAGCTCAGGGCCACAGCTGCCGAGTGCGTGGCCGGTGGCGTAGGTGAGTAGCGGGCGCAGGCGCTTTCCGCCGCCAAGCGCGGCATAACGCATCGCACGGTGCAGTTCGACGGGTAGCTGGTCTTCCGGCGGTAGGACATCGCCGAGTGCACGTTCGGCGCGGGCAATCAATGCCCGCAAGGCCGCACTTAGTTCAGGCTTCGGGTTCAAATGGTTCGGCGGTGTCGGGAGCATCGGGATCGAGCAGCAGGCGCACGCGCAACTCCGCCTGGTCCAAGGCCTGTTGGCAATGCCGATATAGGCCGATACCGCGCTCGAAAGCGCTAAGGGATTCATCGAGGCTCATGTCGCCACCTTCCATGCGCGCCACCAATTGCTCTAGCTCGTCGAGCGAGTGCTCGAAATCGGCGACCGGTGCAGTTTCAACAGGAGCGGGAGAGGGCTTGGCCATGGCCGGCAACGCTAGCGCAGCGGAGGTAGGGAATCAATCTGTGGCGCGGACAAAAGCGTTGCTTGGCGTCCTCTCTATCGTGCAAATGCTTAGCTTCCGGGCAGCCAGAGCGGACGGCCGCCTGCTTGGCGAAAAATGTCTTCGGCCCGCTCGCTCAGCCATCGATCGGCTACGGCGATGAGTTGGTCGCCCTCGTAAAGCAGCGGACAAGCGATGCGCTGCCAGGGCGGCAACGTGGCTGTCTGGAAGAGCGACCGAAGATCGCGGGTATATCTGTCGCCAGCGGGTTTGAGTCGCTCTCCACTGCGTCGCCAGCGCACATACAAGGGAACGGGAAGTCTTGCAGCTGGTTCCAGCCTGAGCTGACCGTGGCCGGGCAATGGCAGTGGCTCGCCTTGCCAGAGGAGATCGGTCGTCGGTTCAGGTTCAGTACGCGGCGTCATGGCCCATAGCCGGTTTTTCCAGATGTGCAGTTCGGCGCCGGGCCAGCGGATGCATGGCAGTTGGCCATCCTGCGCAGCGCATTGGCGCTCGATCTGCTGGCGCTGCGCCGTTGTCGGCGCGGGCAGGCCTTGGGCATGCAGCCAGTGCGCCAACAAAGGATCGCGCAGCGCTGCCGGCAGGGCGAGCCATCCTCGCGCATCGAGACTGTTTGTGGTGTCGTCGCGCAAGGTTTCCAGCGTAGCGAGCCAATCGTGTTGCAACGTATCGGCGGCGGCGCGGCATAGTGCAGCGCTGTGTGCGATCGACGCGGCAGTTTGCGGCCAGTGCGTTTTCAACAGCGGCAGGATGTCATGGCGCAGGTGATTGCGCGCCAGACGTCTATCGTCGTTGGAAGGATCGTGGATAGAGGGGAGCGCTTGTGCATCGACGTAATCGCGCAACACCTGCCTCGGTAGTGCGAGCAGTGGCCGCCACAGCATGCCTAGACCGAGCGGGCGTTGCGAACGCATGCCACCAAGTCCTTCGGGTCCGGCACCGCGCAACAGTTTCAACAGCACGGTTTCCACCTGGTCATCCTGATGATGTCCTAGCAGCAACTTTTCTCCATCGTGCAAGTGCGCGGCGAAAATGGCATAGCGTGCATGTCGCGCGGCTGCCTCCAGGCCGATGCCGCTAATGCGATCTACCTCGGCATGGCGTACGTCGCAGGCCATTCCAAGCGCCGCGCTGAATGTCTGGCAATGCGCGGCCCAGCTTGCGCTGTCCGGGTGAAGTTGGTGGTCGATGTGGAGTGCCCGCAAGCCGCGCGCACGCGCATCGGGCAGGCTGGCGAGTGCGTGGAGCAACGCTGTGGAGTCGGGGCCACCGCTATAGGCGACGCAGAGCGGTCCATCCGGATGCGCCTGCAGCGCACGCTGCAAGGTTTCGAGCAGTGACGCGTTGCTATTCACACGCCACCGGCTTTCTTCTTGTTGCGCACATAGATGGCCTTGGGGCGACCATCGCCGGGACTGCGCCGGTCGAGTTCGAACAGATCGATCGCGTCGATCAATTCGCTGAGCTTGCCGTACCCGTAGCTGCGTGAGTCGAAGTTGGGACGTTGCTTGGTGATGATCGATCCGACACCGCCCAGGCCCGCCCAGCCCTCGTCATCCGAGGCGGCATCGATCGCATTGCGAAGCAGGTTGATGAGGCCGCTGTCCTGTTTCAACTGCGCCGGCGTGCGCGGTTTGAGCGGTTGTTCCTCGTCGGGCTTCGCGCCGAGAATTTCGGTGTAGATGAACTTGTCGCACGCTGCCACGAATGGCTCCGGCGTTTTGCGCTCACCAAAACCGTAGACGATCAATCCCGATTCGCGGATGCGCGCGGCCAGTCGCGTGAAATCGCTATCGCTGGACACAATGCAAAATCCATCGAAGCGACCGGAGTAAAGCAGATCCATCGCATCGATGATCATCGCCGAATCGGTAGCGTTTTTACCGCTGGTGTAGCCAAATTGCTGGATAGGCTGAATCGACTGCGTTAGCAATTGATCCTTCCAACCCTTCAAATGATTGCTGGTCCAGTCGCCGTAAGCGCGCTTCACATGCGCTGTACCGTACTTGGCCACTTCAGCCAGCAATCCCTCGGCGATTCCGGGTTGCGCATTGTCGGCATCGATCAGCACGGCGAGTTTGGTAGCTTGATCGTTGGCCATGGGCAGATTCTCGGTGGAATTGTCCGGATGGTAGCGCGCAGATCGCCGGCCGTCGCTTTACGGCAAACAGGAAGATGTACTCAAAAAGAAGCCCGATGGCTTCGAGCGACGTTATTCCTGATACGCGCCGTAGCCACGCAGGCGGCGGTAGCGCCGTTCGAGCAGATCGGGCGTCGACAGCGCTTCCAGCTCGTCGAGCTGGTTCAGCAATACGGCCTTCAATCGAACCGCCATCGAATGCGGATTGCGGTGCGCTCCGCCCAGCGGTTCGCGCACGATCTTGTCGATCAGGCCAAGTTCCAGCAGACGGGGTGCGGTCATGCCCAGCGCCTCGGCGGCGTCCTTGGTCTTGTCGCCACTCTTCCACAAAATGGAGGCGCAGCCTTCGGGCGTGATCACCGAATAAGTGGAGTACTGCAGCATCAGGGTGCGGTCGCCGACGCCGATAGCCAGCGCGCCACCGGAACCGCCTTCGCCGATCACCGTACAAACGATCGGTGTTTTCAGTTCCGCCATTTCGAGCAGGTTGCGGGCGATGGCTTCGCTCTGGCCGCGCTCCTCGGCACCGATGCCGGGGTAGGCACCCATGGTGTCGATGAAGGTAAGCAGGGGCAGTTTGAAACGCTCGGCCATCTTCATCAGACGCAGCGCTTTGCGATAGCCCTCGGGACGAGGCATGCCGAAATTGCGTTTGAGCTTGCCCTTGGTGTCGCGCGCTTTCTGGTGGCCGATGATCATGACCGAGCGGCCGTTGATGCGCCCCAGGCCGCCCACGATGGCGCCGTCGTCGGCATAGGCGCGATCGCCTGCCAGCTCATGAAACTCTTCGCACATCACGCTGATGTAGTCGAGGGTGTAGGGACGTGCAGGGTGGCGCGAAAGCTGGGTAGTTTGCCACGAATCCAGGTTGCGGAAGATATCGGCCGTCTTGATCTTGAGCTTTTCGCGCAGGCGGCGAATTTCGTCGTCGATGTTGACGGCTTGCCCGTGGCTGGCAAAACGCAGTTCCTCGATCTTGGCTTCCAGATCGGCAATCGGTTGTTCGAAATCGAGGAAATTGGGATTCATTCGGGCACGGGGTGGCACAGAAGCGGGGCAGTATACCGGGCCGGCCAAAAAGGCGGGAACGGGGCCGTATGGCTATACAGGTTCTGCAAAAGCGCTACGCGGCTCTTTTGCGAGTCACTATTCTCCATGGCCGCTCTTAACAATCCGTACGCCGGCCGCCAGCACGCCTGGCATGCTGCGCACGGCGCGCAGCAGCTCGGGAATGGCATTGACTTGCCAATCCTCTCCGAGCTCGAAGTCGGCCCGCGCAGTGGCGTTGTGATAGCCGCTCAGCACGACGCTGGCGCGGCCGCCCCGATGTCCGGCCAGGGCCTGTCGTAGTTGCGCAATGAAATCGGGGCCGATGCCGTTGATCTTCACCCGCAACAGGCGCGCATAGCGGCGGCAGGCGTCACCCAGGGTGTACGCGCTGCGGGCGCGTACCTGGAAGCCGCCGCCGGAGAAATCGTCGATGCGCAGGCCGCCTTCAACCACCAGCAGCTCGTCGCGGGTGAGCAGGGGCGCGACTTGCTGGTATAGCTCGCCGAAGAAGCTCACCTCGATCACGCCAGTGCCATCCTCCAGCCGCACAAAGGCATCGCTATCGCCGCGCTTGCGTATGGCGGTGACCATGCCGGCGACCGTCCAGGGCGTGTCTGGGCCGCGACGGAAGCGGTTGCCGTCGTCGCCGTCGTTTCGGCGCGGCCTGGGCGGTTGGTAGCGGTCCGCGATCTCGCCCAGCGGGCAGGTGGCCAATTGCGCGAGTTCTTCGCGCCAGGGGTCGGTGGGATGGCCCGACAGGTAGTGTCCAAGCGTATCGCGCTCGCCCTGCAGCTTTTGCTCCAGCGGCCACTCAGGCGCGGTGGGCAGTTCGACGTGCACGACGGGTGCGGCGGCGCCCATCGCGGCGCCAAACATGTCGTTCTGGCCAGACTGGCGGTCGCGCAGGTGTTGTTCGGCGGCCTTGATCGCATCGGGCAGCTGTAGCATCAAGCTGGCGCGGGTGGGCGCCAGCGCATCGAGTGCGCCGGACAGTATCAACGCTTCCAGCACGCGCCGGTTGAGCTTGCTGGGATCCACGCGGCGGCAGAAGTCGGCAAGGTCTTTGTATGCGCCGCCTTTGTTTCGTTCGTCGGCAATGGATTCGCACGCGCCGTGACCCACGCCTTTGATGGCGCCCAGTCCATAGCGCACGATCTTCGGTTCGACGGCCACGAACATGAAATTCGAGGCGTTCACGTCCGGTGGCAGGACGGTGAGTCCGATCGCGCGCGATTCGTCGAGGAAGGTCACCACCTTATCGGTGTTGTCCATATCCGACGAGATCGTGGCGGCCATGAATTCGGCGGGATAGTGCGCCTTCAGCCATGCCGTTTGGTAAGAGACAAGCGCGTAGGCGGCGGCATGCGATTTGTTGAAGCCGTAGCCCGCGAATTTTTCCATCAGGTCGAAGATGGCATCGGCTTTCTCGCCGCTGAGTCCGTCCTTGGCGGCGCCTTCGCGGAACTTGGCGCGCTCTTTCGCCATTTCCTCGATTTTCTTCTTACCCATCGCGCGGCGCAGCAGGTCGGCGCCGCCAAGCGAGTAGCCGCCGACGATCTGCGCCATCTGCATTACCTGTTCCTGGTAGACCATGATGCCGTAGGTCTCTTGCAGGATCGGTTCCACGCGAGGATCGGGATATTCCACTTCCTCGCGGCCGTGTTTGCGCGCGACGAAGCTGGGGATCAGATCCATCGGGCCGGGGCGATACAGTGCCACCAGCGCGATGATGTCTTCGAAGCGGTCGGGCTTCGCATCCTTGAGCATGCGCTGCATGCCGGAGGATTCGAGCTGGAATACCGCCACCGTCTGTGCTTTTTTCAGCAATTCATACGGCGCAGGATCATCCAGCGGAAGCGTGGCGATATCCAATGGCGTTTCACCGGCTGCTGCGCGGCGAACGTTGATCGCTTTGACCGCCCAATCGATGATGGTGAGCGTGCGCAGGCCGAGGAAGTCGAACTTCACCAGGCCGACCGCTTCCACGTCGTCTTTGTCGTATTGCGTGACGACGCCACCGCCGCCCGCTTCGCAATACAGCGGCGCGAAGTCGGTCAGCGGTGTGGGAGCGATCACCACGCCGCCAGCGTGCTTGCCTGCGTTGCGGGTGAGGCTCTCCAGTTTGAGCGCGAGATCGATCAGCGATTTCGCTTCTTCGTCCTGCTCGTAAAGTTCGCAAAATTCTTTTACGACACGATCGGATTCTTTCTGCGATTTTTCCGAGCGGCCGAGCGCATCGGACAACGTAAGATCGAGCGGGCGCGGCGGAATCAACTTGGCGATACGATCGACCGCGTTGTAGCCCATGCCGAGCACGCGGCCGGAATCGCGCAATACCGCCTTCGCGGCCATGGAGCCGTAGGTGATGATCTGGCTGACGTGATCGCGGCCGTATTTGCGCGAGACGTAGTCGATCACTTCGTCGCGCCGGTCCATGCAGAAGTCGATGTCGAAGTCCGGCATCGACACGCGTTCGGGATTGAGGAAGCGCTCGAACAGCAGGTTGAACTGCAGCGGATCCAGATCGGTGATCTTCAGCACCCACGCCACCAACGAGCCTGCGCCTGAACCGCGGCCTGGGCCTACCGGAATACCGTTCTGCTTACCCCAGTTGATAAAGTCCGCCACGATCAGGAAGTAGCCGGGAAAGCCCATCTCGATGATGACGTCCAGCTCGCGTTCGAGGCGCGCTTCGTAATCAGTCAGAGTGTGGCCCGACGCAAGCGGTGAGACGGCAAGGCGTTCCTTCAAGCCTTCGCGTGCGATCTGGCGGATATAGCTGGCGAGGTCGTGACCTTGCGGCACCGGGAAGTCGGGCAGGTAATAGGTGCCGAAGGTGAGTTCCAGGTTGCAGCGCTTGGCCAGTTCGAGCGTGTTTTCCAGCGCCTCGGGAATGTCCGCGAATAACGCGGCCATCTCGGTCGGTGTTTTCAGATACTGCTGATCGCTGTAGTCGCGCGGACGCTTGGGATCGGCTAGAACGCGCCCCTGGTTGATGCATACGCGCGCTTCATGCGCTTCGAAATCGGTCTGCTTGAGGAATCGCACGTCATTCCCGGCGATTACCGGCAAGTCGAGCTCGGTGGCAAGCACCAGCGCGGCGTTGTTCCACGCCTCCTCGCCCTCGCGGCCGCAACGCGTCAGCTCCAGGTACAGGCGGTCGGGGAAAAGCTGCATCAATGCATGCAGTCGCGAGCGCGCCGCCTCGCTGCCCTGATTGACGGCAACGCGGCCCAATTCGCTTTCGCGTCCGAGCAGGGCGATCAGGCCCGACGACGTGTCGGGCGTCATCCACCCGGCGTCGACCAGCGCGCGGCCGCCATGCTGGCCTTCGCGCCATGCGCGCGACACGAGCCTGGAGAGGTTGAGGTAACCCTCACGGTTCTGGCACAGCAAGGTCAGGCGCCAGGGACGCGGATCATCCGGCGCGCTGATCCACAGATCGCAACCGCTAATCGGCTTGATGCCGGCCGCGCTGCACGCCTTATAAAACTTCACCAGCGCGAACATGTTGCATTCGTCGGTCAGCGCTACCGCCGGTGCGCCATCGCGCACGCACGCTTCCACCAGCGCCTTGATGCGGATGGTCGAGTCGACCAGCGAATATTCGCTGTGCAAATGCAGATGAGCGAAACGGAGGGACATGGCTCGCACGCGAAGTAATGGCCCAGCCTAGCGATGTGCTCCGAGGCGGGCAAGAATTGACAAGCCATCGCGCACCAGGGCGCGGTGAAGCCGGTTCAGCTCAGGGAGTTTGAGGCAGTTGCCAGCCGGATGCGCGGCTGAGTGCCGGGCCGATGACCCACTATGCCGGAAAGTCAGGTCCGGTGGCGTGCCAGTCACCTAGGCAGCAAGCCCATCCCGATCGTCGGGACGGGCTATCTCGGTTGCACCATTAGTGCACGCGGAAGCGCTCATCATCGACAACTGGCGCGATGTAATGGGAAAGATTTTCCACATTCAGTGGTTGCAGGTCGTAGTCGAGGTGGTGAAGGGTGACCACAGTAGGCTCCGATGGCAAATCGGGAGCGTTGACGACGGCGTCTTTCGATGAAGGTTTCTGTGGTGTTGGGCGGCGGCGGAAAGGAAGCATCATGGCACTCTCCTGATGGTCCGATGCGCGTGACGACAGGCAAACGTTCCACGAGCGTCGTGACATCGGACGGCTGACGGTAGCGTCCGTGCCGAATAGTCGCTGTGTCGGTGCATGCGGTCCGCAGCAGCGACTTTGCGATTCCATTCGTATACCTGCTCGGATGTGCGCGCAATAGGAAAGGTTGCATAGATAGATGAGCGGCGACGGCTGCAACGACCGTCAGGATATCACTCAGAATAACCGCCCCTGATCCAGCAAACGCTTGACCGGAGCAAAGCTGCGACGATGTTCCCGGCAAGGGCCCAGGCATTCCAGCGCAGCCAGATGAGCGGGCGTGGGATAGCCTTTGTGCACAGCGAAACCGTAGCCGGGATACTGCGTTTCCATCGCCACCATCAACCGATCGCGAGTCACCTTGGCCAGGATCGACGCGGCGCTGATCGCCGGTTCGAGTGCATCTCCGCCAACAATGGCGCGGCCGCGGCACGGTAAGTCCTTGGGCAAATGGTTGCCATCGACGAGCGCTTCGGTGGCTGTAAGAGCTAGCCCCGCGACGGCGCGGCTCATGCCGGCCATGGTTGCCTGGAAGATATTAAGGCGATCGATTTCTTCCGGTCCGACGATCACCACGCAATGCGCCAGCGAGCGCTCGACGATCAGTGGATAGAGTCTTTCTCGTCGTGCTTCGCTGAGCTTCTTGGAGTCATTCAATCCGTCGATGGGCCGATGTGGATCGAGCACCACAGCAGCCACCACCACCGGGCCCGCCAAGGGGCCGCGTCCCGCTTCATCGACGCCGGCAACGACGACATAGCGCGCGTCCGTGTTGTCGTTTCGTTGGAGAGACGATGGATCTAAGTGGACGGGCGCGATGGTGGTCTCCATGCAAGGCATGTCTTATCGCGCAGTCGATGTGGAAGCGTCGAGCAGTTCGACAATGGCGGCTGCAGCACGATCGCCGGCACGGCCGTGCAATTCGCCACGCAAAATCTCGTGCAATTGCTCGAATGCCCCGACGATGGCACCCCGACGATCGCTATCGCGAAACAACTCGAGCGTAGCGTTGGCGAGTTTTGCCGCTGTGCAATCGTCTTGCATCAGTTCGGGCACAAGTTTCGCATCCTTGCCCATGCCGCAGGCGCGGGCGAGGATGTTGGGTAGTGCATACACATCGGTCTTGAGCATGTTGAGCATGCGCGCGATGCGATAGCTTATGGGCGACACGCGATAGCCAACGACCATCGGGCGCTTCGCCAGCATGGCTTCCAGCGTGGCGGTGCCGGAAGCGAGCAATACCACGTCGGCAGCGAGCATTGCTTCGTGTGCGTGACCGTCCAGCAACATCGGCATCATTTCATCGTGCGGACCGCGTGCGAGCATGGTCTTAAGCGTCGCAAGCGCACGCGGATTGGCCGCCGGAATGACGATGCGCAGGCCAGGCACCTGAGCGGCAACACGGCGTGCCGCATCCAGGAAGGGCGCGCCTAGTCGTTCCAATTCGGAATGCCGGCTTCCGGGTAATACGGCGAGCACCGGTACGTCCAGCGGAAGTTGCAGCGTACGCCGTGCCGGAATCCGGTCGGAGACAAGCGGAAAACGGTCCGCCAGCGGATGTCCGACAAAGCGCGCGTCGATGCCATGTTTGGCGTAGATCGGCGGTTCCATCGGGAACAGGCACAGCACGCGGCTTGCACTTTGACCGATTTTTTCCGCACGGTTTTCGCGCCACGCCCAGATCGACGGGCTGACATAATGCACCGTGCGCAGGCCGGCTTGTTTCAGCCGCTGCTCGACACCGAGATTGAAATCAGGTGCATCGATGCCGATCGCCACTATCGGTTTTTCGGCGATGAGCCGCGCGACCAGTTCCTTGCGCAACTTGAACAGGCGCGGCAGGTGGCTGACGACTTCGGCAAAACCGAACAGCGAAAGCTCGCGCATGTCGTACCACGAGTCGAAGCCTTGCTGCTGCATGCGGCTGCCGCCAATACCGGCGAAGCGCGCGTGCGGATAACGCTTGCGCAGTGCCGTGATGAGATCGGCGCCGAGCTGATCGCCGGATTCTTCGCCGGCGATGATGGCGATCAATGGGCTTTGGTTGTCATCGGGCATAAGGGGACTCCAAGCAAGAGCCCATATTGGAATGGTTGATATGCAGGGCGCATATCAACGTCAACGCGCCAATCCGCGCTCGCTACGATCGAGGAATTCGAGCATGGCGCGCACATCCTCACTTTCTTTTGCTTGCGCCGCGAGCTGCTCGCGTGCTTCGGCCAAGGGCAAGCCCGAGGTATAGAGTGTGCGATAGGCGCGCTTGATGGCGGTGATGCGTTCGGGTTCGAAGCCGCGACGCTTGAGACCGGTGGTGTTCAGGCCGCGCGGACGGCCGCCCTGATCATTCGCCATCATCAGGAACGGCGGCACGTCGGCACCGATCAGGCAACCCATGGCAATGAAGGCATGTTCGCCGATCTTGCAGAACTGATGCGCGCCGGAATAGCCGGAGAATACGGTCCAATCGCCGACTTCTACATGACCTGCAAGCGCCGAGTAATTGGAAAAAATGGTGTGATTGCCGATCGTGCAGTCGTGTGCGACGTGCACATAGGCGAGCAGCCAGTTGTCGTTGCCGATGCGTGTGGCGCTGCCGCCATCGCCGGTGCCGCGATTGATGGTGACAAATTCGCGGATCAGGTTGCGGTCGCCGATGATCAGCTCGGTGCGTTCGCCATCGAACTTCATGTCTTGCGGGTCGCCGCCCAGCGACGCGAATTGCGCAATACGATTGTCGCGTCCGATCCGTGTAGGGCCTTCGATGACCACATGGGGTCCGACGATGGTGCCGTCGCCGATATGCACATCGGCACCAATCACGGTGTAGGCGCCGATGCGAACGTTGGCACCGATGACGGCAGTCGGATCGATCTGCGCGGTCGGATGGATCATTTCTCGGACCTCGCGGCGCACATCAGTTCGCAACTCGCCACTTCCTTGCCATCTACCAAAGTGCGCGCTTCGAACAGGCCCATGCTGCGCAACAGGCGTTTGAGCCGCACTTCCATGCGCAACTGGTCGCCCGGCACCACGGGAGCGTTGAAACGAGCGTTATCGACCTTCGCCAGATAGAACAGCGCACTGGCCGAATTACCCTTCATGCGTTCGCTGATCTGTGTCAACAAACCGGCGGATTGGGCCATGGCTTCGACGATCAACACGCCAGGCATCACCGGGTGGCCGGGGAAATGTCCGTTGAAGAACGGTTCGTTGATGGTCACGTTCTTCAGCGTCACCACGCTTTGCCCCGGCACGATCTCGATCACGCGGTCGACCAGCAGGAACGGGTAGCGATGCGGCAGCAGCTGTTGGATCTGCTCCACGTTCACCGGCAGCGTGATCGAAGCGGCGTTGTCAGTCATCGTTATTATCCTTTTCCAGCACCGACAGTCGGCGCACGTATTCGTCCAGATGCTTGAAGCGCGCGGCATTGCGGCGCCACTGGCGGTTTTCCTGCAGTGGCACGCCGGAGGAATATTCGCCGGCCTCCCGAATCGAATGTGTTACCAGGCTCTTGGCCGTAATGGTAACGCGGTCGGCCAATTCCAGATGCCCCAGCACGCCAGCGTTGCCGCCGATCATGCAGTAGCGGCCTATTTTCGCGCTACCGGCTACCGCCGCGCAGCCTGCCATGGCGGTGTGTGCCCCGATGTAAACGTTGTGGGCGATCTGAATCTGATTGTCCAGCCGCACATCTTCTTCCAGGATGGTGTCGTCGAGCGCACCCCGATCGATGGTGGTATTGGCGCCGATTTCACAATCGTCACCAATGCGAACGCCCCCCAATTGCGGCAGCTTGACCCAGTGGTCGCGATCGAAGGCCAGGCCGAATCCATCCGAGCCGATGACCGCGCCAGGATGCACCAGCACGCGCTTCCCCAGTGTCACTCGCGTGACCAGGGTGACGCGGGCGACCAGTCGCGATTGCGCGCCGACAACGCATTCAGAGCCGATGATGCAGTGGGGGCCGAGCACGGCGCCGTCTTCAACCACTGCGCCGTCTTCGATCACGCAACAAGGGCCGACGCTCGCGGTGGCGCTTATACGTGCCCCGGGAGCAACAACCGCACTGGGATGCACTCCCTGTGCCGCCGACGGCAGGCGTTCGAACAATGCAGCGATATGCGCATAGGCTACGTAAGGATCGCGTGCGATCAGCGCCGAGGTCGGGCAACTGTCCAGCGCATCGCTGTTCAGCACGACCACGCCTGCGCGCGTTCCGGCAAGCTGCGCGGCGTATTTGCTGTTGGACAGAAAGCTCAATTGGCTAGGGCCTGCTCCGGCGAGCGTGCCAACGCCGTCGATGACGCGTGCGCCATCGCCCTTGAATTCAAGGGCAAAGCGTTTGGCAAGTTCGGCGACGCGGTATTGGATCGTGCTCATGCAAGCTTCCCCGGCATCCGGCGCATTGTAGGGGGTGAATCCCGCTGCGCGCAGTATTTTGCGGATCTAAAAGAAAGCGCGGCATCGCCGCGCTTTCTTTGGCAGTCCCTGCGGACCAGCTACAGCCGTTCGGATTAGAACTGGCTGCCGAAGGTGAACTGAATGCGCTCTTCGTATTCGCTGTCGCCAGGCTGCGTACGGAACGGGAAACCAAGGCTGATGATCAGCGGGCCAATCGGCGCCTGCCAATGCAGCGAGACACCGGCAGAGGCATCGAGCTGTTTGGCGCTGAAGTTCTGGATGTTGGTGTAAGCCTGGCCGACGTCCATGAACACGGAGACGCGCGCCGTGTTGATGTCCTTCAGGAACGGCAGCGGCAGGTAAAGTTCGGTCGTACCCAGCACCTTGAACGCACCACCGATAGGCTGCGCGTAGGAATAGGGGCTGCCGTTGCCACAGTAACCATTTGCCTGCGCCGGGATGGGTTTTCCGTCCGCCAGCGTGCCTGCGCAGACACGCGGGCCCAAGGTGTTGTCCTGGAAGCCACGCAGATCGGTCACGCCACCGGCGTAGAAGTTCATCCAGAACGGGAAGGCTACCGACTGGCCGGCTTGGATAACACCATCTTGCGTGCTGTTTTCGTAAGTTTTGCCACCGTACGTGTTGCCGTAGCCAACCTTGCCGTCGACATACAACACGAAGCCCTTACCGATCGGCCAGTAGTGGTTCGCTTCGCCGTTGAAAGTCCAGTATTGCACTGTGGAACCTGGCAGCGCAGCACTGACTGTGGCCGTGAGCTGGCCGCCATGCGTCGGTGCCTAGTAGGAGTTGCGCGTGTCGTGAACCCAACTGAGCGAACCCGTCCAGGTGTGGATGGTCTCGTGACCCAGTGCGTTGATGTAGTCGATCAGGGGCTGCGGCGTATAGCCTGCATAGGTATTGATCTTGGTGCTGCCGATACCGAGGCTGCCGCTGAGGCGATCGAAGTCGGTCACCGGGATACCCAGCGTGGTGGAGAACGACTTGGTGCTGTTCGAATAACTGGCGTACTGGCTGCCCAGGTCGCTGTAGTCGGCGCGCGAGAACGTGGCGTTGTAACCGATACCGATGCCGTTATCAGTCAGGTACGGGTTGGAGAAGCAGGCGTTGATCTGCGTGAGGTAATCGCTGCGCTCGGCGCCGATGCTGAAGCGGTCGCCGGTGCCGAGAAAGTTGTTCTCCGATACCGAGCTGGACAGGATGATGCCCGAATACTGCGAATAGCCCACACCGAAGGTCAGGCTGCCGGCGGACTGCTCTTCCACCTTCACGGTCAGATCGACCTCATCGTCGCTGCCTGGTACCACCTGCTTGTCGATGGTCACGGTTTTGAAGAAGCCAAGCTGTTGCAGGCGAATCTTCGAACGATCGATCGCCGCCTGCGAGTACCAGGCGCCTTCCAACTGGCGCATGTCGCGGCGCAGCACGTCGTCTTCGGTACGGGTGTTGCCCTGGAAGATCACGCGGCGAACATAGACGCGCGGACCCGGCTGGATGTACCAGGTGATGTCGGCGGTGTGTTTGTCTCTATCCAGCTTGGGTACGGAATTCACTTTCGCGAAGGCGTAGCCGATGTTGGCCAGCAACGCCTTGATGGAATCGGAGGTTGCTTCAATCGCGGCACGATTGAAGAGGTCGCCGTTCTTCACGAATACCAGCTTGCGCAGCGTCTCTTCCGGCAGGATCAACTGACCGAGAAGGTGCGTATCGGAAATGCGGTAGATGTCGCCCTGGACAACATCGGCGGTGATGTACATCGCGCGTTTGTCCGGCGAGATGGTCACCTGCGAGGAATCCAGGCCGAAGTCGGCGTAGCCGCGGTTCATGTAATACGACTGCAGCTTCTTCAGATCGCCCGAAAGCTTGTCTTGCGAATACTGATCGTTCTTCGAGTACCACGACAGCCAATTGGTGGTGCCGGATTCGAAACCCTTCTCGATTTCCTTGTCGCTGAACGCCGTATTGCCGACGATGTTCACTTCCTTGAGCTTGGCCACCTTGCCTTCGCGGATTTCGATGTCGATGGACACGCGATTGCGATCAAGCTCGATCACGTGCGGGATGACCGACACGTTGTACTTGCCGCGGTTGTAATACTGGCGGATCAGCTCTTGCTGCACGCGATCGATCGCGAGACGGTCGAAGGTCTCGCCCTCGGTCAGGCCGATTTCCTTCAGGCCTTTCTTGAGATCGTCGGTCTTGATGTCGCTGTTGCCGCGGATGGTGAGCTTGGCGATAGAGGGACGCTCCACCACTTTGATCACCAGGATGTCGCCGTCGCGCTCCAGTTCCACATCGCTGAAGAACTTGGTGTTGTACAAGGCGCGAATGGCTTGTTGAGCTTCTTCGTTGGTGAGGCGGTCGCCTTTGTTGATCGACAGGTAGTTGAATACGGTACCGGCCGAGATGCGGCTAAGCCCCTCGATGCGGATATCGGAAACGACGAATGGCTCGAGTGCAAACACACTCGTAGAAAGGGAGGCAAGCAGGATCAGGGCGGCGATACGCTTCATCGTCGATTCCGTTGTGTTATTCGGACGCAACGGTCGATCGGACCGCGGCGCTACATTTTTTCTGAAGCCGGGAAGATCCCGGCCCCGCTTTTTTATCCGCACTCGCACTTGGCATGACCGGCGAGAGAACACCGGGGCGCCGCACGTTGCGGGTAGGTAGCCAAGCGACAGAGACGCCGCAACCAGCACGCAACACAAGGTTTGCAGCGGTGCGCATCCGTATCACGAGGGCAGGATGATGCGATGGATGTCGTTGTAGAAAGCCAACCCCATCAGCGTGCAAAGCAAGGCGATGCCTACGTACTGGCCCGCGATCATGGTCCGTTCGCTGACCGGGCTGCCCTTGACCAGCTCGATAAGGTAATACAGCAGGTGCCCGCCGTCCAAGATCGGAATCGGGAGCAGGTTGATGATCGCCAGGCTTAGCGACACCAATCCGAGGAATTCCAGGAACCGATCCAACCCCATTTGGGCCGCGGCGTTGGCAACCTGGGCGATGCCAATCACACCGGAGATGTTGCTGGTGGAGGCCTCGCCGGTGAGCATCTTGCCGAACATGCCGAAGGTTTCGGCGGTGCGCTGCCAGGTGAGATCGAACGACGCGACCAGTGCCTTGAACGGCCCATAGTGCTGGATAGCCGTTTCCGGAGGTTGCTGGCCAATGCCGATCATCCAGCGCACGGGTTCACCGTTCTGCGACTCCATGCGGGCATTGACCGTAAAGTGCATCGACTTGCCATTGCGCTGCACTTCCAGCAACAGCGCCGGCGATTTCGCGGCGGCGGTCGTGATCTGCTTGCTGAGGTCGTTGAAATTCGTGGTGGGCGTGCCGTCGATGCTGGTGATGCGATCACCCGCTTGTAGCCCCGCCAACGCGGCCGGCTCGCCCGGCTCCACAACGGCCGCTATCGAAGGGGCTGGAGCAGGCTCCAGACCCAATTTGTCCATGTAGTGGCCGACATCCTCTCCCGCCGGAAGCCGATTGAGCGGCAGCACAAACGAACGTTCCGAGCCGTTGGCGCCGCGCACCGTCACGGCGAGTGGCGTACGACTCAGCGTAGCGTTGGCGATCGCATCGAACGAACCGCTCCAGGTCGTGACTGGCGTGCCGCCCACGCTAAGCAACCGATCTCCCGACTGTATGCCGGCCTCGGCTGCCATGCTTTGCGGTGCGGCGGCAACGACGGGAGCGTAATCGGTGCGCCCCATAACGAACATTAGCCAGAATGCCGCGATGGTGAAGATGATATTGAAGCCAGGGCCAGCGGCCACGATGGCGATGCGCTTCCAGATCGACTGATGGGTGAACTCCTGGCTGAGCAGCGCAGGATCGACATCGCCTTCGCGCGCATCGAGCATCTTGACGTAGCCGCCCAGCGGAATAGCAGCGATCTGGTATTCGGTGCCATCGCGACCAATGCGCTTCCATATCGCGCGGCCGAAGCCGATCGAGAAGCGCAACACTTTCACGCCGCAACGTCGCGCGACCCAGTAGTGTCCGAATTCGTGAAAGGTCACCAGCACGCCGAGCGTGACTGCCAACCAGAACACCGAGCCGAAAAAGGGATTCATCAATCAGGTACGTCTCAAGGGAAGCTCAAAGCTTATCAGCAAGCGTTGCGAAGTACCCGTCGGGCGGCCTCTCGGGCTGTCCGGTCGCGTTCGCTCAGGGTCTGGGTATCGACCACAGCTTGTGCCGGCAGTTCCGTGAGAACCTGCTCGACGATGTCGGCCATGGACAAGAAGGGCAGGGACCCGGCCAGGAACGCCTCCACGGCGATCTCGTTGGCCGCATTCAGGATGGCCGGCGCGTCGCCCCCCGCCCGCAGTGCCTGAAAAGCGAGGGCCAGGCAGCGGAAGGTATCGAAGTCGGGGTTTTCGAAGGCCCGCGGCGGATGGCTGGCGAGATCCAGCGCGCTCGCGGGCGCCTCGAAGCGGTCGGGCCACGCCATTGCGCAAGAAATGGCGGTGCGCATATCTGGGTTGCCAAGCTGGGCCAGCATCGAGCCGTCGACATATTCCAGCAGCGAGTGCGCCAGTGGCTGGGGATGCATCAGTACATCGATTTGGCCTGGGTGAGCCTTAAACAGGTGATGGGCTTCGATCACTTGCAGACCCGTATTCATCAGGGTGGCAGTGTCGACCGACGTTCTGCGGCCCATCGCCCCGTTCGGCACGCCGGCAGCCGTGAAAGGGGCCGCCCGATGCGGTGAGGGTCAACCGCCTCACCCCGCTCTGGTTCAGATTGGGGCGGTCGCCAAGTAGGCACCGGAAGATCGCGTTGTGTTCGGGGGCCACTGGGATCAGCTCGCCATGACCTGTAGCCAGTGCCTGCAACAACAGCGGGCCGGCCATCACGAGCGACTCCTTGTTGGCCAGCAGCAGCCGTTTGCCGGCACGGGCGGCGGCCAGGGTGGAGTCCAGTCCAGCGGCGCCCGCCATCGCAGCCATGACGGTATCGCACAACCCTGATGCTGCCGCGCGGGTTATGGCGTCGTGGCCGCTGGCAACGTCGCAGCGCACGCCATGAGCCGCCAAGCGACGTGCCAGTTCGGCTTCCAGCGCCGTGTCCGCAATGATGACCAGATCTGGTCGATGACGAGCGCAGAGTTCCGTCAGTGCTTCGACGTTGTGGCGGGCAGCCAGCACGCTGGCGCGAAAACGGTCCGGATGGCAGCTGATGACGTCGAGAGTGTTCGTTCCAATCGAACCCGTAGCCCCTAAGACGGCGACATTGCGAGTCATGCTCGCCTTCTCAAAGGCCGAGCAGCAGTTTGCCTAGAGCGAACACCGGTAGCGCCGCAAATACGCTGTCGAGGCGATCCAGCAGGCCGCCATGACCGGGGAACAAGGCGCCGGAATCTTTGACGTTCGCATGGCGCTTCATCAGGCTTTCCAGCAGATCGCCCACGATGGAGCTGGCCACGGTCACGATGGCGACGACGATGAGCCCCATCAGCCGCACGTCGCGCACGCCGAGCAACCAGCCGCCGACAACCACGACCAGCGCGCTGGTGACGAACGCCCCGTAGACGCCCGCCCAGGTCTTGCCAGGACTAATTTGCGGCGCGAGCTTGCGCTTGCCGAAGAATCGGCCCGCGAAATAGGCACCGGTATCGGCGGCCCAGACCAGCAGCATCGCCAAAAATGCCCAGAAATGACCGGCTGGGAATGTCCAAATAAGTACTTGAGGGTCGCTGCCATGGATGTTCACACCCGCGACCCAGGCTGGAAACACGACGAAAACACCGGCCAGCAGTTTCAGGTTGCGATTTTCCGGGGTGGGGGCGGCGCCGAACGCAAAATGGCGAAGCCAAACGCATACCAGCAGCCACCAGGCCACGCCCGCGGTAATCATCGCAGGCCATAGCCACGCGGATGCACGCAGCAGCCACAGCACCAAGAAAACGATGGCAGCGAATGCGACCAGCATGCCGCGATTGGCGCGGACCTTCATGCCTGCCAGTCGCGTCCATTCCCAGGTCGCCGCCAGGAATGCTACCGCCAGCAGCAACGCAAAGATGCTCGTCGGCAACAGCAGGATGAGCAGGATGACAAGCGGGGCGAGTAGAAGGGCGGTGAGGACGCGCTGGCGCAACATGGGCGTTCCTTAGAGCCTGTTTACGATGTCTGCGTAGCCCGCGTTGTCGCTGTGCGGTCGGCAGGTGGTAGTGCGTGATGCAGCGCCTGACTGGCTGTCAGGCCAAGCCGCGCGCTGCCGCATGACGGCCGCACAGCGACAACCCTTCGGGCTGGGTCTGTTTGCCCGCCGGACGGCGTCTTCACTCAGTTGTGTATTGACATACACGCCTTCATTCCTCCTTGCCCGGCAAGCAAACAGATCCCGGCGCGGGCCACGCAGACATCGTAAACAGGCTCAGCATCAGGCTTGGGCGATCTGATCGCCGGTCCGGCCAAAGCGGCGTTCACGGCGGGCAAAGTCATCAATGGCATCTTGTAGCGAGACCTGGTTGAAGTCCGGCCACAGCGTATCGGTGAAATAAAGCTCCGCATAGGCCATCTGCCAAAGCAGAAAATTGCTGACGCGACGATCGCCACCGGTACGGATAAACAGATCCAGCGGCGGTAGCTCCGCCAAACACGTCCAGCGGTCGAACGCCGCTTCGTCGATGGCTTCCACGGGCAAGTCGCCGCGAGCGACAGCCAGGGCTGCCTTGCGGGTCGCATGGACGATATCCCAGCGACCACCGTAATTGACCGCCACGTTCATATGCAGCTTGTCGTTGTCGGCGGTGCGTTTCATCGCTGCAAGCATGCGGTTCTGCAACGGCGCTTCGAAGGCTTCCAATTCACCGATAAAACGAAGGCGCACGCCGTTGCCGTGCAACTCGTCGACTTCCTTGTCCAGTGCGCGCACGAACAGATCCATCAAAGCGCCGACTTCATCTTCCGGCCGCTTCCAGTTTTCGCTGGAAAAAGCGAACAACGTGAGTGCTTCCACACCCTGGCGCAAACAACCCTCCACCACTTCGCGCACGGCCTTGCGTCCGGCGTTGTGACCGAAGCTGCGTGGACGATGGCGCGCCTTCGCCCAGCGGCCATTGCCGTCCATCACAATGCCGATATGGCGTGGTACGTGTTTGTGCTCGGTCGTGATCATCGATGGAGAGTAGCCGTTGCCGCGACGTCTGCCGCGGGCGGGCGCGTGCTCGGTAAGCGATTGCCAGAAAATTGCCACGTACGTTCGCTTTTCCGCCTTTTTCGGTAAGGGATAGCGACGAAGAGCGGCAGCACGCGGATGGATTGGCCGGAGCCCGCTCGAATGCGGCGATTTTGCAAGTTTGGCCCCTCACCCATTACCTCTCCCCTTAAGGGGAGGGAATATGCCGCGCCGTGGCGTTTGGCTTTGGCGCGGCTATCGATGGTCCATGAATTACATGGCCATCAGTTCCTCTTCCTTTGCCTTAGCCACGACGTCGACTTCCTTGACGAAGCGGTCGGTAAGCTTCTGGATTTCGTCGTCGGCTTTGCGCTCTTCGTCTTCCGTGATCTGTTTTTCCTTGAGCAGATCCTTGACGTGCTGCAGGGCGTCACGGCGCACGTTACGAATTGCGATCTTGGCGTTCTCGCCTTCATGCGACACGTGCTTGGCCAGTTCCCGTCGACGCTCTTCGGTAAGCGGCGGCATGTTCAGGCGAATCACGGTGCCCGCGGTCGTCGGGGTGATACCGATATCGGAAGCCAGCAACGCCTTTTCGATCGGAGCAACCATGTTCTTTTCGAATGGGGTGATCATGATCGAGCGCGCATCGGCCAGAGACACCGAAGCGACCTGATTCAACGGCATGTCCGAGCCGTAATAGGGCACTTTGATGCTATCGACCAGCGAGGTGCTTGCGCGGCCCGTGCGCAGGCGGGACAAGTCGTGCTTGAGGGCATCGATGCTCTTGCCCATGCGGGTCTGGGCATCGTGTTTGATGTCGTTGAGCATGAGGAAATCACCCGGTTGCGTGCAAGCCGCTAAGTATAGCAGGGCCTACGCCGCGCATAGGGACGCCAGGGGCTTCGGCGGCAGCCTCGACTGTTATCCGCCGGTGCCCTTACGGTGAAGCAGTTCGGCCGTGTTGCAGAGGCCCTATGTCGCTTTTCAGCTTGCGTCGACCAGCGTACCGATGGCTTCGCCGCGCATGATGCGCATCAGGCTGCCGGGCACGCTCATGTCGTAAATACGCAGCGGCATGCGATGGTCACGGCATAGCGCGATGGCGGCGGTATCCATCACTGCCAGCTTGCGCTCGATGACTTGATCGTAAGTGAGCCGCTCGAAACGCGTGGCATCACGATGCTTGGCTGGATCGGCGCTGTACACGCCATCGACCTTGGTGGCTTTGAGGAGCAGGTCTGCGCCCAATTCGACTGCGCGCAGTGCCGCTGCCGAATCGGTGGTGAAGAAGGGATTGCCGGTGCCAGCCGCGAATAGTGCGATGCGGCCTTTTTCGAGATGGCGAATGGCGCGCCGACGGATGAAGTCCTCGGCGACGTCGTGGATCTGGATCGCGCTCATCACGCGGGCGAAGCCGCCGCGCTTCTCGATGGCGTCCTGCATGGCCAGCGCGTTCATCACGGTCGCCAGCATGCCCATGTGGTCGCCGGTGACCCGGTCCATGCCTGCGGCGGCCAGGCCGGCGCCGCGGAAGATGTTGCCGCCGCCGATCACCACGCCGATCTGCACGCCAGTCTGCTGTATTTCAATGATTTCGTTGGCAAGGCGGCCAATGACCTTGGGGTCGATGCCGTAGTCGGCTTCACCCATCAATGCCTCACCGGAGAGCTTGAGCAAGATGCGTCGGTACTTTAGCTGTTCGCTCATGGAAGCTCCGGATTGTGTGATGCAAAACGCGTGCATTGTAGCGGAGCGCGGTACGAACGTCAGCGCGCATAAGTTTTATGCTTCACCTCGTAGTCACTGCCAGGAGTTCGCCATGCAACACGCCATCGCCGCCATTGCGTTGCTGGTGCGCGATTATGACGAGGCGATCGCGTTTTATACGCAGTGCCTGGATTTCGAGCTGATCGAAGACACGCCGCTGAGCGCGGGCAAGCGTTGGGTGCTGGTATCCCCGCCTGGCGCCCGCGAAACGCGCTTGTTGCTCGCGCTGGCCAGTACCGGCGAGCAGGATGCTTGCGTCGGCGAGCAGGCGGCCGGCCGGGTATTCCTGTTCCTGCAGGTGGATGATTTCCATGAGCGCTACAAGCTGATGCGCACTCGCGGCGTGCGTTTCCTGGAGTGGCCACGCGAAGAGCCGTACGGGACGGTGGCGGTGTTCGAAGATCTTTACGGCAATCGTTGAGATTTGTTACAGCCGGCCAGGAAAGATTGAGCTGGCCGAACGTCTTTTCTCTCCGTTCCGCGCCAACAAAAAGGCCACGGTTTTCCGTGGCCTTTTGCACAACCTGATCGGGCGATTTACGCCAGACCCGCCTGCTTCATCACTTCAGCGGCGAAATCGTCCTGCACCTTCTCGATGCCTTCGCCGACAGCCAGACGGACCACGGAGATCACATCGGCGCCTTCCTTCTTCAGCACGTCGCCCACGGTGGTGTTGGTGTCCAACACGTAGGGCTGGCCGAGCAGGGTGACCTCGGAAATGATCTTGTTGACCTTGCCGCCGACGATCTTCTCAAGGATTTCGGCCGGCTTGGCCTTTTCCTTGTCCGACATCTGGCTCAGCGCGATTTCCTTTTCCTTGGCCAGGAAGTCGGCCGGGACGTCCTCGGCACGCACGTAGGCCGGATTCATCGCCGCCACATGCATGGCGATGCCCTTGGCGAGATCTTCGGAGCCGCCCTTGAGCGACACCAACACACCGATGCGGCCGCCGTGGATGTAGGTGCCGATGACGCCATCGTTCGACACGCGCGCCATGCGGCGCACCTGGATGTTTTCGCCGATGGTGGCGACCAGCGTCTTGGCGGCTTCTTCCACCGTGCCGCCGCCCGGGTAGGCGGCCGACTTCAGTGCGTCGACGTCAGCGGCGCCGGACTTCAGCGCGACGTCGGCGACGTTGTCGCTAAACGTCATGAAGCTGGCGTCTTTGGCGACGAAATCGGTTTCGCTATTCACTTCGACCAGCACGGCGCTGCCGGCGGCCTGAGCGGCGACGATGCGGCCTTCAGCAGCCACGCGCCCCGCTTTTTTATCGGCCTTGGCCAGGCCCGACTTGCGCAGCCATTCCATGGCGATCTCGATGTCGCCATTGTTTTCGACCAGCGCCTTCTTGCATTCCATCATGCCGGCGCCGGAACGCTCGCGCAGTTCCTTGACCAGTTGGGCGGAAATATCAGCCATTGAAAGTTCCTCGGGAATCTTGGGTGTGCCGTGACGGCGTGGCCGTCACGGCAGCGGGTAAGGCTTACTCGGCGTCCGGAGCGGTGTCCTGCGGACGGCCGCCGCGACCACCGGGGCCACCCCGGCCACCGCGGTTGTCACGGTCGCCACCACGCGGGGCACCCTTCTTGGCCGGCGCATTGCGGCGCGGGGCAGCGGCGCGGCGATCGTCTTCCTTCGCGACCGGGTTGCCTTCGCCGTCGAGCTCGACGAACTCATTGGCGTCGCCCTGGGCGGCAGCCGGAGCGGCAGCCTTGCCTTCGAGGATCGAATCGGCCGCAGCGCGGGCGTACAGCTGGATGGCGCGGATCGCGTCGTCGTTGCCCGGGATGGCGTAGTCGACCAGTTCCGGGTTGTAGTTGGTGTCGACCACGGCGATGACCGGGATGCCAAGCTTCTTGGCTTCCTGCACGGCGATGTTTTCATGGCCGATATCGACCACGAACAGCGCGTCGGGCAGGCGATTCATGTTCTTGATGCCGCCCAGCGAGTTTTCCAGCTTGGCGCGCTCGCGACGACGGGCCAGCACTTCGTGCTTGACCAGCTTGTCGAAGCTGCCATCGGTTTCGGCGGCTTCCAGCTCCTTCAGGCGGGCAACGGATTGCTTGACCGTGCGGAAGTTGGTGAGCATGCCGCCGAGCCAGCGGGCGGTAACGAAAGGCATGCCGGCGCGCGAGGCTTCTTCAGCCAGCGCTTCGCGGGCGGAGCGCTTGGTGCCGACGAACAGCACGGTGCCGCGCTTCTGCGCCAGACCCGACAGGAAGTTCATCGCGTCGGTGAACAGCGGCAGGGTCTTTTCGAGGTTGATAATGTGGATTTTGCCGCGGGCGCCAAAGATGTACGGAGCCATCTTCGGGTTCCAGTAGCGGGTCTGGTGACCGAAATGCACGCCAGCTTCCAGCATCTGACGCATGGTGACTTGAGCCATGGTATTACTCCAGCAGTGGGCCTTTTCAGGTGGCCCGGGGGTTTGGACCTCCACGCATCCCCAGCTTCGACCGCGATGTCCGTTGTTGGAAGGACGATCACAGCACCCCGAAGACGGTGCCGATGCGTGTGTGGCGTTGGTTGGGGTTGTACCGCTAGGCGGTTACAATCCCCGCTTCGATTTGCATCGCACGAGCCGTTAAGAACGACGGTATGCGGCCTGCAAAACCCGGAAATTATAGCCGGGACTGAGACTTCGCGGCAAGTCACTGGTTTTTGGGGACTTTGCCGCCATATGACTGTGGAACGTATGGCCATTACTCTCAAATCTGCCCAAGACCTCGAAGGCATGCGCGTCGCCGGCCAGCTGGCGGCCGAGGTGCTGGCCATGCTCAAGGAACACGTCAAGCCCGGTGTCACCACCGAGGACCTGGACCGTCTCGCCTACGAGCACATCGTGAACGTGCAGAAGGCGACACCGGCCAACGTGGGTTATCACGGCTTCCCCAAGACCCTGTGCACGTCGGTCAATCATGTGATTTGCCACGGCATTCCCAGCCCAGGCAAGGTGCTGAAGGATGGCGACATCATCAATCTCGATGTCACCGTCATCAAAGACGGCTGGCACGGCGATACCAGCCGCATGTACTTCGTCGGCGCACCTGGCGTGTTGGCCAAACGCCTGGTCGAGACGACCCACGAGGCCATGATGTGCGGCATCCAGGCGGTGCGTCCTGGCGCCACGCTGGGCGATGTGGGTCACGCGATCCAAAAGCACGCGGAAACGGCGGGTTTTTCGGTGGTGCGCGAATACTGCGGTCATGGCATTGGCAAGGTCTATCACGATGAGCCGCAAGTCTTGCACTACGGCAAGCCGGGCACGGGCGTGGTGTTGCAAAAGGGCATGACCTTTACCGTCGAGCCGATGATCAACGCTGGCAGGCCACACACCAAGCAACTGCCGGATGGCTGGACCGTGGTCACCAAGGATCATTCGCTGTCGGCGCAGTGGGAACACACCATCGCCGTCACGGACGATGGCTTCGAGATTCTCACGCCTTGGCCGGATGCCTGATCGAGCCGTACGCGATCTGCGGGTCGCCACGTCGACTGCGGTAGGCTCGTCGCTGGACTTCCGGCGCATATCAACCCATGACTGAGGTTGTTTCCGTTATCAGCTTACCGCCGGTGCCGCGGCTGCCCATCGCGGTGCCGCGTTCGGGCGTATCCGGCGAAGCTCGTCGTGCGTTGCGGCAATTGTTGGGCGATCTGGATCGCGCCATTGCCGTGGCCTTTCGCGACGGCGCCGACGCCAGTGCGCTGGCGCGCCGGCGCGGCGAGTCGGTCACGCGCATCGTTGTGCATGTCTGGACAGCCTGTCTTGGCGAGGTGAGCCATGCCGCGCTGTTTGCGATCGGCGGTTTCGGACGTGGCCTGCTGTTTCCCTATTCGGATATCGATCTGCTGGCGCTCGTCGAACAAGCCGATGCGGCGAGATTGCGCGCGCTAGAGCAATGCTTCGCAACGCTCTGGGATATCGGTCTGAAAGTCGGGCATGCCGTGCGCGATCCCGCGCAGTGTCAGACGCTGGCGGCAGCAGACGCGAGCGTGTTCACGAGTTTGCTCGATGCGCGGCGCCTGGTTGGCGATCCCGCGCTCGATACGCGTCTTCGTCAAATTATCGATACGCCAGATATGTGGCCGCCGCGCGAGTATCTGCGCGCACGCCTGGCCGACCGCAATGCGCGTCATGCGCGCTTCGACGACACTGCGAATAACCTCGAACCCAATCTCAAAGACGGTCCGGGTGGTTTGCGTACACTCGATTCGTTGCGCTGGCTTGGACAGCGCCTGGCGCACGCCAACGATTTCCCCGACATGGTGAGCGAGGGGCTACTCGATCCTGCCGAATGCGACACCTTGCTGCAGTCCGAAGTCACATTGCGTCGCTATCGTTTCGCGCTGCACTTGGAAGCAGGTAGGGCGGAAGAGCGCCTATTGTTCGATTATCAGCGTGCGATTGCCGCGCGGCTTGGCTTCGAGGACGAACACGAAAAAAACCTTGGCGTCGAACAATTCATGCAGGGTTATTACCGCGCGGCGAGCCAGGTGGAGCGTCTGGGCATCCAGATTGCCGATCGCTTCGAGGAAATGCTGGAGCCGCCGAGTACCGCGCAGCCGGTAGGCACGGAATTCGTCCGTTACGGGGTGCGATTGGCTGTGCGCGATCCCGATCTTTTCATGCAACGGCCCGCTGCGTTGGTCGACATTTTCATCGCGCGTCTGGACGAGCAAGGCTTGATTGGCTTCACGGCCGATACCATGCGTCGCATCCATCAGGCGACTGCTGCGCACGGCACCGTGCTCGCCGACGATCCGCAGGTGCTGGCCTCCTTTCTGCAGCTGTTGCGACGTGGTGCACCTGCGGTGGATGCGCTATGGCGCATGAATCGTCACGGCCTGCTCGCGACGGTTCTGCCGGCGTTCGGCAAAGTGTTCGGTCGTATGCAATACGACTTGTTTCACGTCTATACCGTGGACGAACACACGCTGCGCGTACTGCGCAACGTGGCGCGTTTTGCCGAGTCCGCGACCCAGGCCGAATTCCCACTCGCTTGCGAAGTCTGGCCCACATTGCCCAGGCCCGAAGTGTTGTTGCTGGCCGCGTTATTCCACGACATCGCCAAAGGACGCGGCGGCGATCACTCCGTGCTGGGCGAAGAAGATGCACGAGCCTTCGGCAAGAAACTCGGCTTGCCGGACGATGACATCGAACGCATCGCTTGGCTCGTACGCTGGCATCTGCTGATGAGCACGACGGCACAGCGGCAAGACATTACCGATCCCGATGTCGTGCATCGCTTTGCCGAAGTCGTAGGCGGGCGCGAGCGGCTGGGTCAGCTGTATCTGCTGACCATTGCGGACATCATCGGAACCAGTCCGCGCTTGTGGAACGCGTGGAAGGATCGACTGCTGTCCGACCTCTACACTGCCACGCGCTACGCCTTGCGGCGCGATGCCAAACCATCGCCCGATGCCGCGGCGCGTATCGCCAGCTGTCGCGAACAGGCGCTGGCGTTGTTGACGAGCGACGGACACGATCCGACCGTCATTGCGCGAGTCTGGACCGGGTTTCCGGCGTTGAGTTTCCTGCGGCACCATCCGCAGCAGATCGCCTGGCAGACGGCTGCGATTTTGCATGCCGGCGCCAAGCTGCCTCTGATCGCGGTGCATCCGCTGTCGGTGCGCGGAAGCACCGAATTGTTTGTGTATGCGCCGGACCGCGACGGTTTATTCGCAAACGTCACGGCAATGCTCGACCGGCTGCATTTTTCCGTGATGGAGGCGCGCGTACTCAGCTCGCCCGACGGCAAGGCGATGGACACCTTCCTGCTGCTGGAGGCGGAGAACCAGAAACCCGCCAGCCTGGAGCGCGCCGATGAACTGCATCAGCGCCTGCAACGCGCGTTGGCACAATCGGCACCTATCATGCCGCCACGGCGCAGCATGTCGCGGCATTTGAAGCATTTTCAGATGGCGCCGCGCATCGATTTCAAGCAGGCCAACGGCCGCACCCAGATGGCCCTGGTCTGCAGCGATCGTCCGGGCCTGCTGGCGGCCGTGACGCAAGTCATGATGGCCTCCGAAGTGCGCGTCCACGATGCGCGCATCGCCACCTTCGGTGAACGGGTGGAAGACTTTTTCCAGCTCACCGACCGCAGCAATGCGCCCCTGAGCGAGACACAGCAGCAGCGTCTGTGGCAGGCTTTAGCGGAGCGGATCGGACCAACCAAGGGATGATTGCCGCCGGGTCGTTCTTCGACCTGTCATCGCGAATCTCTTTTCCCCGTTTGGTTGATTTTGCCAAGAAGGCCGTACACCCTTGTCCGCATCCCACCAATTTCTCAAGCTGGTACGCCAGATTCATCTTTACGTTGGCGTTTTTATTGCGCCCGCTTTGTTGTTCTTCGCACTGACTGGCGGCCTGCAGGTATTCAGCCTGCACGAAACCACCCGTGGCAGCGATTACAAGCCGCCGGCATGGCTGGTGACGCTGGCTCAAGTGCACAAGAAACAGTCGACATTCGTCCCGGCTCACAAACCCAAGCCGATAGATGCGGACAATCATCCGGCTGCGAATCTCCAAGGCTCGTCGGCGGATGCGGCATCCGGGCCGGTGGCCAATCCTGTAGCGCCCATGCAGACCAAACCCGAGCCGCCGCGTGGCGAGGCAAGGAATCCGCTGCCGCTGAAAATTTTCTTCGCGTTCGTTGCGTTGGGATTATTCGTGTCGACCCTGATCGGCGTGTATATGGCTTATCGCTATACGCGTAGGCCCATGCTGGTGAGCGGCATATGGCTGGCGGGCATGTTGCTGCCTATCGTGCTTACGCTGATCTAAGCGCCGGCAACGCTGCCTACACGTCGTCGTGCGGCGCCTGGATGTAATCTTCCACATTGATCCGTACATGAGTCCGTTCCCATGCAATCCATCGAAAGCCTGATCAATGACGCCTTTGAGCGTCGTGCCGACCTCAACCAGAGCGAAATCGAAACCCATCTGCGTCCCGCGCTGGGCCAGGTGCTCGATCTGCTCGAATCGGGCGAACAGCGTGTCGCCGAGCCGGACGGCAAAGGTGGATGGACGGTCAATCAATGGCTGAAGAAGGCCGTGTTGCTGTACTTTCGCATCAACACCAATCGTGTGGTGGATGGCGGTTCGGCGCTGGCCTTCGACAAGGTGCCGCTGCGCTTCGCGCACGGCAACGATAGCGAGCTGCAAAACCTCGGCGCACGCGTGGTGCCTGGCGCCCTCGTGCGTCGTGGCGCGCACGTAGCCAAGGACGCCGTGCTGATGCCCAGCTACGTGAATATCGGCGCGTATGTCGGCGCCGGAACGATGGTGGATACCTGGGCGACGGTAGGCTCCTGCGCGCAGATCGGTGCGGGCGTGCATCTGTCCGGCGGTGTCGGCATCGGCGGTGTGTTGGAGCCGTTGCAGGCCAACCCCACTATTATCGAAGACAACTGCTTTATTGGCGCGCGTTCCGAAGTGGTGGAAGGCGTCGTGGTGGAAAAGGGCAGTGTAATCGGCATGGGTGTGTTCCTCGGTCAATCCACGCGTATCTACAACCGCGCCACGGGCGAGACCAGCTATGGTCGCGTGCCTGCAGGCAGCGTGGTGGTGGCCGGCAATCTGCCAGCGAAAGACGGCAGTCACAGCCTGTATGCCGCCGTCATCGTCAAGCAGGTGGACGAGAAGACGCGCGGCAAGACCGGCATCAACGAATTGCTACGCAGCGGCGAATGAGCGAAATGCCCGTAGTTACTTCAACGCAACGTGTGCGAGGCCGTGCTTACGCATTGGCCGTGTTGGGTGTGCTGCTGCTGATACTTGCGTTTGCATTGCCGCCGTTTGCACAGCCGCAGGGTTATCACGATTTTGCGGATCAACGCGCGTGGCTGGGTATTCCCAACTATGGCGACGTTGCCTCGAATGTGATGTTCCTGGTGGTGGGACTGGTCGGTTTGACGGCCATGCGCACACCCTCGGTGCACGCGATGGAATCGGCGCCACGGCACGCGTACGCGTTGATGTTTCTCGGTCTTGTATTCACCGCCTTCGGCTCGGGTTATTACCACTGGGCGCCCTCCGATGCGCGATTGGTATGGGACCGCTTGCCGATGACTGGGGTGTTCATGCCGCTGCTCGCCGCGACCTACGCCGAACGGCTGCGCTGGCGTTCGGACTTGCCGTTGCTGGTGCTAACGCTGCTCGGTGTGGGCAGCGTGGTGTATTGGAAGCTCAGCGATAACCTGATGCCTTATCTGATCGCGCAAGGTGGGGCGATTTTGCTGATCCTGCTTGCACTGGCCTTGCTACCGACACCATGGACCGAACGCCGTATGCTGCTGCCAGCACTGGCTTGCTATGCGGTGGCTTTTGTCAGTGAAAAGTTCGATTTGCCGATCTTCCGGCTGACGACTGGCATCATCAGCGGGCATACGATCAAGCATCTGGCTGCCGCGGCGGCTTTTTACTTCATTGCGCGCATGTTGCAGCGGCAACAACGCAAGACGGATTTCAATCCATGACTGTCCCAATGCTCTACGGTCTTCCAAACTGCGATACCTGCAAAAAAGCACGCAACTGGCTCGCGCGCTTCGACGTGGCGTATGAATTCGTCGATTACCGTGCCAATCCTGTACCGCCGGCAACGTTGAAAAACTGGGCGCAGCAACTCGGCGGCTGGGAGAAACTGGTCAACAAGGCCGGTACCACCTGGCGCAATCTGCTGCCGCAGCGTAAGAGTCCCGGCAGCGATCCGGAATGGACGTTGTTGCTGAAGGAATACCCCGCACTGATTCGCCGCCCGGTGGTGGTGCAGCCCGATGGCACCGTCAGCGTCGGGTTCACCGACAATGGCTTCAAGAAACTGTTCGGACGTTGACCGCTATGTCTGAAGTGTTTGATCTCGCCACCGATCTGATCCGTCGCCGTTCGGTGACGCCCGAAGACGCAGGTTGTCTGCCGCTGATCGGCGATCGCTTGAGTGAATTGGGCTTTCATGTCGAGCATCTGCGCTACGGCGACGTCGACAATTTATGGGCTACGCATGGCGCGAATAACGCGCCAGGGCAAGGGCCGCTACTTATCTTTCTCGGCCATACCGATGTCGTGCCCAGCGGGCCGGAAGACGCGTGGCAAAGTCCGCCGTTCGAACCAGCCGTGCGCCACGGACGTCTGTACGGCCGCGGTGCCGCCGACATGAAAGGTTCGGTAGCGGCGATGGTGGTGGCGCTTGAGCGATTTGTCGCCGCGCATCCGGATCACCGCGGTCGCGTCGGCTTGTTGCTGACCAGCGACGAAGAAGGTCCCACCAACCTCGATGGCGTGCGACGCGTCGCCGAACACTTTCGCGAGATCGGCGAGCACATCGACTGGTGCGTGGTGGGCGAACCCTCTGCGAAAGAAAAGCTCGGTGATCTGATTCGCGTGGGCCGCCGTGGCTCGCTGTCCGCGACATTGACTGTGCGTGGCGTGCAAGGACACGTGGCCTATCCCGAGAAAGCACTCAATCCGATCCACGCGTTTGCGCCCGCACTCACGGATTTGGCTGCCGAGCGCTGGGATAACGGCAATGCGGATTTTCCGCCGACCTCCTTTCAGGTGTCCAATCTCAACGCAGGCACCGGCGCCAACAATGTGATTCCAGGCACGCTGACAGCGCTGATCAATTTTCGTTACAGCACTGCGAGTACGGCCGCGGATCTACGCAAGCGTACCGAGGCGATTCTTGCCCGCCACGTATTGAGCTACACGCTCGAATGGAATCTCTCCGGCGAATCGTTCCTGACGCCGCCGGGCGGTCATCTGCGCGAAGTGGTCGTGTCGGTATGTCGCGATCTTTGTGGCGCCGAGCCGGAGCAAAGCACGGGTGGCGGTACCTCCGACGGCCGCTTCATCGCGCCGCTGGGTGCGGAAGTCGTCGAGCTGGGACCGGTCAACGCCACCATTCACAAGGTGGACGAATGTGTCGATGTGGCCGAGCTCGAGCGGCTACCCGATTTGTATCACGCGATCTGCGAGCGCATGTTGTTGGCGTAGCGAGTTACGACGCTGGCAATAGCGTCAGCGTGTGCTGGTCGTTTCCAGGCAGCAACGGCGTCGGCCGACCCTTTACCCAATCCTCGTGGCCGGCACCGTAAAACGGCGAAAGCGGATTGTCGCTTTGGCCACCCGGCATTTCCAAGATGCCCTCGTCTTCATGACCGGGCGCTACATCGAAACGTTCCGAGGCGCCGAAGTCGGGTGTGGCAACGCGCGGCATGTTGTGATCGCCGGGCAACGCGTCGTCCGGCATATTGAGCAGCTGTCCCACAAAGCCGGGTAACGCACGCGAAAGCGGATGATGAATCTGTGCGCGGTTGATCTCGCCCCATGTGCGCGCGGCAAGTCCACCAGGTTGTTTGCCCAGCGTATCGGCCACGTTTTGTGCCGCCTGCATCAACAGCGCATGCCAATCGCGATACGCCGGATCGAGCAGATTGGTCGGTTGTTGTTGGACCATCGCCCACACGGCGGCTTCTTGATTGCCAGGGCCGGGCCATTCGAAATCCGCAAAGCGTTGCTGGATACGCGCGAGGAATGGCGCAAGCACCAACGCGTGCACCTCGTCGCGAAACGCGTGCACGAGTCGATAGTCCACGCTATCGACAGCCGCCTCGTTGCGCCAGTTGGTGGTGAGTTGGCGTAGTTGATCGAGTTGCGCATTTTGCGTCCCCGTCAACGTTTGCTGCAGTAACTGCTGCCAGCGGGTGAGAAAGATGGCGTGATCGTCGAGCTGAATGTCCAGCAGATTGCCGGCGCCGAAATCGGCGCGCGCATGCAGGTCGTCGCGAATTTGCTGAGCACGCGCGCCGAGGTCGTGTCCGCCGTTGCCGAGCAAGTTCAGGTCATCGCTGCCGACGGTGCGATTGTTAGCAGTCCACAGCCGTCCATCGGAAGGATTCCCGATGCGCGGAAATTGCGAAGGTGCGGCCCAGCCGGTCCAGCCTGTATTGGGTTGCGACCAATCGGCCGGACGTTGCGGATCGAATCCGGTGCGCAACGGAATACTGTTGGCGGCAATGGTCCAGCCGATGTGGCCGGTGCTGTCGGCAACCACGATATTCTGAGGCGGCATGCCGAGCGTCGGTGCGAGATCCAGCGCGGCGGAGACGCTGGTCGTGCGCTCCAGCTGCATCAACGTGAGGTTGTAGCCGCGGGGCAGGGCGCCAATCCACGCCAGTGCGAGCGGTGTGCCATCGGTGTCCTTACCCATGATCGGTCCCCAACGCGTGCCTTCCACATTCAGGGTGTGCGACGGAGCACCTTTGATGCGAATCACTTCCTCGTGTTGCTCGATCGTTGCCCAACCTTCCGGCACCTTGTAACGGCTTGGATCATGCGGATCGCGCAGCACGCGAACCCAATCGAGCCAATCACCGTAACTGTTGGTGAAGCCCCAGGCGATTTGCCCATTCGAACCGACCACCAACGCCGGTGTACCCGGCAGGGTGACGCCGACGGCATCGCGCTGGCCTTTAGGCGCGGTGGAGTCTGGATAACGCAGTCGTGCGCGGAACCAGATATCGGGCACGCGCAGACCCAGATGCATGTCGTTGGCCATCATGGCCGAACCGCTATGCGAGAGATTGCCGGCAATGGCGAAGCTGTTGCTGCCCGGAAAAGCCGCATCGATCGGCAGGATGGATATGTCTGCAAGCTTTGTAGCGCTGGCACGGGCGTCCTGACGATGAAGATCGTAGACATCCGCGCCAGGAATAACCGGTGACTGCGATACCTCGCCTTTCAATGGTGCTTCCCAGTTTGGATCGGCGGCGAGCAAAAAATCGTCCAGCGTGTCAGGCAGTACCGCGTGCATCTGCGCGATGTGCAGTTCGCGCTCGTTTCGTCCATCGCCGTTGAGATCCAGATACATCGCAGCGATCACCAGCAGGCTATCTTCGGAACGCCAGGGCTGCGGTTTGGTGCCCAACAGCAGATATTCCCACGGCCGCTCATGCAGATTCGCCAAGCCGGCATTGACGCCGTCGCGGTAGAGATCCAACGTGTGTTTTTGATCTGCCGGCAACGCCGCGTACGCGGCTTCGGCCACGGCGCGCAGGCGATGGCGTCGATGATTGATATCCGTATCCAGCGCCGCCGGACCGACCAGCTCGGACAATTCGCCAGCCGAGACGCGGCGCATCAGGTCCATGCCGAAGAAGCGTTCCTGTGCGTGCACATAGCCGAGCGCGAAGTCGATATCGTCGCGCGACTGCCCAGTTAATGTCGCCGTGCCTAGGGCGTCGCGATGGATCGTGACAGGGTGGCTCAGGCCGGCCAGTCGCCGCTCCCCGTCGAGCTGGGCGCGGCCGCCGGCCAGCAGCCACAAGCCTGCAGCGAACACGCCGATCAACAGCGTGGCAATCAGTATCAGCAGTGCGCGAACCCAGCGGACTTTCTTAGTCATTGATCGGCAAACACCGCAAAGATGCCCGCGTAGGGCTTGACCATAAAGGTGGGGGCACCCGCGTAGCCGGTGCCGTCGATATAGAACTGCGAGATGCTGCCATCCAGGTACAACGCGTCGCGGCAGCCGAGCTTGTCCCGAAACAGCGAAGCGAAGGTATGAAAGTTGACCGGCGATTCGCTCACTACGAATACGACCTGGTATGGCCCACGCGCACAGACGCCGCTACGCCACTTCATACTGTTGGAATCGTCGACGAATTGCGGGTTGATCTGGCCATCGATCACCAGCATCGGACCGGACTGCGTAGCCCAATCAGGCTGTTTGCCGTCGGTTTTGAAGTCGGGACTGGCGCGCACGGCAGCGTGACCGTCCGGATAGATCGCAAATACGCCGTTGGGGCGGATCGAGAAATTTCCGGCAGCTGGGTTGCCGTGATAAAGATTCAGCGGCACGAGGGTCTTGCCGTTCTCCACGTACAGCCCAAGCGGCGCATACGATTGATCGTAGATCCCGGCGTTGGCTGCGAACATCAAACGCTTGCCATTGGCCGCGCCCCACTCGCGCAATGTCTGGATATCGCTAAACGGTTGGTCATTGGCGGGATCGCGCCAGTGCAAGCTGAGCGATTCGCAGTGCAGATCCAGACTGACCACGGTGAAATCCTGGCCCTGGAAGGTGACTTCGCGACTCTCCATCGGCTGGACTTGATAGTTGCAACTTGCCGACAGCGCCGAAGCCCCCAGCAGGGCAAGCAGACGAAACACCAGGCTGCAACGCAACCGCTTAGTGGGCATGGACGGGAGCATGCAGCGATGGTCGCTGCCCAGCGGTCGTGGATGCAAGACCAATTTGACCGACTTAGGCCTTAAACTTCAGCTTTCGCTTCCTGTGCATCGCCCATGCCTTACACGCCCATCGTCGCCACGCTTGGCTATGTGCTGTCGTCGGATCGACGCAAGGTCTTGATGATCCACCGTAATGCTCGACCGGACGATCAGCATCTGGGCAAATACAATGGGCTTGGCGGCAAGATGGAGCCCGGCGAAGACATCGCCGAATGCATGCGTCGCGAAATCCGCGAAGAGGCTGGCATCGAGTGCGAGTCGATGCACCTGCGCGGCACCTTGAACTGGCCCGGTTTCGGCAAGCAGGGCGAGGACTGGCTTGGTTTCATCTTCATCATCGATACCTTCAGCGGCGAGCCGTACACGCAAAACCCCGAAGGCACGCTGGAATGGATCGACCTGGATCAGCTGATGAATCTGCCGATGTGGGAAGGCGATCGCCATTTCCTACCACTGGTGTTCGACGGCGATGCGCGGCCGTTCCATGGCGTGATGCCGTACAAGGACGGCCGAATGCAATCGTGGTCGTTTACGCGGCTGTAAACACCGACATGGTGCCGCACATCTCGAACGACGGATGTGCCGTTAAGGCGCTTGCCGCACTGCCACCACCGCATTGAGCCCGCCAAACGCGAATGAATTGCTCAACGCTGCACGTACGGACATAGCGCGCGCTTCGTGCGGGACGTAGTCGAGATCGCAAGCGGGATCGGGGGCGAGGTAGTTCAGTGTTGCCGGCACGATGCCTTTGCGCAGTGCGCCAATGACAGCAATCATCTCTAGGGCGCCGGCGGCACCCAGCACATGACCGTGCATGGGTTTAGTCGATGAAATGGCCAGTCGGTGCGCATGATCGCCAAACACCTTGTGGATAGCGCGCGTTTCCGTGCAATCGTTGGCCTGCGTACCCGTGCCGTGTGCGTTGATGTAGTCGATATCGGTCGGCTTCATGCCAGCATCCAGCAATGCCGCATTCATCGCTGCCGCCGCGCCCATATCCGATGGCGAAGCGATATCGCCTGCATCGGCGCTCATGCCTACACCGGCCAGTTCGGCAAGGATGGTTGCGCCGCGTGCTTGTGCGCTCTCCAGTGTTTCGAGCACGAACATCGCCGAGCCTTCGCCCAACACTAGACCACGACGATTGGCGCTGAAGGGACGGCACGTATCGGGCGCCAGAACGCGCATCGCCTCCCACGCACGCATCAGGCCCAACGTAATACACGCTTCGGCACCGCCGACGACGGCAGCGTCGATCAGGCCTGCGCGGATCATCAACGCCGCCTGCGAAAAGGCGTGGTTGGACGACGCGCACGCACTGGCGATCGCGAAAGTGGGACCGGTAATGCCGTGCACCATGCTGATCTGACTGGCTGGCGCGTTCGTCATGATGCGCACGATGCCAAGCGGGTGAAACCGGCCGGCGCGTTCACCGTAAAGCTTCTGGTAAAGACCCTCGCGGGTTTCCTCGCCACCGACGCCAACGCCGACCAGCACGGCCGTGCGCGATGCACGTTCGTTTCGAAAATCCAGGCCGGATTGACGGATAGCTTCGCCCGCCGCAACCAAGGCGTATTGACTGAGTGGATCCAGAAATGGGAGGCGCGCTTCGTCGATATAGGCACGTGGTTCGAAATCGACGATTTCGGCGGCAATCGCATTATTGCGCAACTGGCTGGCGTCGATGTGATGAATCGGGCCGATGCCGCTGCGCCCCTCCGTCATGGCTTGCCAGATGTCGGTGGCGTTGTGGCCAAGCGCGCAGATGGCGCCCATGCCGGTGATTACGATACGACGCATGGATTCAACCGTTGCCGGATTTCTGAGCGATTTGCTGTTCAACGGCCTCGATCAAATGACCGACGGTGCCGGCATCGAAATCCGTGTCTTCGTTGGGCAGGTTGATATTGAAATGTTCTTCGATATCGAAGATCACTTCGATGGCATCCAGCGACGCGACACCCAGATCCTTGAGCGTGGATTCGGTCTTGATCGCGGCGATATCGATCTTGGCCTGCTTGGCAATGATCTCAAAAACGTCCTGCTGCACGTTGCTCATGAATCGTTTCCCCGGTTGGCACTTTTCGCAAGCCTGACGAAGAGCTTGCGTATTGTCCAGACGGGTGGCGGGCGTCGTTGCTTGTCGTCATTATCGGGGTGTCGCCTTTCGCCCGCTTTGTCGCTGCGTCCGTAACAACTTCTTGATGTATGTCGACGGATCAGGAAAGGACGGCATGCGGAAGATGGCATCGTGCTAGCCAGCACAGGGTGATTACCAAACTGGTGAGTTTGCGTGTTGGCGGCGCTCAGCGTCCGGCCGTGACGCCTAACGCACCCTTGGCTTCCGTGGGCGCATCGTTTTCCGGATGTGCGCCGCTTTCGGCGAAGGCGAGGCAGACAATGCCCAGTGCAATGACCGCTGCGCCAAGCAGGCGCGTGGGCGTCAGCGCTTCATGAAAGAGCCATGCCGACGCGAGCATCACCGTCACCACATCCAGGTGCGTGGCGGCGAAAGCCGGACCGATCGGTGCGTGCTTGAGCAGGCTCATCCAGGTGAAGAAGTTACCGACGTAGCCGATGAGCGCGATATAGATCCACGGATGACCAAAAATGCGCACGACCCACGCCCAGTTTGCTTCGGGTGGGAACGCATGCGCTCCGGCATATTTGAAACTGAGCTGCACGACGGTGTCGAAGGCCAGCAGCAGGGCGAAGCCCGATACGTAGAAGCGCCATGTGCGCGTGGAGGTATTCATCCGTCCAGCCCCACGATCGCCACGCCCGCGCTGACCAGCAGGATGCCGGCAACGCGCAGCGGCGTCAGCTTTTCGCGAAACAAGATGCGTCCGGCAATCATGATCGCCACGATGTTGATCGACGCCAGCAGCACGCCTTCGGAGAGATCGATCAGCGAGAGAAAGGCGATCCAGGACAGCAGATGCACCACATACGCCAGAATGCCCAGCCACATCCAAGGCCGACTGGCCATGTAGCGCCACCGCGCCATTCCATCGCCGGCGCGCGGATCGCTGGCGGCAGCCTTGAAAGCGAGCTGGCCGCCGGTATCGAGCGTCACGTTGATCAGCCACAACGTGGCTATCAGAGGAGACACGGCAATACCCCTCAGGCCACGGCGCGTGCGCCAGGCACGCAGCTGGAGGCAATGCGAGAGAAGAATTCGGCGGAGCGGTGAATAAGGGTGCGACGCTCCCGATCGATGGTGATCATGTGATAGCTGTCTTCGAGCAGCAGCATGTCGACCGGTCCGGACACGGAGCGCGCCACGAGATAGGCGTTTTCCACACTGGCGACATCATCCTCGGTGGCATGCGCGATCAGGCATGGCGCCGTCACCTTGGGAAGTTCGCGGCGCACGACGGCGGCCATGTCATACATCTCCGCCAGCGATGGCCATGGGTTGCCAGGCAAGCCCGCCGCGGCGCTATCGCCGCCCAGCATCATGCCGCTGATCTGTTTGCGCAAGCGTTCGTCACGCAGACCGTAGGGTTCGTTCTCATGCACCATGCGGTGCTTGCCGATGCCCAAGCGATGGATCATCGGAAGCAGGAAGGAGAACCGGCCGTACCACGGTATCGCCCAGCCGTCGTAACGGAACGTGGCGCCGTAAACGCCCACGCCACGCACCCACTCGGGATGCTCCGCCGCGAGCTTGAGTGCGAGGATGGCGCCCATCGACAGGCCGGCGACGAACAGATGATCGACCTCATGGCGGAATGTTTCCGCCGCTGCTTCCACGCTGGCGTACCAATCCTTCCAGCCCGTAGCGAGCAGGTCAGGCACATCGCCGCAATGCCCGGCCAGTTGCATGCCATACACGGTGAAGCCGGCGTTGTTGAGGCCCTTGCCGACCAGGCGCATCTCGGTGGGAGTGCCGGTCAGTCCATGAATAAGCAAGACGCCGCAACGGCCGCCTTCGAAGCGGAACTCGACATTTTGAATCACTGAGGGAGATCTCTACGGCAGGCCGACAGGCGTGGCTATCCCAACAGTCTGTGTGGAAAGGCTTTCCAGCTGCTTTCAGGACGGATCAATGCCCGTTGAAGCCGCCGAAGCGCCCGACCCCGATGGAAATACCCACGGAGCCCGTGGGGTGATCGCAGCTGCCCATGTTCTGGGTCATGCTGACCGCGCCGGATTGATAGCTGCCGGTGCCAATGTGACTGCCGCTGACCACGCCCATGACCACATCGCCATGAACCTGGGGCTTGTTGTAGGTGGAGTCGTCGCACGTCGGTACTGCGGTTTGATCGCCACCGCGAGCGCCGCTGGTATCGCCGTAATAGACGCCAGGAGCTTGGCTGGTGGAGGGGCGAGCGCCATTGATGGTTACGGCGCTGGGGTTGGGCTGGCTCGTGGACGCGTGTGCCGGCTGGGCAGCGGTGGAGCTGGAGGCCGGAGCGCCGCTGTTGGGAGGCAGCTTGAGATTCAGCGGCTGACTGACCGTTTGCGCCCATGCAGCAGTGACCAGCAGGCTCGTCGCCAGGGCGGTGATGGCACGTCGGTTCATGCGGTGCTCCGGGGTCATGACGCACATAACGCACGGCAATACCTTGCCGTGCACATGCTCCTTGGACGACTTGCGGTCTGCTGAAGTTCCTTTCAAGCCATTAAGCGGTGGTTTCGATCCGCTCCACACGGCGCAAGCCGCGTGGCAGCAAACCACCACGTGTAGCGCGATTGCCGCCGTACTCCACCAGATCCGACCACTTCAGTGTGAGCTTGCGTTGGCCCGCGAACAGGGTGACTTCGCCCTTGCCCTCGGTGACCACGGCGACACCGGCGACGCGTTCTTCGCCCTTGCTCAGTTTTGCTTTTGGAATCTCGATCAGCTTGTTGCCCTTGCCCTTGTCGAGTTCAGGCAGCTCGGCGACGGAGAACATCAGCAGATGGCCCTCGGTGGTGACCACCACGATGCGGTCGCGCGCCGGATCGGCACTGATCTGCGGCGCGAGTACGCGCGCATCGTCGCTCAGACTGATGATCTGCTTGCCGGCTTTGTTGCGGCCTGTGAGTGCCTCGAAGCGGGTGACGAAGCCGTAGCCAAAATCCGTGGCAAGCACGAGGCGCGTGTCGTTGTCGCCCGCGGTGATGGCGTCGAAGCGCGCGCCGGCTGGCGGCGTGAAGCGACCTGTCAGCGGCTCGCCATTGCCGCGCGCTGACGGCAGCGTGTGCGCTGGCGTGGAATAGCTGCGGCCCGTGGAATCGATCACGGCAATCTGTTGCGTGGTGCGTGTTTTCACCGAGGCAAACAGATTGTCGCCTTCGCGGTAGGACAGGCCTTCGGCGTCGATATCGTGTCCCTTGGCCGCACGAATCCAGCCTTTCTGGCTCAACACCACGGTGACCGGTTCGCTGGCGACCAGCGCGCTTTCGTCCAATGCCTGCGCAGCTTCGCGCTGCACCAGCGGCGAGCGGCGATCGTCGCCGTATTTGGCGGCGTCCGCGCGCAATTCTTCCTTGATCAGGCCTTTGAGTTTGGCGGGCGATTTCAGCAGCACGTTGATCTTTGCGCGTTCTTCCTCGAGTTGGTCGCGCTCGGCGTTGATTTTCATTTCCTCGAGACGGGCCAACTGGCGCAGCTTGGTTTCGAGGATGTAGTCGGTCTGTTCTTCGCTGAGCTTGAAGCGTGCCATCAACACCGGTTTGGGTTCGTCCTCGGCACGGACGATGCGGATGACCTCATCGAGGTTGAGGTAAGCGATGCGCAAACCTTCCAACAGGTGCAGGCGTCGTTCGACCTTGGCGAGGCGGTGACTGAGTCGGCGCGTCACCGTATCGATGCGGAAACCCAGCCATTCGGTGAGGATGCGCTTGAGATCCTTCACCTGCGGCCGGCCATCCAGGCCAATCATGTTGAGATTGACGCGGAAGCTCTTTTCCAGATCGGTGGTCGCGAACAGGTGCTGCATCATTTCGTCGGCATCGACGCGGTTCGAACGCGGCACAATCACCAGGCGAATGGGATTTTCGTGATCGGATTCGTCGCGCAGATCTTCGATCATCGGCAGTTTCTTCGCGCGCATTTGCGCGGCGATCTGCTCGAGGATCTTCGAAGGGCTCACCTGATGCGGCAGCGCGGTGATCACGATGTTGCTGTCATCGCGCTGATAGACGGCGCGCGCGCGAATAGAGCCGCCGCCGGTCTGATACATCGCCAACAGTTCGCTGCGCGATGTAATGATTTCCGCTGTCGTGGGGTAATCGGGGCCGCGTACGTGTTCGCAAAGATCGGAGATCGTGGCATCCGGGTCATCCAGCAGCCGGATGCAGGCGCTGGCGATTTCGCGCAGATTGTGCGGCGGGATATCGGTGGCCATGCCCACCGCGATGCCCATCGAACCATTGAGCAATACATGCGGCAACCGTGAGGGCAGCCAGCTGGGTTCTTCCAACGTACCGTCGAAGTTCGGCACCCAGTCCACCGTACCCTGCGCCAGTTCGCCAAGCAGCACATCGGCGATTGGGTTGAGTTTGGACTCGGTGTAACGCATGGCCGCGAAGCTTTTCGGATCGTCGGGCGAGCCGAAGTTGCCCTGGCCGTCGATCAGCGGATAGCGATACGAGAACGGCTGTGCCATCAGCACCATCGCCTCGTAGCAGGCGCTATCGCCGTGCGGATGGAATTTGCCGATCACGTCGCCGACGGTACGGGCAGATTTCTTCGGCTTGGCGCCGGCCGCCAGGCCCAGTTCGCTCATCGCGTAGATGATGCGCCGCTGCACCGGCTTCAGGCCGTCGCCCACGAAGGGCAGGGCGCGGTCCAGCACCACATACATCGAATAATCGAGATACGCCCGCTCGGCGTATTCCTTGAGCGGGATCTGTTCGTAATTGGCTTGCAGGTTCATGGGGGTCATCGAGGGCGCGAGGAGGCGCCGTAAGCAGGCGTGATGGTGCCAGATGTAAGAGCCTGTTCAAAGTTCCCGCGTAGCCCGCTCAGGCGCAACCCGAAGGGCCGGGTCTGTTTACCCGCATGGCCGCGTCATCTCTCGCTCATGTATCGACATACACTTCGCTCGTTCTTCCTTGCCCTGCGCGCAAACAGATCCCGGCGCGGGCCACGCGGAGGCTTTGAACAGGCTCTATCGCCTTAGGCTAGAATGCCGGCGGCGCGAGCATTCTTGACTGGACGGAAACTATGCAATTTCAACGCAAAGTCGCAGTTGCAATGGCTTGCGTCCTCATCGGGGGATGTGCCCTGGTCGGCGGCAGGCGCCCTATGCTCGGGTATGCGGACAAGCATCATCCGCAATCGGATACCGCCATTGTCGCGTGCGCCGAACAGCCGGGTTTCATCTGCGGTATCACCGGCGTCGATGAAAAGAGCACCTGGACCAAGTACGACGGCGGCAAGACACCGTGGGTGCGCGTGTTGCCCGGTAACCGGGTCATCAAGCTCACGCTGTCGAACTCGCATCTCGTCAGCCGCTCGTGGTTCAAGATCGACAATGCACAGGCCGGCCATGTTTATCGTGTCGATGTTGCGTTCGACGGTAAGGCGTTGACAGCCTCGTACACGGATCTGGGCGAAATGGATTCCTACACGATCCACATTCCGCGGTTGCCGCTGTCTCCCAAGCCGGTTACCGCGCACTTCTGATCGCGTCCGATTAATCCTGCTGAACAGTGATGCCTAGCTTCGCGAGCTGGGCCTGCACGCTGTCAGGGCCGGCTAGATGCGCCGCACCGACGGCGACGAACACCGTCGTACCGGGCTGCTTGAGCATGTCCCTAATCTTGTCGGCCCACTTCGCGTTCCGATCGATGATTAATGTCTGATAGAGCGCGGGCTCACGCGTTTTCAGCTCACTGTTTTCGAGCTTGGCGATAGCGGCGACATCGCCTTGTTTCCATGCATCGACGAGCGACAACAGTTCCGCCGTGCCCTTATCGACGTCTTGCAGCGTGTCGCGTAGAAAAGCCAGCTGCATGGGTGAGGACATATTGGCGAGAAACTGGATTTGTTGTTCCGCCGTTTCCAGGCCGCGCACGGGTTTGCCTGCGGTGGTCATTTGCAGCTTTAGCTGTTTATCCACGCCTTCGGCGGGATCCAGGCCGGCTTTCAAGAGCGGTGCGACGGATAAGGTCAGTGCAGCCAGCCACGGTTTCATGGGCTGCAGCGTTGCGGCGCCACCGGGTAGTCCGGCCAATTGCGCGGCCTTGGTCAATGCGGTGTTGTCGCTCTCGCTTAGTTGCGTGGAAAGCGGGTGCGCTGTATCGAGGCCGTAATGCAAGACCAGCGAGGCCATGCTCGCTTGGTCATCGTCGATGAGCTCGATATACAACACCTGGCTTTGCGCGAGCGCTTGGTTTAACGCTGGGAAATGCCAGTCAGTGTCGTTCGGAAGCAGGTGTACGGTGCCAAACAGATAGATCGTGCTGTTGCCGCTTTTTGCCTGCCATAGCGTCGGATGCGCCAGCGCGTTGCCGCACAGCAGGAAAAACAGCGGCCATAGCCAGGTTAGAAAGCGTCGGTAGGTATGCATGGTGGCTCAGCGGGGTACGCGGTAACCGCCGGGCACGCCGTGCGGACTCAAGGTGAGTTGCCAGAGCTGGTTGCGTCGGCTACGGAAAACGGCGGCGGATACGGCGAGATAGAAACGCCACATGCGGTGAAAGCGTTCGTCGTAACGCTCGGCGAGCGTTGGCCATGCCGCCTCGAAGTTCGCATGCCATGCGGTCAACGTGCGATCGTAATCAGAACCGAAGTTATGCCAGTCCTCGATCACGAACAGACCTTCCAGCGCGGCGGCGACCTGACTGGCCGCTGGAATCATGGAATTGGGGAAGATGTATTTTTCAATCCATGGATCGGGGCGTCCCGGCGCGTGGTTGGTGCCGATGCTGTGAAGCAGGAACAGGCCATCGTCTTTCAGGCAGCGGCGCGCGACTTCGAAGTATTCCCGGTAATTTTTCCCACCGACATGCTCGAACATGCCGATCGACATGATCGCGTCGAATGGTTCGTCGAGTTCGCGGTAATCCTGCAGTCTGATCTCAATCGGCAAGCCCTGGCATAGTTCGCGCGCCAGTTCTGCCTGCTCGTGAGAGACGGTGATACCCACACCGGTCACACCATAGCGCTGTGCCGCGAGCTTCAGTGCTTCGCCCCAACCGCAACCGATATCGAGCACGCGCATACCGGGTTTGAGTCGAAGCTTGCGGCAGATCAGGTCGAGCTTGGCTTCCTGCGCACCGTCCAGATCGGTCGCTTGTGTCCAATAACCGCAGGAATACACCATGCGTTTGCCAAGCATCGCTTTGAAAAGATCGTTGCCCAGGTCGTAATGCACCTTGCCGATTTCAAAGGCATGTTGACCGCGCTGCATGTTGATGAAGCGCGCCTTGAGATGCGCGATCAGCGTGTCGAGGGTTTTGAGATGTTCATCCAGATGGCTGGACAATACTTTGGTGAAAAAGCCGGGAAGATCGTCGGCATCCCACCATCCGTCCATGTACGCCTCGCCCAGGCCCAGCGAACCATGCGCAAAGACGCGTGCATACAGTTCGTCGTCGTGGACGCGGATATCAGTGGGAGCATGACCGCCGATATGTACGCCGGCGGTTTCGAGCAATTCGGTAGCGCGTTGCCTCAGCGAATCCTGACTCATGCATGTCGATCCTTGCCCAAGATGCCGAAATGTACCGGTGACCATGCGTAGACCAAGTCAACACCTGCTTCGCGTACCAGGTCAAGCAATGTCTGCGCATTCGACTCGCTCAAGAAAAACTCCACTTTCTGTGGAAGATCATCGGCGAGTTCGAAAAAAGCTTCGTGATGCAGCACGCCATGTCGGCCGAAACCGGACGTGGCGCGAAATACCGAACCGCCGCCCAGTTTGTGTCGTTTGGCTAGCCCCAACAACCATTCGGAGACCAGCAATCCATCGTGCTTGGCGTGCACATGTGTGTAGAAGCGCAGGAACACACCGTTGGCCTGGCTATTGTCGAGCGAGATTTCATGACTCATGACGATGCCGACTCCGTTTCAGTGGCGCAGCAGACCGCGCGTCAGGAAGATGCCGAGGATGGTCATGGCAAGACTGCCAAGTAGATGTACGGCCACGTGCGTGCCGAACCAAAGGTACTGCCCGCGCAGCAACAGCGTATCGGCTTCGGCAGAGAAGGTGGAGAAGGTGGTCAGGCCGCCCAGAAAGCCCGTCATGATGAGCAGCCTGAGTTCCGGCGGCAGGGTCTGGAAATGCTCGAAGATGCCCATCATGCAGCCCATCATCAGGCCGCCGCTCAGGTTTGCTGCAAGCGTGCCCAACGGTACGGTCGGAAAGATCGGGTTGAGCAAAACGCCGAGAATCCAGCGCAGCCAGCACCCCAATGCGCCGCCCAGACCAACGGCAAGAAATCCACTCATGCTCACGTTGTATAGCCTCCTGATTGCGATGGATCGGTTCCATGGCAACAGGCACGCCTGCGCCGCCGGTAACCGGTGGTGCAGGCATCATCAACCTTTCGGTGGTTCGCCCCGGGTCGGGACGGGAGGCATGCCATCTCCCTCATTAGGGATGCTCTGATCCATTCTGCGTAGGCGTCACCGACACTGTCTGCTCGCAGATCGCAGGGGCGCTGGCGAAGGCAGACTGGCCGTCTGTCGAGCCAGCGGACCGAAGATGTGCGGGCAGACAGTGCCGGCCCCGCATATTGAATTGGAATGATGGGGGTGATGTCCAGAAAGCCCACTGACTGCGCCGCGCGGCTTGGCAAGACGGCCAGTCTTCCCGGCGCCGTGCAACACAGTCAGTGGGCTTTCTGGACATCATGCCGCCTACGCAGAATGGATCAGAGCATCCCTAGGCATGCTAGCCGATGCCGGTGGGGTCAGGTCAAATGCTGGTGCCGGAGGTGAGTTCCGGCATGGCTGCGATCGTGCGCGCGACATCCTCGGGCGCCATGCCATGTGCGGCAATCACATGCCGGCCTGGGCCGTACGGCCCCCATTCGGCGGCATTCGTCACGGTGAAGATACCCATCGTTGGGACGTCGGATGCACATGCCAGATGCATGATCCCGCAGTCGGCACTGATATAGACGGCCAAACCCGAGAGTACGCCTGCGAGTTTGCGTAAGTCGCTGGAGTAATAAGCCGGATACTTGGAGGAGAGCATTGACTGCCCGGAAGCAGGAACAATTTCGACGATGCGATGGTCCGGATACGCTTCCTCCAGCACCTGGATGAAGCGCGTCCACCATGCTTCGCCAAGCAGCTTGGGGCCCGTGGCATTGGCGAAAATACCGATGATCCCGCGACCCGGCGACGTGATGCCGTGCGCCGCGAGGGAGCGCAGGAGTACCACGCGCCCTTGTTCGCGTTCGCCGGCGCCCAGGCGAATGTCGGGCACCGGATAGTCCGCAGCGATATCGCGTCCCATCGCACTGCGCAGCAGATAGACCGGGCGGCGTCCTTTGCTCTCCAGATTGGACGGCAAAGGCACGGCATGAGTGATTTCGCCATGCTTCTTGGGACTGCTGAAGCCAAGCGTATAGGTCGAGTTGGACAGCAGCATGAGCAAGCGACCTGTCTGCGACAGCGGATCGGCATCGATGGCCAGGTCGTAGCGAATTTTGCGCATGCGCTGCAAGGTGCCGAAGAACTGCAGCGGATGTCCTACGCCATGGGCCGGCAGACGGAAGATGCGTTGCACGCTGAAGAAATGGCCGTAAACGTCGTTCGCGATCGGGCTGCGCGTCAGGATGTCGATTTCCGCCGCGGGATAGATTTTTTCAAGCTCCGAGAGCAAGGGCGTCAGTAATAGGGTGTTGCCCAGGCTGTGGCTGACGTGGCAGACCAGGATGCGATAAATCCCTTTCGCCGGAAGCGGTTCGGAGGTCGGCTGCCCGTGGCTGCCGAAGATCAAGCGCATAAGCCGGCGCGCCACGCGGCGGCGAAGGTCGTTGATCGGGTCGTAATAACGCGTGTTCTTCAGCACAGTGGATTTCTGAGAATTGGGGCGACGGCGACTATACCGGTTCGCCGCCCGGCGCAAGCAAGCCGCGTGCAATCAACCATGCACGGGCGTTGCCAGCATCGTGCTCGAACCATGCGTGCGTCGAGCCGAGCCGGAAGGAGTACCCCCAGGCATCCATGTCCGCCATCAGGCGCTGGCGTCCTACGCCTGGCAGCGTATCGGCGAGCACGATCTGCAGGTAGCAGACAGCGACTTCTTCGTCGATCGAATCGGTGGCGTCGGTATGGACCTCAGCGCGTCGTTCCGGTGGCAGCACCATCAAATGCCCCGCTTCATGCAGCAGCGAATGGACGGGTGTGTCGCCGCGGGCATAAACGGTACTCCCGATGATCCCGGCCTCCTCCTCGCCCCAGAAGCTGCCGGGAATGACGGCATCGTCCGCCACCTGCACCAAGCACAAGCCATAGCGTGCGAGCAGGGATTCGATGACCGTGCGGTCAATATCGGCAATGCGTAGAACGGAGGCAGTCATCGTGCTCCCTTTCCCCGTCCCTTTTTTTGATGTGGGGAAAGGGGCGAGGACCGGCGCTATCAGGTCGCGGCGCTGCCGGCGGGCTTGCCGTCGGGCAGGGCGACGGAGAGCTCGAGTATTTCGTGCCCGCTGTCGCGCTCGACATTGATGTTGATCGCTTCGAGGTCGACGTTCACGTATTTCTTGATGACCTCGAGCAATTCGTTGCGCAGTAGCGGCAGATAATCCGGGGCGCCGCGGGTGGAGCGCTCCTGCGCAACGATGATGCGCAGACGCTCCTTCGCGACGGCAGCGGTGGGCTCCGGCTTGCGCTTGAGGAAATCGAGGATACCCATCGCGTTCAACCTCCGAATACGCGCTGGAAGAAGCCCTTCTTCGGTGCGTCGATAAAACGCATCGGGCGTTCTTCGCCAAGGATGCGGGCCACGGTGTCGCGATAGGCCTGCCCGGCGTGGGAGTTGTCGTCAATGATCACCGGCACGCCCGCATTGGACGCGGCCAGTACGTTTTCCGATTCCGGAATCACACCGACGACGTTGATGCCGAGGATGTCTTCCACGTCCTTCACGCTCAGCATTTCGCCTTGCTCGACGCGCGCCGGGTTGTAGCGCGTCAAAAGCAGGTGCTGGGTGATGGCGCCGTCACCGCGCTCGGCGCGGCGTGTCTTGCTGGCCAACAGGCCCAGGATGCGGTCCGAGTCGCGTACCGAAGAGACTTCCGGATTGACCACCACCACGGCGTGGTCCGCGAAGTACATCGCTAGGTGCGCGCCCTTTTCGATACCCGCAGGCGAATCGCAGATGATGTAGTCGAACTCTTCCTTGGACAGATCGTCGAGCACTTTCTCGACGCCTTCCTGGGTCAGTGCATCCTTGTCGCGTGTCTGGCTGGCGGCGAGCACGTAGAGATTGTCGTAGCGCTTGTCCTTGATCAGGGCCTGCTTGATGTTGGCCTCGCCGTGTACGACGTTGACGAAGTCGTACACCACTCGCCGTTCGCAGCCCATGATCAGATCGAGATTGCGCAAGCCGACGTCGAAATCGATCACGGCGACTTTCTTGCCGACCATCGCCAAACCGGTGGCGAGCGATGCACTGGTGGTGGTCTTGCCGACGCCACCTTTGCCGGACGTCACTACGATAATCTCAGCACTCAAGGCTCATCTCCGCTGGTGTTCCTATTTTTAGACGTATACGTAACGGTGGTTATTTAAGTGGCGCGATCAGCAACTTGTCGCCATCGAGCCAGCATTGCACAGACTGGCCCTCCAGGTCTTTGGGAATCTGTTCGAACACACGGTAGTGGCCGGCAATGGCCACCAATTCAGCGCGGAAGTCCGAAACGAAAATGCGGGCTTTTACATCGCCCTGCGCACCGGCCATGGCTCTGCCTTTAAGGGCGCCATAAATATGAATGCTGCCGTCGGCGATCACTTCGGCACCGTTGGCGATGGTTCCAATGACGATCAAGTCGCGATCGCGCGCGTAGACTTGCTGACCGGAACGCACGGCGCCGTCGTGATGTTGCGCACCGGTCACCCCGGTGGGTGGCGCAAGCACGGGTTCGCGTACGGGCGCCGCAACGGGTTTGGGTTCGGCTGCTGGCGCAGCGTTTGGCGTGGGTGGCGCGATGCTGCCGCCATCGGCAGGTTCGTAGGCAGCTCGGAATTTGGCAATCAGCGGCAGGCCCATGCGCTGTGCAAGGGCCTCGGTGGCGCTGGTGCCGTATGCCAGGCCTACCGGCAGCATGCCGGCGCTGCGTACGGCTTCGAGCAAGGCGTCGACGGTGCCGTCATCGGGCAGATTGAGCAAATGGCTCAGGTCGAGGACGACCGCGGCGCGCGAGAACAACTGTGGTGCGGCGCGGACCCGGCGTTCGAGTTCTTCGCACAGAGCGGCCGCATCGGGCCGTCGTACGCGCACGCAGGCAATACCGACCTGGCCGAAGCGCAGGTCGCAAGCGTCATGGGTGGTATCCATCTTCGCATTCATGGGCGCCGCTCTCCGACGAGGCGGCGCGAGGTGGAGTCGTTTGGGGCTAAATAAGGAATACGGCCGGCCAGCCAGGGAAGATCCGGTAGATCACCGTGTTCCAAGTAGGTGTCCCGCACATAGGTGTAGCTGGGCAGATCCTTCGCGAGCAGGCTTACTTGCGGTCCGTGTTCGCCCATGCGCTGCTGACCGACTTCCTGGAAGCCATACGTGCCGTGGAACAGCACCACGACATCGTCGCAGGGCTCCAGAAACACCTCGCAGGCGAGCAGCGGTACGCGCACTTCCGCGAAGCTGTTCACGTCGCAATAGAAGATGCGGCCCAAGCCATGCCGGCGGTAGGCGTTGGCGATGACGATGCGGTCGATGTAGACGAAGGACGGGTAGTGCTCGCTGAACCAGCAATAGTTGGGGCTGGCGTAGTCTCGGCTATCGCGCAGGGCGATAAGGAACCCGGCAAGCTGGCCGTCGATCTCGGCCACCCGGAAGTAGTCGGCGTGCTCGTAGAAGTAGCGCAACTGCGCGGCGTCCAGGACCAGAATGGAGCGACCGGCGGTGTTGTTGAGCGCCAGTACGGCATCCAAGTCGTGCTCGCGCACGTCGCGGATGGCAAGGGCCATTCGTTGCTCCGCAGTGAGTGGTTGCTAGGTAAGACCGACTGACGGCCCAGCTCAGGGCGCATTATGGCATGTGGCAACAGGTGGCACATCCCGTATTGCGGCATGTAAAAGCTTTGTAAAGCCGAGGGTTGGGCCGGGGTCGAGCGCCGCATACACAGTGGCGCGTTTATGTCGATACTTAGAAGGGATGACTTCCCGCGCATTACACGACATCGGCGCGGGCCTATCATGCGTGGCATGGCGATGACTAATTTCAATCACATCCGGCTTTTGCGCATTACAGGACTAGTTGCTTACCTGTGCGCCGGCACGCCGCTGTTCACCAATTGGGCGACCGAACGACTGGATTTGTTGCATAGCCCCAATTACGCCCTGCTGTTCTGGACGCTTTTTTATCTTCTGTTTGGGGTTCTGTACCTTTTGATCACCAATAACCTGGGCGCGCGCAGTCACATCGGCGTGCGCCTGTTCGGGTTGCTGCTGCTGACCGCGGCGGCTCTGATGGTGGGCTGGTATAGCCATAGCGGCCTGCCGGAGACCCTGCTGGTGGTGGTGGCCGTCGTGTTGCCCTGGCTCGTCCCGTTCTGGGTAGGGGTGGCGTGGATCGTGCTGCAGACGCTTTGCCTTGCGGCGCTGTTTTCCACTTTCGCCGAACTTAAGCACAGCATCGTGCTTGGTCTTTTGCAGGCCAGCATCTATACCGCATTCTCCATGCTCGGCTTCGTTGCCTCGATGGTGGCAAGTCAGCAGGCTGAGGAACGCGAAGCGCAATTGCGCCTCAATTCCGAGCTGCGGGCTACGCGAGCGCTGCTCGCCGAGTCCACCCGCATTGCCGAGCGCATGCGTATCGCAAGGGAGCTGCATGACCTGATCGGTCACCACCTCATCGCGCTCAGTCTCAACCTGGAAGTGGCCAGCCATCTCAGCAACGAGGCAGCCGCCATGCACGTGCGCAAAGCGCAAAGCACTGCGCGCCTCTTGCTAGCGGACGTACGCGAAGCGGTCAGCGAATTGCGGCAGGACGATGCGATCGATCTGACCCAGGCGCTGCAGAGCCTGATCGACGGCGTGCCCAGCCTGCGTGTACACCTGAGCACACCGCCGCGTTTCAGCGTGGAAGATCCGCGTCGGGCTCAAGTGTTGTTACGCTGCGTGCAGGAGATCATCACCAACACGGCTAAACACGCCGGTGCGCGCAACTTGTGGTTGTGTTTTACCTACGACGATGAAAATCTGATGAGCTTGAATGCCCGGGATGACGGTCGCGGCACCGCCGCGATCCTGCCTGGCAATGGTCTGTCCGGCATGCGCGAGCGGCTTACCGAGTTCGGTGGCGATGTGTCGATGGATAGCGGGGCAGGGCAAGGTTTCACGCTCAATGTACGTCTGCCGTTGGGGGCGCCATCGGTATTGGCGCACACCCCATCGCGTTTCGAACCGCCTGCGTTGAGCCTGACATGATGCCCTGCAAAAATGCTCAACGGTCGATTCAGTCGTCTTTGTTCGTTGTACGCATATGGCCCGCGATGAGCCATCAACGCTGCGAGGATCCACGATGATTTCCGTTTGTCTCGTCGACGACCAGAACCTGGTTCGCCAGGGTGTACGTTCCCTGCTTGATCTGGCCGAGGACATCCGCGTCGTGGCCGAGTGTGCCGACGGCGTGCAAGCTGTGCAGGACATTCCGCGCATCAAGCCGGATGTGGTGTTGCTGGATCTGCGCATGCCCAATATGAGCGGTCTTGAAGTGCTGCAGGCGCTCTCGGCGCGCAACGAACTGCCACCGACCATCATCCTTACTACCTTCGATGATGATCAGTTGGTGCTGCAGGGCCTGAAGGCTGGCGCGCGCGGTTATCTGCTCAAGGATGTCTCGCTGGAGCAACTGGTCGAGGCCGTACGTACCGTTGCCAATGGCGGCTCGCTGGTTGCCCCCATGGTGACCCAGCGCTTGCTGGCTGGTGTCGGGCGTATCCACAACCAGTTCACGAGCCTGGAGCAACCCGATCCGCTAACCGAACGCGAGACCGAAATCCTGCGTCTGTTGTCCGGCGGCTATAGCAATAAGGAAATTGCCAATTCTCTGAAAGTGGCCGAAGGCACCGTCAAAAATCACGTTTCCAATATTCTGTCCAAGCTCGGCGTACGCGATCGCACCAGGGCTGTTCTCAAGGCGCTGGAGTTGGGCATCGTCTAGCGTCCGCGGGATCGGCGCGCGTTACGTGGGAATGCTGCGAAGCAGCGTGGCTACGGGCTTCTCCAGCCCGTAGCGTTCCTGCCCGTGAGCAAGTACCATCGGCAGCTTAGGCGCCGGCCGATCCCCCCGTCTGATGCGGTTTCCCGAAGGGAAAGCCATCTCTGGCGGTCCAGTTCCGACCTGCGCTTTCCATTGTAAGAGAGACGTCTCGGAGAACCCTGGAATGACGCGTGTTCTGGAATTTATCGTTGCCCTGATCATTGTCGCCGTCGTCGGCGTCGTGGTGGGCTTCATCATGCCCGGCAGCGGCCACGTAGAGCGGTCGTTGGTGGTTGGCAAAGATCTGCGCCAGGTCTATGACGTGGTGGCCAATTTCCGTACCTTCCCCGACTACGGCGTGCTGCGCGCGTACGATCCCAAGACCCAATACACCCTTTCCGGTAACGCCTACGGTCCCGGTTCCGAGATCAGCTGGAGCAGCGAAGATCTGAAAGTGGGTAGCGGCAAGCTGACCATCGCCAGCGCCCAGCCGGAATTCGACAAGATCGACACCACGGTCAACAGTGCCGAGATCATCTGGAACGTTGACAACGATTGGCGCGGAAACGACAAGCACTTCACGCTGGACCTGCTGCGCCAGGGCAACACCGGCAAGCTGACCAAGATCACCTGGTCGTATGACGTGAGCTACGGTCTGAACATCTTCAGCCGCTACTCCAGCATGTACATCCACGGTGCGCCGGATGCTTTCATCCAGTACAGCATGAACAATCTTCAGAATGTGCTGGCAGCCGTGCCGAATATCGACTACGGCGCGCTGGACCCGTACATCGTGCAGACCAAGCCCACGCCGGTGTTGATCGTTTCGACATCCATCAAGCGTAAGGACGGTCTGGACGGCCTCAACGAGGCTACGGACGCTGCAGTGAAAGAAATCGAGGATGCTGCCAAGAAGCTGGGCGTGCATACCAACGGACCGCGCATCATCTTCACCACCAATTACGGTGACGAGACCTATGCGTTCGATGTGGCCGAGCCGATCGACTCCGCCAGCGTCACGGTGGGCGGGCAGAGCTATCAGTTGGCTGCTGCGGCTCCGCCGTCGCTGGACGACAGCGCCGCTCCGGCTTCAAGCGGCACCGCAGCTGCGCCGGCAAACGCCGACAACACGCAGCAGCCAGGTAGCAAGGACCGTTATGGCCGCCTGATTATCGACAACAACGTCCGCGGTGTTCTGGCGTTCGGTGGCCCCGCTCTTGAGGCGCCGTGGAACGGCACTGCCGCTGGCGTGCCGCAGACCCGCGACATGCTCAAGGCATATGCGCAGACGCACGGCTACAAGTACGACGAAGTGACCAACCGCCTGTACGACATCCTGGCTCAACCGGAAGTGAAGGACGGCACCGGCAACATCACCACGTATGCTCAGTTCGCTGTGTACTTGCCAATCAGCGATTCTGCCGATGGCGGTACGCTGCCGCAGCAGACGCCGGAGCAACAGGCCGGTATCAAGCAGCCGGGCGTGATCAATGCGAATGGCCAGCCGGCGTCGAGCAGCACTGCTCCGGCCCCGGCGAGCACGAGCGCGACGCCCGCCAACGGCGGCTAATAGGCGCCAAACCTTTGTGCATCGAAAGCCCTCCCTTCCGGGAGGGCTTTTTGTTTTTGCGTGCCACTCATGTTGATGGGCGAACTTTGTGATGAGCTTGCGGTACATTGCAAAGTGAACCGTGCAGCGACGCGCATGCAGACTTTCCGCGACCGGACATGATCGAGACCGACAAGCTCACCAAGCGCTACGGCCATTTGACCGCCGTGAATGCACTCAGCATCTACGCCGAGCCAGGCCAGGTACTCGGGCTGCTGGGCCCTAATGGTGCGGGCAAGACTACGGCGATGCGCGTGATCGCCGGCTTCCTGGCACCCACGGCGGGTACCGCACGCGTATGCGGCCACGATGTGCAAAAGGAACCGATGAAGGCCAAGCGCGCACTCGGCTACCTGCCGGAGGGCGCCCCCAGCTATGGCGAGATGACGGTGCGCGAATTTCTGGTATTCATCATGCGGGTGCGCGGATTGCGTTCCGATGTCGGGCGCCGTCGTTTTGATGAGGTGGTCAGCAGCTTGCAACTGGAAGATGCATTGAACGTAAGCGTGGATACCTTATCCAAGGGTCTGCGTCGACGTGTCGGCCTTGCTCAAGCCATTCTGCACGACCCGCCGGTGCTGATGCTCGATGAGCCCACCGACGGCTTGGATCCCAATCAGAAGCATACGGTGCGCCAGTTGATCGATGTCATGGCGCGCGAGCGCACTATCCTGATTTCGACGCATTTGCTCGAAGAGGTGCATGCGTTGTGCAATCGCGTGGTGATTATTGCTGCCGGAAAGGTGCAGGCAGACGCCACGCCGGCGGAGTTGGAGGCGCGCTCGCGCTATCACGGCGCGGTGTCCTTCAGCGCAGCCGGAAGCGGACTTTCGCAGGAAATGCTCGGACGATTGCCCCAAGTTGCCGGCATCGAAGTGGACCCCCTGGATGGGCGTGTCACGGTGTTCCCCAAACCCGGCGAGCGGATTCTGGAGCCGGTGGAAACGTTGTTGCGCCAACAAGGTTTGGAGGTATCCGAAATCCAGCTCGAGCGCGGGCGGCTGGATGAAGTGTTCCGGCAGATCACCCTTGGTGCGGAAACGAGGGAACAGTCATGATCTCCGCGATAGCCGTGATGCGCCGCGAGCTGCGCAGTTATTTCGTGACACCGGTCGCCTACGTGTTTCTAGTGATCTTTCTGGTGCTGTCCGGCATCCTGACTTTCTATGCCGGCGATTTCTACGATCGCGGCATCGCCGACCTTCAACCGTTCTTCGTGATGCATCCTTGGCTCTATCTGATCCTCGTGCCCGCCGTGTCGATGCGCATGTGGGCCGAAGAGGCCAAATCGGGAACGCTGGAATTGTTGCTTACGCTACCCGTGACGTTGTGGCAGGCCATGCTCGGTAAATTTCTTGCGGCGTGGCTGTTCGTCGGGCTGGCGTTGCTGCTCACCTTTCCGATCTGGATCACCGTCAACTACCTCGGCTCGCCGGACAACGGCATCATCGTCGCCGGTTACATCGGTAGCTGGCTGATGGCGGGTGCTTTTCTCGCCATCGGAGCATGCCTGTCTACGCTTACCAGCAGTCAGGTGGTGGCATTCATTCTTACCGCGGTGGTTTGCGTGCTGCTGATTCTCGCCGGTCAGTCGCAAGTATTGGATTTCTTCCAAGGCGCATTGCCGCGCAGACTGGTAAACGGTGTAGCGCATTTGTCCATGCTGCGGCATTACGAGGCGATTGCACGCGGTGTATTGGATGTGCGCGATCTGTTGTATTTCGTGTTCACCATTGCGGCGTGGTTGACTGCCGGTGTGATGGTGCTCGATCTGAAGCGGAGCCACTGAACGATGCCGCGCCAGTTCTTCCGCCGACGTACCATTCTGTTCAGCGGGTTGCTCGTACTGATCGTGTCGTACTGTGCCGTCACGCTGGTTACCAGCCGCTGGTTGGCGCCGGAGCGATTCGATCTCACCACGGACGGCCTCTACACCCTGTCGCCGGGAACCCGGCAGATCATCGACAACGCGCATCGACCGCTCTGGCTTACCCTGTATTTTTCGCAGCACGCGACGCGCGACTTGCCACAGTTGCGCAGTTACGAACAGCGCGTCAACGAGATGCTGCAAGAGATGGTGGCACGCTCGCATGGGCGCATCCACTTGCAGGTTGTGGATCCGGTGCCGTATTCCGATGAGGAGGCGAGCGCCGAAGGCAACGGCCTGACGCCGGTGAGCGGCGGCAGCAATGGCGAGCGCATCTTCTTTGGTCTCGTCGGTACGACGCGCCCGTCGAGTGCAGACGCCGCTTCGGATATGGCAGCCGATACGCCAAGCGATACCCATGGAAAGTTCGTCGACCGCACGCTGGCCATTTCGTTTTTTAACCAGCTGCGCGAAACCTTCTTGGAATACGACATCGCCAAGTTGCTCTATCAGCTGAGCGAGCCCGAGAAACCGCGCATCGGCGTGATCACCTACTTGCCTGTCATGGGCGACCCTGCGCAGGGTACGCAGCCATGGACGGTCATGCGTCAACTGCAGCAGTTGTTCGATGTGGAAATGCTGGATCAGGACAAGCTCAAGCACATCGACAAGAACATCCAGGTTCTGTTGCTGATTCACCCTAAGAATCTTTCGATCGACGCACAATACGCGCTGGATCAGTACGTGCTTGGCGGCGGGCATTTAGCGGTTTTCGTCGACCCTTTTGCGGAGTCCGATCCCGCGCCACTGGTAGAAGATGCGACCTCCGCCACGAACAACCATAGTTCCAACCTGCCGCGCTTGTTTGCTGATTGGGGTGTGGCGTACAGCCCTGACCAGGTTGTATTAGATCGTGCACGCGCCCTGCAGATTGAGCTTGCCGGCGCCAATCTCGCGCATCCGGCGATGCTCGGTTTGGGTGCGCAGGAGCTCAACCGCGATGACGTCGTGACGGCCAGCCTGCAGCGCGTCAATGTTTCTACGGCTGGTCATTTCGATCTTTTGCCGAATGTGAGCACGCGATTGGTGCCGCTGATGCAAAGCAGTGCGGATGCCGAAGTAGTTCCGACGCAGCGAGTGATCGACGCGAGCAGCAACCCGGCCAACCTGCTGCAGAGCTACCAGCCTCAAAACCAGAACTACGTGATCGCTGCGCGCTTGCGAGGTCCCTTTGTCAGCGCATTTCCTGAGCTGGCTAAGCGACCGGACCATCTGGCTTCATCGCCGCCCAACGCCGAGATAATCCTGGTCGCCGACACGGATCTGTTGACCGATCGCCTCTGGGTGGAAACGCAGACGTTTCTCGCGCAGCCGATGCTCAGCGCATTTGCGAACAATGGCGACTTCATCACGAATCTGGTCGACAACCTCAGCGGTACCTCGGCGCTGCTTTCCATTCGCAGCCGCTACAGCTCCCAGCGTCCTTTCACCCGTGTGCTGGCGCTGCAACGTATCGCCGATCGAAAGTTTCTGCAAAAGAAGCAGGAGCTGGAAAGCGAGTTGGCCGACACCAAACAACGGCTCGACGAACTGCAGCCGGCAAAGGGCGCGCGCGATGCGTCCACCAGCACCGAGCAGAAGCACGAGATCGAGCAATTCCTGCAGCGCGAACTGGAAATCAGCAAAGAGCTGCGCGATGTGCAACATCAGTTCAACGCCGAAATCGATGCCTTGGGTACGCGGCTCAAAGTGATCAATATCGTGCTTTTGCCGATTCTGATCACGGTATTTGGCTTGCTGTACGGTTGGCGTCGCACACGGCGCAACAGACGCCAGCGCGCGTGACGGTGGCAATATGCCGCAACACTATGCCGCTGGTTGAGTTACGCCGTGATTTAAGCTGGATCGTTGCCGCCGAATCGTGGTGTGGACTGGGTCGATGATCGCCGTCTTGCTGAAATGGATCGTTCCCTGGGAATTCTCATGGGTATTCCTCGTGACATTCCTGGGAGCCTGCGTGCTCTATTGGCGTGGCTGCCAAAAGCTTGAGGTCAGCACCGGGCGTCGGTTGGCGTTCTGGGCGGGGATGGCGATCGTCTACGTGACGTTACAGACTTATTTTGATTTCTACGCCGAGCATGAATTCTTCATGCATCGGATCCAGCAGTTACTGCTGCATCACATTGCGCCGCTGGTCATCATGGCGTCCTATCCCGGCTCGGTGTTGCGTGCGGGCATACCTCTGCGCTGGCGTATTCATATTCTGCGGCCTGCGCTACGCACGTGGCCGTGGCGCTTGGTGAGTGCGGTATTGCTCAATCCAGCGATCGCCACGATCCTGTTTGTGGTCTTTATCTTGATTTGGCTGGTGCCGTCGATGCAGACCATGGCGATGCTCGACTGGCGCGTCTACCGCTTCATGAACTGGTCGATGATAGTCAGCGGTTTCGTTTATTGGTGGCTGGTGCTCGATCATCGGCCGCGTCCACCGGGACGCATGATTCCCGGTGTGCGCGTGTTATCGCCGGGATTCACCATGGCACCGCAGATACTCGCCGGCGCCATCATCACCTTCTCCAAGGCCGACCTGTATCCGATCTTTGAAATTTGCGGCCGTGCCTTCAACTTCAACGTGTTCACGGGGCAGTTGATCGGCGGCATCATCATTTGGGTGCCGGCCGCGACCATCGAGACCATTGGCGGCTTGTTGGCGATGAGGCAATGGCTGCGACTGTCGCGCACTGGGCGCATACGGCGGCAGGCGCGTACGGCACGTTCGCTCGCCGACGCAGCGTCTCTGAGAGGCGCCGGTTAGGCGTTTCTAAGGCGTCGTGTGGATATGAAGAAGGCGACGGCCCGCAAAGTGCGCTTCCGCTGGATAGCCGAAGGCATTGTTGATGTAAGTGACACCATCGACTATGACGTGCCGATTGACATGACTATGCCCATACACGTGCATACTCGAGCCGAGTTGCCGTAACTGTGTTTCCAGAATCGTCGTGCCCAGCACGGGGTAAATCTTGCGGTGGCGGCTTGGGATACGATCGGGCATGAGATCGATGCGTGGCAAAAAGTGCGAGAAAGTAATGATTTTGCTTGCCCCCTCCAGTTCCGGCGATGACGCTACGGGATTGCGTTCGGTGAAATAACGCGTGATGCCTGCGTCGTCGTAACCATCGGGCCAACGACATGCGCGGTAGTCGACCCAGGCGCCTTTGAGGAAGTCATCGGGCGCGCCGAACGAATAGTCATACCAACCCAGCAGTGGCACGATGGCGAGGTCGTCGTGACGAAACGGAGTCATGCGAACGCCGTACCGCATGGCGGTTTCGCGCAGCATTTCGAATTTCTCGAATGAATCACGCATGCCATCGCGGGAAACCCATAAATCATGGTTGCCCGGCACGTAGAGAACGGCGGCGAAACGGTCTGCCAACAGCTTGAAACCTTCGGAAATAACGTGAATTTTGTCCGAAACATCGCCAGCGAGTATCAGGACATCCTCTTTGTATTCCCGCAAGGAAAGATGCTCCAGCCACTCGCGGTTAGACGCATAGTCCAGGTGTAAATCGGAAACGGCAAATACGCGCATTGACTGCGGCTCAGTGGGCGATAACTCAGTTTATGTCAACAGCGTTGGCTGGGCGCAGCAGGAAACGTGTGTGCAACTGGCTGCCGTCGGAAAAATCCAGCGTTATGTCGACATTGTCGCCAGCCTTCAACGCACGGGCTGCTTGTTGAAGCATGAGGTGGTAGCTCGCTGGTGCCAATGAAACTTCACCATGGGCGGGGATCGTCAGATGCTCGACCATCGTCATGCGACTTGTGCCATCGACTTCCTGCACGCTCTGGTGAATCATCGCCGACGCATACGTGTCAGTGTGTGCCGCGACCAGTGTTGCGGCGGTGGCGCCACCATTGCGCAGGGTTACATAGCCGCTCGCCGGTAGGTTCCCGGGCAATAGGCGGATCCACGCGTGGCTAGCTGTTACGTGATCGGCTTGTGCAGCCTGCAGACTGGTGATGGGCAACAAGCCGGCTATGAGTAAAAGAAGTAGGAATCGTGATTTCACGTTCTTTCTCCCGTGCTCAAAAGCAAATGCAGGTCGTGCTCCATTTTGTCTTGCGGATCGGCGGGTGTGGCGAGCAGACGCGCCTTGCCATTGCCATCGAAGATGTAGATGCCCGAGCTGTGGCTGACGTCGTAGCTGCCGTCGGACTTGCCGGGTTCGCGGGTAAACGCCGCGCGATAGCGTTTGCTCAGCGCCTCAATGTCGGAAGGCGAACCGGTAAGGCCTACGGTGTGCGGGTCGAAAGCGGTCACATAGTCGTGCAGCACCGCCGGCGTATCGCGTGTCGGGTCGACACTGATAAATAGAATGCGCACGCCATCGGACAATTTACCGAGACGTTGCATCAGTACATGGAGGTGCGCCAGCGTCAGCGGGCAAACATCCGGGCAATGCGTATAGCCGAAGTAGAGCAGGACGACCTTGCCGCGATAATCCGCCGCCGTCGCCGTTTTCCCCTGGTCGTCGGTGAGCTTGAAAGACAGATCCGGCATGTGTCCGGAAATATTCGTGAGCTGCCAGGGCGGCGGTTCATCCTGATGGCAAGCAGCCAGCAGCAGGTTGGCGGCTAGCACGACAGACAGACAGACCAGGCGGGCAACGCGCGGCAGCTTCATGCAAAAATCTCAAGGTGGACTCGATCAGCATACGCCACGTGCGCTTGCTCACTGCATTTTCATCACGGGAAACAGCTTTCATGCGACAACTTGTCCGTACTTATGACGGTTTGCTGGTGGGATTTGCTGGCGCAAGCGCGGTATTGCTGGGTGCGTTTGGGGCGCATGCTTTGAGGAATGTCCTCGATGCGGCGCATTACGAACTTTGGCATACCGCCGTGGAATATCACTTCTGGCACGCTCTCGCTTTGGCCATCGCAGTGGGGGTTGGACAGGGCAAAACGTTGCGTGCCGCGGTGGTCGCGTTCGTCATCGGCATTGTGCTTTTCAGCGGCAGCTTGTATGCGTTGGCGCTTGGCGCACCGCGATGGACTGGAATCGTTACGCCCGTGGGTGGCTTGGCGTTTGTGATCGGATGGATAGCGTTGGGATTGACGCTGCATCGGCGGTGTCGTTGATCTGCAGCGCGGCAGCGTCCTGGCAGTAGAATCAGGGTTTTGGTGGAGACTGCCATGAAGCCGTTTGGCACGCCCTATTCTGACCATGCCTTGAAGGTTCTTTTGCTCGGATCGGGCGAGCTCGGCAAGGAAGTGGCGATCGAATTGCAGCGGTATGCCGTGGAGGTTGTCGCGGTCGATCGTTACGCGGACGCGCCGGCCATGCAGGTGGCGCACCGCAGTCACGTCATCGATATGCTCGACGGGGCCGCACTACGCGCTTTGATCGCCCAGGAGAACCCGGATCTGGTGGTGCCCGAAATCGAGGCCATCCATACGCCGACCCTGCTGGAACTGGAAAAAGAAGGGCTTCACGTCATCCCGACCGCTCGTGCGGCGTGGCTCACAATGAATCGCGAAGGCATCCGGCGGCTCGCTGCCGAGGAGCTGAGCCTGCCCACCTCGCCCTATCGTTTCTGTGACAGCGAGGCGGAGTATCGCGAAGCCGTCTTGGCTATCGGCTATCCCTTTGTGATCAAGCCGGTGATGAGTTCATCCGGCAAAGGTCAAAGCATCGTGCGCGATGCATCTAGCGTGCAGCAAGCGTGGGACTATGCCCAGTCGGGTGGCCGCGCGGGCAAAGGGCGGGTGATCGTCGAGGGTTTTGTGCCGTTCGATTACGAAATCACGCTGCTTACCGTACGACACAAGAGCGGTACCAGCTTCTGCGCGCCAATCGGGCATCGCCAGGAAGATGGCGATTACCGTGAATCCTGGCAGCCGCAACCCATGAGTATCGCTGCATGGATCGAGGCGCAGCGACAGGCTGAAGCGATTACCGCGGCCCTGGGTGGCTGGGGTGTCTTCGGCGTCGAATTTTTCGTGAAGGGCGACGACGTCATTTTTTCGGAGGTGAGCCCACGCCCGCACGACACCGGGCTGGTGACGCTGATCTCCCAGGAGCTATCCGAGTTCGCCTTGCACGCACGCGCCATCCTGGGATTGCCGATTCCCGTTATTCATCAAAACGGCCCATCTGCCTCTTGTGCAGTGCTGGTGGAAGGCGAGGGCCGTGGGCCGCGCTATCACGGCATTGCCGAAGCTCTGGCGGAGCCCGATACCCAACTGCGCGTGTTCGGCAAGCCGGAGGTAAAAGGGCGCCGTCGTATGGCGGTAACGTTGGCGCGCGATACAACAATCGATGCGGCCAAAGCCAAGGCCATTCGTGCAGCCAAAGCCATCCGCACGGAGTTGTAGAATTTTGCAGATACGCTCGGCACGCGCGTGCCGAGTGGTCTATCTAGATCACGACGGCGACAACCGTTGCCGAATGGAGAGCAACGATGGAATCGTCAGGTTTTTCGCATTGGCTGGTGGTGCTGGTCGAGACCTTTGCACTGCTGTTCGTGCTGTTGCTGGTGGTTGTCATCCTGGTGGTGCTGGTGGTCTGGGTGATCGACCGCAACCAGACGCACAATTCGGTGCTGCGCAATTACCCGGTGATCGGACATTTCCGTTACTGGTTTCTGCATCTGGGCGAATTCTTCCGCCAGTACCTGTATTCGAGCGATCGCGAGGAATTGCCATTCAATCGCGCGCAGCGCATGTGGGTCTATCGCGCGGCGAAAAATTCGGAAAACACCAATGCTTTCGGTTCCACCCGCGATCTGCGCGGAGAAGGCGTGCCGTTTTTCGTCAATGCGGCTTTCCCGTCGCTGGGCGATCATCACGTCAAACCCAAGCCAGTACGTCTTGGGCCGTATGCGCGCGAGCCGTATGACCATGCCGCGTTCTTCAATATTTCCGCGATGAGTTTCGGTGCGCTGTCCGCACCCGCAGTGCGCGCCCTTTCTTTTGGTGCGGCCAAGGCTGGTATCTGGATGGATACGGGCGAAGGCGGTCTGGCGCCGTATCACCTTGAAGGCGGTTGCGACATCGTGTTCGAAATCGGCACGGCCAAGTACGGCGTGCGCACACCCGACGGCAAGCTGGACGATCAAAAGCTGTTGGCGATTTGCGCGCACAAACAGGTCAAGATGGTCAGCATCAAGCTGGGGCAGGGTGCCAAGCCAGGCATGGGCGGCCTGCTGCCGGCGGCGAAAGTAACGCCGGAAATTGCGGCTATCCGCGGCATTCCGGTGGGCCAGGATTCGCAAAGCCCAAACCGTCATCTCGATATCGCCAACGTCTCGCAGTTGATGGATGCGATCCAGCACATTCGCGATCTGACCGGTAAACCTACCGGCTTCAAGGCTGTATTCGGCGGCTTGGAATGGATCGATGAGCTGTGCGATGAAGTCGCCAAGCGCGGTATCGAAAGTGCGCCCGATTTCATCATCGTCGACGGTTCCGAAGGCGGCACGGGCGCGGCGCCTCAGACGTTGATGGAAGGCGTTGGCCTGCCGTTGCACGAAGCGTTGCCGGCACTCGTCAATACATTGATCGCCAAGGGACTGCGCGACCGCGTCAAAGTGATTTGCTCAGGTAAGCGCATCACGGCTTATGACGTGGCATGGGCGCTTTCCATGGGTGCGGACTTCGTCAATTCTGCACGCGGTTTCATGTTGGCGTTGGGATGCATCCAGTCACTGCAATGCAATCGCAATACCTGTCCCACCGGCATTACCACGCAGAACCCGCGCCTGCAGCGCGGGCTGGTGGTGACGGACAAGAGCGAACGTGTCGCGCACTATGCCAAGAACGTCATGCACGAAGTCGGCATCATTGCGCATAGCTGCGGTGTGGACGATCCCCGGGAACTCGATCGCACGCATTGTCGCGTCGTCGGTGACGATGGCATTTCGGTGCCGCTGATAAAGCTGTTTCCTTATACGCT
>JAATFF010000123.1 GCA_015655335.1 Lysobacterales bacterium | reverse complement strand
GACGGCATCAACTCCACCGCACTCGGCAATGACAGCTACGCACAGGGGCGCAACGCCACCGCGCTGGGCTACAACGCGCAAGCACTCACCCTGGGCAGCGTCGCATTGGGTGCCAACTCCGTCGCCAGCCGCGCCAATTCGGTGTCGGTGGGTCGAGTGGGCCACGAACGCCAGATCGTCAATGTAGCGGCAGGCACGCAAGCTACCGATGCAGTGAACAAGTCTCAGCTTGATGACCTGGCCAGCAGCGTTGGCGATGCCTCTCACTATTTTGCCGCCAACGGCCAAGGCAACGATGACGCCATCGCCAGCGGCGACTACGGCACCGCCGCCGGTTCCGGCAGCTTCGCGATGGGCGAAGGCGCATCGGCATTCGGCAGTGGTGCCAATGCGATTGGTAACTTCAGCAGCGCCATTGGCTACGGCAGTGCGGCGATCGGCGACTCCAGCACAGCGCTGGGCCCGAATGCGCAAGCGAACGCGGCGAGCTCCACGGCTATCGGTCAAAACTCGGCGGCGAATGGCCAGTATTCGTTAGCCATGAACGGTGCCCAAGCCAACGGCGACATTAGTCTGGCTCTCGGCCTTGGTTCGGCGACCGGGCAAGGCGCGTCCAACTCCATGGCTTTGGGCGTCTTGGCGGGAACCGCCAGCGGCGCGCAAAACGCCATCGCGATGGGCACCTTCGCTAGCGCGACCAACAACAATGCGATAGCCATTGGTGGTTACAACGCATTTGTCGATCAAACTACGGGTCAAATCGATACAGGCAGTACCCTCGCTGCAGGAAACGGCTCGGTGGCATTAGGCGGATTCGCGCAAGCCGTGGGCGACGACAGCGTAGCGATTGGCGTGGCATCGAACGCCGCCGGTCAGAACTCCGTATCGATCGGCACAGGCGCGGGACGACACGGTCTTACCGACAGCAGTGTTGCCGTTGGCCAGATGAGCGCCGTCACCGGAAACAACGCCGTCGCCCTGGGTGCGTACTCGGTGGCTGACCGCGACAATTCCGTTTCAGTGGGTAGCGTTGGTGCGGAACGTCAAATCACCAACGTGGGCGCCGGCACACAAGCCACCGACGCAGTGAACAAAGCGCAGCTGGACGCACTGAGCAACAGCGTTGACGATGCATCTCACTACTTTGCCGCCAACGGCCAAGGCAACGACGATGCCGTGGCCAGCGGCGAGTACGGCACCGCCGCCGGTTCCGGCAGCTTCGCGATGGGCGATGGCGCATCGGCGTTCGGCAGCGGCGCGAATGCGATTGGTAATTTCAGCAGCGCCATCGGTTACGGCAGTGCTGCAATTGCGAACAACAGCGTAGCGCTTGGCGCCAACTCCGTCGCCGATCGCGACAACACCGTCTCGGTAGGCAGCGTCGGTGCAGAACGCCAGATCACCAACGTCGCAGCGGGCACGCAGTCCACGGATGCAGTGAACAAATCGCAACTGGATGGCCTGGCCAGCAGTGTGAGCGACGCACAGCACTACTTCAAAGCCAACGGTGCCAACGACGGCAGCGACGATGCCAGTGCGACGGGCACCTACGCGACAGCTGCCGGCGCGTACAGCATAGCCAATGGCGATTACAGCACTGCCATGGGCTTCGGCGCTGAAGCCGATGGCATCCAGTCCTTGGCTCAAGGCACCCATGCCTGGGCTAATGGCAGTGGCGCTACCGCGCTGGGTGCAGACAGCTTTGCCTATGGGGACTACACCACGGCCGTCGGCACAGATTCTTTTGCTTGGGGCCAAGGTTCCACGGCGGTAGGCTATCTTTCTTTCGCGGACGGCATCAACTCCACCGCACTCGGCAATGACAGCTACGCACAGGGGCGCAACGCCACCGCGCTGGGCTACAACGCGCAAGCACTCACCCTGGGCAGCGTCGCGTTGGGTGCCAACTCCGTCGCCAACCGCGCCAATTCGGTGTCGGTTGGAAGCACAGGCCACGAACGCCAGATCACCAACGTGGCAGCCGGCACGCAAGCCACCGACGCGGTGAACAAATCGCAGTTGGATGCGCTGGTCGGTAGCGTTGACGATGCCAGTCACTACTTCGCCGCAACGGGTCAAGGCAATGACGATGCGATTGCGGCGGGTCAGTACGGCACCGCCGCAGGTTCGGGCAGTTTCGCCATGGGTGATGGTGCCTCGGCGTTCGGCAGCGGTGCCAATGCTCTCGGTGCAAACAGTACCGCGATGGGCTATGCCAGCACGGCCCTGAGCGATTCCAGCACGGCCATTGGCAGCAATGCGCAAGCCAACGCGCAAGCCGCCACGGCGATCGGCGCCAACACCACGGCTGGCGGCACTGGCTCGATGGCCTTGAATGGCGCAACGGTCATGAACGGCAGCAACTTCAGCATGGCTCTTGGCCAGATCGCCACGGTTGGCGCGAATGCGCAAAACAGCATCGCCGTGGGCACCGCTGCAAGTGTTGGCGCAAATGCATCCAATGGCGTGGCCATCGGCACAACCGCATCCGTACTCAACAACACCCAAAATGCAATCGCGATCGGCACCGGCGCTTTCGCCACGCAGAATTTCGCTACCGCCATCGGCGGCTTCGCGACTTTCGACAACGGTCAACCGTTTGGCGTGAATGGCCAGACCTTGGCGACGGGTGTCGGATCGGTTGCGCTTGGCGGCAATGCCATCGCGGCAGGAGACGGAAGCGTGGCTGTTGGCATCGCCTCGCGCTCACCGGGCGTGCGTTCGGTGGCGTTGGGCGCAGGTGCAGGCCTGAATGGCCTGACCGACGCCAGCGTTGCCATCGGCACGATGAGCTACGTCACGGGAAACAACGCCGTGGCCTTGGGAGCATTGTCCGTTGCCGATCGCGACAACACGATCTCGGTGGGCTCGGCCGGTAACGAGCGTCAAATCACCAACGTCGCTGCGGGCACACAAGCCACCGATGCGGTGAACAAGTCGCAGTTGGATGCTGTGGCGAACGTAGCCAATACCGGCGCTCAAGCCAGTCACTACTTCAAAGCGAACGGCAAGAACGATGGCAGCGATGATGCATCGGCAGTGGCTAACTACGCGGTAGCGGCGGGAGCATCTGCGCAGGCATCCGGAGAAAACAGCATAGCGCTTGGACACAATGCTCAGACCGGCGGCTCAGCCAATACCGTTGCTATCGGCGCAAACTCCGAGACCAAGGGTTATGGCTCCGTCGCAGTGGGCACGGGTGCCGTGGCAACTGCAAAGACCTCTGCGGCCTATGCTCCCTATCTGTTCAGCGCCACCGCAGTTGGCTTCGAGGCCGCTGCAACCAACGATAACGCCGTCGCGCTCGGCAGGACATCTAACGCTAGCGGTAAGTCATCGACAGCGCTCGGCACCAATGCATCTGCATCGGCAACAAACGCGGTGGCGCTGGGTGCCGGCTCGGTAGCCAATCGCGCAGGATCCGTGTCCGTGGGTGGCGTTGGCAGCGAACGCCAGATCGTCAACGTGGCGGCTGGTACGCAGGCCACCGACGCCGTCAACAAGTCGCAGCTGGATACTGTCGCCGATGCAGGGGCCCAAACCAATCGCTACTTCAAGGCCAACGGTGCGAACGATGGTACTGACGATGCCAATGCCAGCGGCACGCAGTCAGTAGCCAGCGGCGCCAATGCCAAAGCGACTGCCGATGGCGCGGTGGCGATGGGTGCATCGAGTACAGCCAACGGTGTGCAAAGCACTGCGCTCGGTTTCAACGCTACCGCCGCTGGCAACGCCAGCATGGCTTTGGGCGCCAACAGCATGAGCATGGGCTACAACAGTGTTGCGTTGGGCAATGGCAGCTTTGCCGATCGCGCCAACTCGGTCTCTGTAGGCCGGGTGGGTGGCGAACGTCAGATTACCAATGTGGCCGCTGGCACTCAGGACACCGACGCTGTCAATGTCGCTCAGCTAAAGCAGACGGGGCTGGTGGATGCCAACGGCAACACCGTTTCGGCCATTACCTACGATGCGGGTAGCAGTCAGGGCTCGATCACGTTTGGAGGTAAGAGCGGAACGACACTCTCCAACCTTGCAGCCGGATTGAATAACAATGATGCGGTGAACGTGAGCCAGTACAAGTCGCTGGCTGCAGTCATCGGCGGCAATGTCGCCATGGACGCAAACGGCATGATGGTCCTGCCGCAGTTCAGCATCCAAGGCAACATGTTCAATAACGTGAGCAGCGCGTTTAGTGCCCTGGACGGTGCCATGACCGGTGCGCTCAGCAGCATCAACTCGTTGAATGGACGCGTCGGAAGTCTCGAAACCCAGGTGAGTAATATAGGGACGAGCAACAGCGCACCTGTGCCACCTGCAAGCAACAGCGCCACAGGCACCAGCACGGTGCTCGCTGCAGGTACCACGGACACAAACACCATCGCGGGCACCAGCGCGCAAGTTGCCAGCACCGCTTCGAATGCCACGGCAGTGGGTGCGAACAGCAATGTCACGGCATCGTCCGGTACTGCCGTCGGTCAAGGCAGCCAGGTCACTGCGTCGAATGCTGTTGCCATCGGTGCGGGATCGGTTGCCGACCAGGCCAACACGGTGTCGGTGGGCAGCGTTGGTGCGGAACGTCAAATCACCAACGTCGCAACGGGCGTGAACGCCACCGATGCCGCGAATGTCGGCCAGGTGACGGCAGCTACGCAAACTGCCGTCGACGCTGCGAACGCGTACACCGATGCGAGTAGCGCAGAAACGCTGAGCAACGCTAACGCGTACACCGATCAGAAGACGGCCGGGCTAGTCACCAGTGACAACTTCAACGCGTTCCGCGACCAGGTGAACAACCAGTTCCATAGCGTCAACACACGTTTGAATCGTGTTGGCGCCATGGGCACGGCTATGGCCGGCATGGCCGGTGCCATCGCCGCGGCACCGGGTACCGACAACCGCGTGAGTGCAGCGGCTGGCACTTATGCCGGTCAGGCAGCGCTGGCCGTCGGCCTCGCTCATCGCATTTCGGATAACGGCGCCGTGCTGATCGGTGGCTCGATCTCCGGTGGCGGTGAGTCCAGCGGCACGATCGGCGTCAGCTTCGGTTGGTAACCACTCGCGCCTCCTCTCATGAGGAGCGCTTTGCATATCGCCATGCCGTTCGCGGCATGGCGAGAACCGGACGATGGCACATCGTCCGCCATTCCACCCGAGGCGCGGAAAGCCCCGGGCCTCACTTCAAGGACTCATGTATGAAGTCACTTCACTCCTTTCGAATCGGCGCACTCACCGCGGCGTTGGTGTTGGCCGTTCCCCTCCTTCACGCTGCGAACCTATCCTCGCCGTCTCCCCGCTTTGTTGGCATGAGCCAGACGGGTGCGCAGAGTTTCGATCGCTTCATCATCACCTACAAAAACGGGTCGACCGAGCGCAACAATAAAGACGCCGTGCTGCAAAACGTGCAAGCCGCCGTTAGCCACGCGGGTCTGGACCGTGTAACGAAGTCGTCTACCGGTGCCACCGTGGCCCCGCTGTCGGTTTCCTACAAGCGCAAGCTCGCGGTCGGTTCGGACCTTGTGCGCACTTCGCGCAAGCTTAGCCAGAGCGAAGCCACCGCGCTGATGACGCAGCTTGCAGCCGATCCGGCTGTTGCATCCGTACATCCTGACTACAAGCGGTATGCGGTGAAGGACTTCGCTGCAGCGGCTTCTTCGCAGGCAGCGATGCTTGCTGCTGCGCAACCCCAGACGTTCACGCCCAACGATCCCTACTATCAGCAATACCAGTGGAATTTCTTCAATACCACCGGTGGCGCCGACGTCAATAACGCTTGGGACATCGCCGACGGTACCGGCGTAACGGTTGCCGTCATCGATACCGGCATCACGCAGCATCCGGATTTGGACTACTCGCTGGCCACCAACAATATCGGATACGACTTCATCACCGATTCGTTCGTCTCCGGCCGTGATACGGATGATCGTGTGCCGGGCGGTTGGGACCTTGGCGACTGGGATAACACGCAACCCTATCTGCAAGAATGCTACGGCTCGGACAACCCCAGCGACGGCGAACCAAGCAGCTGGCACGGTACCGTGGTGTCGGGCGAAGTCGCCGAACTCACCAACAATGGTCTGGGCATGGCCGGCATTGCCTACAACGCCAAAGTGTTGCCCGTGCGCGTGCTGGGCCACTGCGGTGGTTACGATTCCGACATTTCCGATGCGATCGAATGGGCATCCGGCGGTCACATCGACGGCGTGCCCGATCTCGCGCAACCCGCGCAAGTCATCAACATGAGTTTGGGTGGGGAAGGGACATGCGATGCCAGCGTGCCCGAATACACAGCCATCCAGGATGCGATCGGCCGCGGTACCACAGTGGTGGTGGCTGCAGGTAACAGCACAGCGGATGTTTCCAACTTCACGCCGGCAAGCTGCCCAGGTGTCGTTGCCGTGGCCTCCAACGGCATCACAGGCAAGCGCGCGTTCTATTCCAACTACGGCAAGGGCGTAACGATTTCAGCGCCGGGCGGTGGCATTTATGCCAACGATGCATCGTCGGGCACGGAGGTCGACAATGGCTTCGTCTGGCAGGCGATCAATCTGGGCACGACAACGCCCATTTATCCTGCCGATTCGGTTGAAGCTTATGGCGGCATGGCGGGCACCTCGCAAGCGGCGCCGCACGTCGCTGGCACTGTGGCTCTCGTCGTGGGCGCGTTGAAGGCGGCGGGTGTGCCGGCACTTTCCCCTGCTGATATGACCAGTGTGCTGGTTAAATCGGCTCGCGCATTCCCCGTTACCGAGGATTACCCGATCGGGGCCGGCATCGTCGACGCCTATGCCGCAGTTAATCTTGAGGTGAGCAACGACAACGGCGGTGGCGGTGGCGGCGACAATGGCAACGCTACTCCGCTGACCAAGGGTGTGTTGCTGTCAGGTCAGAACTCCACAAGTACCGGCAACCTGTACTCCATCGTTGTGCCGGCAGGTGCCACGACGTTGAACATCCGCACACTGGGCGGTTCAGGCAACGTAGGCTTGTATGTAAAGGCTGGCAGCGCTCCGTCCGCAAACGGCAGCAACGCAGATTTCAGCTCGATCAAGCCAGGCACCAGCGAAGCCGTGGTGATTTCGCAACCGCAAGCGACCACGTACTACATCCTTGTCACCGCACCACAAGGCAGCTTCAGCAACATCTCGGTACTGGCCGACTACAACCCGTAATCGGCGTTTGCATGTTGCATAAAAAACCCCGGCACAACATGTGCCGGGGTTTTTATTTATCGTGCTGTTGCGTGTTTCAACCTGCAACATCGGCCTGTTCGATCGCAACCGCTACCGCGTGAATCACGGCAGCAATGCGCGCAGCGCTCTGGATCGGCTGCGCCGACAAACCGTGCTTGCGCAGCGTCTTCTCGTGCGACTCCAGGCACTTGCCGCAACCGTTTACGGCAGACACGGCGAGCGATGCAAGTTCGAAATCGATTTTGTCGCCGCCAGGATTCGACATTGCATTCATGCGCAGACCGGCGCGTAGGGTGCCGTATTCGGGTTCTTCCACAAGATGCAGGAAGCGATAGTAGATGTTGTTCATACCCATGATCGCGGCGGCGACGCGCGCACCGTTAAGTTCTTCAGGGCTTGCATGCTTGGCCGCTTCTTCATTGATCGCAGCGGTCAGCGGCTTGTAGCGCGAAGCAATCGCCGAAGCGAGTGCGATCACGAAGATCTGCTTGTTCGTCAGGCCCGGCGCACCACCTTCACTCAACACGGAGTCGAGATTCAGGCGCAGGTCCTTCGCATAGTCGGGCAATTGGGCTTTCAGGTCAGCAAGGCTCATGGGGCATCTCTTCGAATGTTGGGCACGCGAGCACGGAGTCCATGCGTGGACTCATGCATCAGCAGAAGGAAAAAAGGCGGCGAAGCGGGCTTCGCCGCCGGGGTCACTCCGCGCGCTCCGATGGAGAGGGGATGAGCGGCGCGGAGTGCGGGCAAAAACTGGAATCAGGCGACCTTGAGGGTGTCTTCGCCCTGGCTCCAGTTGCAGGGGCACAGTTCATCGGTCTGCAGTGCGTCAAGAACGCGCAGCACTTCAGCCGGGTTGCGGCCGACGGAACCGTCGGTCACGTAAACGAAACGGATCACGCCTTCCGGATCGACGAGGAACGTGGCGCGCTGGGCGACACCGTCTTCGGTCAGGATGCACAGCGCCGTGGTGAGGTCCTTCTTGATGTCGGCCAGCATCGGGAACTTGAGATCGCGCAGGTCTTTGTGGTCCTTGCGCCATGCCAGATGGACGAACTCGGAGTCCGTGCTGGCGGCCAGCACTTGGCAGTCACGGTCGGCAAACTGCTGGTTCACGTCGCTGAAGCCCTTGATTTCGGTCGGGCAAACGAAGGTGAAATCCTTCGGATAGAAGAACACGCACAGCCACTTGCCCTTATAGGTGTTGTTATCGATGTTCTGGAAAGCCTTATCGAGGCTCTCGATCGAGACGGTGGCCGGAACGTTGAACAGGGGGAACTTCTCGCCGATGGTCAGCATGTATTGCTCCTGGTGAAGGTTTTCAGGGAAGGATGCGCTGCACCCTGCAGCGCTCACCCGAGCAAAGATATAGGCAGCACTTGTATTGTTCAAATCGATTATTACCATAGGGTTCATAGGCAGCGCCTATAATTGGAGTCACCATGAACCTGCGCGACCTGCACTACCTCGTTGCCCTGGCCGAACATCGGCACTTTGGTCGCGCCGCCGAAGCCTGTTTTGTCAGCCAGCCCACCCTCTCCACGCAGATCAAGAAGCTGGAGGATGAGCTGGGTGTGGCGCTGGTGGAACGCACGCCGCGCAAGGTGCTGCTGACCGATGTCGGCCGCGATATCGCCAATAGGGCACGCGATGTATTGAACGAGGTCGAGCAGATCAAAGGTGTTGCGCGCCGCACGGTGGATCCGGAATCGGGCACAGTGCGGCTTGGCATTTTCCCCACGCTTGGCCCTTATCTGCTCCCGCATGTGGTGCCACTGATCCGGGATCGTTTTCCACGCCTGGAATTGCTGCTGGTCGAGGAAAAAACGGAAACGGTGCTGCATCGCCTGCGTGAGGGAAAGCTTGACGCCGGCATCCTCGCCCTGCCCATTCACGACGATAGCCTGCATGCGGAACTCCTGTTCGAGGAACCGTTTGTGCTGGCCGTGCCGCAATCGCATCCGCTGGCCAAGCGGACATCGCTGAAGCTCAGTGACCTCTCTGATCAAAGCCTGCTGCTGCTGGAAGACGGCCACTGCCTGCGCGATCAGGCGCTGGAGGTCTGCCATATGGCCGGCGCCGGCGAGAAAAGCGGTTTTCGCGCCACCAGTCTGGAAACGTTGCGCCAGATGGTTGCGTCCAATGTCGGCATCACACTGCTGCCGACGCTCGCCGTGAAACCGCCAGTCGCCCAGGCGCCGAACCTGCAACTGCTCGAATTCAGCGGCCACCCGCCCAGCCGCCGCATCGCGATGCTATGGCGCAAGAGTTCGGCCATGGGCGGATTCCTCCAGCAATTGGCGGACGTATTCAAGCGCTTGCCGCGCGATCTGCTCGATCCGCATACCGCGGCAACCGGCTCGGCAAAACGTCGCCGGGCGGCTTGATGCGCAACAGCGCTCGTCATAGTCACAACCAATCATCTTCATAAGAACAATCAATTTCATAACTCATCCACTCAGCGTTAGGCTCGGGGAACACGGCCCAACCTGGCCGCCTCCGCAAGGCCCCAAGCCCCACGCCCAGAGGTGATGTCATGAGTAAGCTGAAAGGCTCCCACACGGAGCAAAACGTGAGCGACGCATTCGCAGAAGAATCGGCGATCAACTACCGCCATATGCACGTTGTTTATGGGACCGGACGCTCGCGATCCAAGGAAACGTTGAATACGTTTGGCCCGTCGTGCTGATACAGGCCCCGCCACGCTGGAGGGCAACCGCATGAGCCAGATTAGCTTCTTCGACGCCGAATATGCCGACAAGCGCAAACGGATACAGCGGGAAGCGTTGCTGATGCTGAGCAAGCCGGCGCATCCCAACGATGCCGGTGCCCTCGCTCGGCCGCACCAAACTGGACTTCAGCGAACGACCGAAGAGCACCATCCAGGTGCTTTCGCCGTTTGCGCATTATCGAATTTGTGGATGGCCCGAAGATGGTTCGCGTGGGCGGGAGAGGTGTGCCTGTGATAGAGCGCCCCTTCGAATCGGCAAACCATGCTCAAACGCGGAACATTGGATAGAACGTAGTAATCCATTTAGACGGCTTTACGCCCATGACTTATTCATACCATCCATCAAAGTAACGAAGGACATTTGATTTACCGGTACTCGTTCCACTTATCGGCTTTCGGACCTCAGATTGGACCGAGTCGTTGGTACAAACGCCCCCAAGGAGAGAACCCATGTCAACCGAAGCAAAGTGCCCGTTTAACCATGCCGCTGGCGGCGGTACGACGAACCGTGATTGGTGGCCGAAACAGCTGCGACTGGATCTGCTCGCTCAGCATTCCCACAAATCCAACCCGATGGATAAGGGCTTCAACTACGCACAGGCGTTCAAGAGCCTCGACCTCGCGGCGCTGAAGAAAGATCTCGCAGCGCTGATGACGGATTCACAGGATTGGTGGCCCGCAGACTTCGGTCACTACGGCCCACTTTTCATCCGCATGGCGTGGCACAGCGCCGGCACCTACCGCATTGCTGACGGCCGCGGTGGCGGCGGACGCGGCCAGCAACGCTTCGCACCGCTGAACAGCTGGCCGGATAATGTCAGCCTCGACAAGGCGCGCCGCTTGCTTTGGCCAATCAAGCAGAAGTACGGCAACAAGATTTCCTGGGCCGACCTGTTGATCCTCACCGGCAACGTCGCGCTGGAGACCATGGGCTTCAAGACGTTCGGCTTCGCCGGCGGTCGTGAGGACACCTGGGAACCCGATCAAGATCTCTACTGGGGCAACGAGAAAACCTGGCTGGGCGGCGACATCCGTTACGGCAAGGGCGGCAACGACGAAGGTGCGATCGTGGCTGACAAAGATCTGCACGGCAGCGAGAGCAGCCGCACCGACAAGGGACGTCACCTGGAGAATCCGCTAGGCGCCGTGCAGATGGGCCTGATCTACGTGAACCCGGAAGGTCCCGACGGTAATCCGGATCCGATTGCCGCCGCGCACGATATCCGCGAAACCTTTGCGCGCATGGCCATGAACGACGAAGAGACCGTCGCACTGATTGCCGGCGGTCACACCTTCGGCAAAACGCACGGCGCCGGTCCCGCCGACAACGTAGGCCCGGAACCCGAAGGCTCCGGTCTTGAGAACCAGGGTCTAGGCTGGAAGAGCAGCTTCCGCAGCGGCAAAGGCGCTGACGCGATCACTAGCGGTCTGGAAGTTACCTGGACCGCCACACCAACAAAGTGGGGCAACGGTTTCTTCGAGAACCTGTTCGGCTACGAGTGGGAACTGACCAAGAGCCCGGCCGGCGCGAATCAGTGGACGCCAAAGAACGGTGCAGGCGCTAACACCATTCCCGATGCGCACGACCCATCGAAGCGCCGTGCGCCAACGATGTTGACCACCGATCTTTCTTTGCGGCTCGACCCCGCCTACGAAAAGATTTCCAGGCGCTTCTACGAGCACCCCGACCAATTCGCCGACGCGTTCGCCCGCGCGTGGTTCAAGCTGACGCACCGCGACATGGGCCCGCGCCCGCGCTACCTGGGTCCGGAAGTGCCGGCAGAGGAGCTCATCTGGCAAGACCCCATTCCCAAGGTCGATCACACATTGATTGATGCGCAGGACATCGCCAGCCTCAAAGCCAAGGTGCTGGCTTCGGGCCTGTCCGTCTCGCAACTGGTCTCGACGGCCTGGGCGTCGGCGTCCACGTTCCGCGGCTCCGATAAGCGCGGCGGTGCGAACGGTGCGCGCATTCGTCTCGCCCCGCAGAAAGATTGGGAGGTCAATCAGCCTGAGCAACTGGCGAAAGTGCTGAAGACACTCGAAGGCATCCAGAGCGAATTCAACAAAGGGCAATCGGGCGGAAAGAAGATCTCGCTGGCCGACCTGATCGTGTTGGCCGGTGGCGCTGGCGTTGAACAGGCGGCGAAAAATGCCGGTCAAACCGTGACGGTTCCCTTCTCGCCAGGACGTGCGGACGCCTCGCAGGAACAAACCGATGCGGAATCCTTCGAGGTACTCGAACCGGCCGCCGACGGTTTCCGCAACTATCTCAAGGGCAAATACAAAGTCCCTGCCGAAGTGCTGCTGATCGACAAGGCGCAATTGCTGACGCTGACCGCGCCAGAGATGACGGCGCTCGTCGGTGGTCTGCGCGTGCTCAACGCTAACTTCAAGCAATCCCCGCACGGCGTCTTTACCAAACGGCCGGAATCGCTATCCAACGACTTTTTCATCAACCTGCTCGACATGAGCACGGAATGGAAACCCGCTTCGGATGCGCACGACGTCTTTGAAGGGCACGATCGCGCAACGGGCAAACTCAAGTGGACCGGCACCCGTATCGACCTCGTCTTCGGCTCAAACTCCCAGCTGCGCGCCTTGTCCGAAGTCTATGGAAGCTCGGATGCGCAGGAGAAGTTTGTGCATGACTTTGTAGCGGCCTGGAGCAAGGTCATGAATCTGGATCGTTACGACCTCGCGTGATGCATAACGGCAGACCTTAAGGTCTTATGCCAAGCCGTATCGACCCGGTATCGAGTTATCTCGAACCGGGTCGATGTTTTGCAAATCCTGATATGTCCCGCACAGCCGTGCGGTGAAGCGCCTATCTCACCGGCGCTGACAATCCAATAGGACACGACACTCCCGTGCCGCCGAGACCGCAATAACCGTCGGGATGCTTGGACAGGTATTGCTGGTGTTCGTCCTCAGCAAAATAGAACGGCCCAGCCATCGCGATCTCGGTCGTGATGTTGCCGTACCCTGCGCGCGCGAGTTCGGCTTGAAAACGTTTCGCCGATGCTTGCGCGGCATCGAGTTGTGCCACATTGGACGTATAGATGGCCGAACGATACTGCGTGCCGGTGTCATTACCCTGTTGCATACCCTGGGTAGGATCATGATTTTCCCAGAATGTTTTCAGCAAGGTGTCGAACGTGATGCGCGATGGATCGTAGACCACCTTAACCACCTCGGCGTGCCCGGTCATGCCTGAGCACACTTCGCGGTACGTAGGATTGGGCGTGTATCCGCCGGCGTAGCCCACTGCTGTCGTGAACACCCCTGGCAAGCTCCAGAATTTGCGCTCCGCTCCCCAGAAGCAACCCATGCCGAACAACACTGTCTCAGCACCCGGGAAAGCTTCCCGCGACAGCGAGTGGCCAAGCACGTGATGATGTTCCGCCGGCACGAGCGGCTGCTCGCGCCCCGGCAATGCCTCTTCGGGTCGAGGCATGCGTTGTTTCCAGGCACCGATGCCGAGCATGGTCGCATCCTCCTTCGTATTCGACGGCCAATGTTTCGAATTAATAGTGCAACACGCTGTGCAAAGGCACGCTCTGTGGCCAAAGCGCCCGCCCCTGCAAGGCTAGCAGTTCAATGACGACCGAAGCGCCCACCAGATCAGCACCGAGCTGCCCGAGCAGATTGCGCGCCGCGCCGAGGGTTCCGCCGGTCGCGAGTACGTCGTCAATCAGCAGTACGCGCTCACCTTTGCGCAAGGTGTCGACACGCGCCTCGAGGCGATCGGTGCCATATTCCAGCTGGTAGTCCGCATGCATCACCGGCGGCGGCAGCTTGCCGGGTTTGCGTAAGGGAATGAAACCTGCACCCAGTTTCTGCGCGATGGCCGCCGCAAAAATAAAGCCGCGCGATTCGACGCCGCATACGGCCTGCACATCGCTACCAAGCCAAGGTTCCACCATGGCATCGATGCAACGCGCAAAGGCGGCGCCATCGGCCAGTAGCGGCGTGATGTCGCGGAAAATCACGCCCGGCTTCGGAAAATCCGGTACTGCGCGAATCAGGCTTTCAAACGATGTCATGCAGGCACTCCGGTTTTTATGCGGTTGGTTGTGTGCGCCGACGTGGACGCAGCGCACCCAATAGGATACCCGCCAGGGCAAGCACCAGACCTACCCAATCGCCTGTTCCGGTCGGCCGACCAAGCAGTATCACATCCAGCACAAAGGCTAGCGTGGGTTGCAGCAGCAACAGCAGGCCTACCAGCGAAGCGGGCAACCGCGGCATGGCGCGCACCATCAGCAGCCACGCCAGCACCTGTCCGAAGAAACCCAACGCCAGCAGTACGCTCCAGCTGCGCAATCCGTGCAATGCAAAGCTCACGCCTTCGCCCAGGCCCCATAGCCATAACATCAGGGCGCAGGTCAGGCTCATCAAGCCGAGGAATTGCGCGGGCGACAAATGTGCGTGCGTCTTCAGGGCATGGCGAAAGCTAAGCAGATAAACCGTGTACGCCAAACCGCTGCCCAGCCCCAACCAGACACCCAACCGATGCTGCGCATCGAACACCGACCAATGTGCGCCGACCAGCAGCCACAAACCGATCATGGCCAACAACATGCCGGGCACGAACCATCGACCCGGCCGCTCGCGATAGAACAGCAATCCAACCAAGGCCATCAAGAAGACCTGGAAGTTGGTCAACAACGTGGCCACACCCGGCCCAACCCACAGAATGCTTCGATGCCATTGAATCAAGTCGGCAGCGAATCCCACTGCCGGCAACAAGGCGAGCAGCATGTCGCGCCATGCAATCGGTCGCCATGTGCCACGCATCGCCACCCAGGCCAGCAGCATGCCGCCGCCAAAAAGCATGCGATAGAAGCCCTAAACCGTCGGGGCTGTATGCGCATAGACAACGAAAAGGCCGGTGCTGGAAAGCAATGCCGCCCCGAGCGCCATCTGGAGCACGGCCGCACGCAGGGGCACTTCATGGCCGACGCCGGACGGCGCCGCAGCAGACGATTCGGACATCGCCACCTCAGCCTGGTGCGGGCAGCAGCGTGCCCGTATCGTCGTCCTGCTCTTGGATGGCGAGCCGCGCTTCGGTCAATGCGCCATCGATTTCGCGCACGATCGATGCGGCCATCTCCACGCTCGATTCGGGCACCAGCACAGCGACGTAGTCCAGCGCCGGCAGTTGCCCAACGCCGCCGGTGAGGTATTCGCCGGCGATAAAAGCGGGCACGTCCGCGTTCTCCAGCGCATCCTTCACGAGGTGGGCGTCGATCAGGCTCTGGGCTCGATAGATGATGCGCATACGGCCACGCTACTGCTGCCGGCCCGGTTGGGCAAGCTCATCGCCAGAAAGCGCCAATACCCGCCACGCCTTGCCCGCTATGATTTCGCGCCTGGCCGACCTGCGCGGGCGTCATGCCACCGAGCGCATACACCGGCAATGCAGCAGCCTCAGCCAGATCCCGGAACCGCAACCAGCCCAGCGATGCCGCTGCCGGATGGCTCGTGGTGGGAGCCACGGGCGAAAGCGTGGCGAAGTCAGCGCCCATCTGCACTGCGCGGCCAAGCTGGAGGGCATCGTGACAACTGGCGCCTACGATCTGCGTCCATGGCAGCGGACGCTCAATTCCTGCAGTCAGCTGCGCGGACGTCAGATGCACACCGACGCCCGCGCCGAGACGATGCGCACCGTCGATGTCGCCATTGAGCAATACGCAGGCGGCCCATTGCACCGCGCGCTCTTGCAAGCGTGCCGCCAGCATCTGCACCTGTGCGGCCGACCACAAGGGCAAGCGCAACTGGATAAGACATGTGCCTTGCATCAGCGCCGCGTCCAGACGCGCGTACCAAAGCTCGGCATGATCCGGCGGCACGTGTGCAGGCGTAATCGCGTAGATCGGCGGCAAACGCAATGCTTGCAGGATCGGTCGATCGGCGGGAGCTAGCGTCGCGGGATCTACGTCGGACGGAAGCAGCCATTGCAGCGCCTGCCCTTCCATCGAAACCGGGGTGCCTTGCCAGCGGGTGAACTGCCACGCGTCCAGCAATAGATCGCGTTCACCATAACGCCAAGGCACGCGTATCAGTGGCGTGCCGTCATCAGCTTCGATATGGATTCCCAGCTCTTCGTGCAGCTCGCGCATCAATGCGCGTTGCGGCTGCTCGTTCGGCTCAAGTTTGCCGCCGGGGAATTCCCAATAGCCTTCCAGATGCTTACCCGCCGGACGTTGCGCCAGCAGCACCCTGCCCTGCGCATCGCGCAGCACGCCAGCCATGACATGCAACGATGCGCCGGTGTGGTGGCTCACGAAGGGAAATCAGTTGTTACGGATGTACTCGACCATGTCGAAGTCGTAGCTGTGCTCGGTGTCTTTCTTGTGATGCGTGCGCTTGACTTCGGTCCAGTCGCTGAAATGGATGCCGGGGAAGAACGTATCGGCGCCATCAACCGCCGCGCTCACCCAGGTGAGGTACAGGCGGCGTGCCGTGGGCAACGCATCATGAAAAACCTTGCCGCCGCCGATCACCATCAGCCCGGTGCCATTGGAGCGGGCCTGTGCTTCCTCAAGGGAACGCACGGTAATCTGGCCAGGGAACGGCGCTTCGTGACGGCGGGAGAGCACCAGGTTTTCGCGATCCGGCAACGCTCGGCCGATCGACACGGCGGTGTTGTAACCCATCAGCACATACTTGCCCGTCGTCAGCTGCTTGAACCACCGCAGATCATCCGGCAGATGCCAGGGCAGCTGGCCCTTGCGACCGATTGCAAAATTCTCGTCGAGGGCGGCGATCAACGAAATGGCCATGGATGCTCCGAGCGATAACAGTAGGGCGAACGGTACGCGCAACCCGGTACGTTCCTGGCTACGCCGACCGGCCATTATAGCGTTTCGGATGAGGGGTGGACATGGCGACCCGGAGAATCCGGCTCATGCTCGCCAGTGACGGCCCAAAGGTGGCTTCTGCCAGCCACTAGGTCACGCGTAAAGCGCCTGACCTATACAGCCACCGGTGCCTTGATCGCCGCGTGCGGGTGGTAATCCTCGATCGCCACATCGTCGTAGCGAAAATCGAAGATCGACGAGACATCCGGATTGAGCCGCAAGCGCGGCAACGGCCGCGGATCTCGCGTCAACTGCAGGCGCGCCTGCTCCACATGATTGTTGTACAGATGCGCGTCGCCCAACGTGTGGACAAAATCCCCCACGCCCAGACCACAGACCTGAGCGATCATGTGCGTCAGCAAGGCGTAGCTGGCGATGTTGAAAGGCACACCGAGAAAGATATCGCCGGAACGCTGGTACAGCTGACAACTCAACTTTCCGTCTGCCACGTAGAACTGAAACAGCGCGTGGCATGGCATCAACGCCATCTTCGGCAATTCGCCCACGTTCCATGCGCTGACAATCAAACGGCGCGAATCGGGATTGCGCTTGATCTCATCGACGACCCAGCGAATCTGATCCACGATGCGGCCATCCGCAGTCGGCCATGCGCGCCATTGCTTGCCGTAGACCGGACCAAGATCGCCGTGTTCGTCGGCCCATTCGTCCCAGATACTGACACCGTGTTCCTTCAGATAAGCGATATTGGTATCGCCACGCAGGCACCTGATCAGTTCATGCACGTTGGACTTCCGGTTCAGATTCTTGGTGGCGACCAGCGGAAACCCTTCGGCAAGATCGAAGCGCAGCTGTCGACCGAACACACTGCGTGTGCCTGTACCCGTGCGATCGGTCTTTTCCGTGCCGTGATCCAGCACGTGGCGAAGCAGGTCGAGATAAGCGCGCATACGTTGAAGTTTACGCCGTCTGTGGTTCGGCTGCCGTGGCCTGCGGCAAGGTCGGCGCGCGGCGCGACAACCATAGCAACCACAGACCGATGGCAATCAACGGCAACGACTGGATCTGACCCATGGTCAGCCAGCCCCACGCCAGGTAGCCGAGCTGCGCGTCCGGCACGCGAACAAACTCGACGGCGAAGCGGAAGCAGCCATACAGCAGCGCAAACAATCCCGAGATCAGATAGCGCGGGCGCGGCTTCATCGACACCAGCCAAAGCACCGCGAACATCACCACACCTTCCAGCACCAGTTCATACAACTGCGAGGGGTGCCTGGGCAGCCCGCTGTATTGCTGCATCCACTGCGCCAGGTGCGGGTCGTTTGCGGCCAGCGCGACGTCCTCATCGCGGGCATTGGGAAAGATCATGGCCCACGGCACCAGGCCGGGCTTGCCCCACAATTCACCGTTGATGAAATTGCCTAGGCGCCCCAGCCCTAGACCGATGGGTACGATCGGTGCAACGAAATCCATCGTGTCGAAGAAATGGAGCTTGTGCCGGCGCGACCACCACAGGGCCGCCGCCAGAACGCCCAACAAGCCACCGTGGAAGCTCATGCCGCCGTCCCAGACGCGGAACAGCGCCAGCGGCTCCGTCCAGATCCAGCGAATCCCGCCCGCGTAATAAAACAGCATGTACCAAATGCGGCCGCCCAGAATCACACCCATCATGGCGTAGAACGCCAGATCCCCCAGCGCATCGCGACTCACCGGTAGCCGGCCGCGCTTGCGGCGGTATTCGCCCAGCGACCAGGCGCTCAGGAATGCCAGGAGGTACATCAACCCATACCAGTGGATCTGGATCGGCCCCAGGTGAAGGGCTACTGGGTTGAACTGCACGACGAAGGGTTGCGACATGGCGCGGCCGGCTGGGGGTGGAGCGTCGAGTTTAGCGGCCCCCACCGATCCAGTCAGCGGGCTGCCCGCTTGTCGACCGTTAGATAAAATGCCCGAGCCCGCGAAGCCGGCCATTTCTCGAAAAATATATCGCCCCCCCGCGCCCGTCCAAGCTGATTCTTTCGCATCGAATGCAAGCAAAAAGCCCCGCATCAACGGTAATGCTGTTCACTTAAGCATTGCATCGTAGCCAAGGCATCCCAAGAATCCGGTCTTCACGTGTTGAAGGCCGGATTTTTTTGTGTCCCTGCAAAGTGTTCTGTTTGATATCGATGAGCTGCACTCGTTTTCTGATCTG
>JAATFF010000167.1 GCA_015655335.1 Lysobacterales bacterium | reverse complement strand
GACTGGATCGCTGAAGCCAAGACGGATGCCACTCGGCAAAAACGCATCGCCACGGCATTGGAATGGTTGGCCGAAGGCAAGCCACGCAACTGGAAATACATGAAATGATCCGCATCGCCCGCGCCGAAGACGCTGCTGCCGTCCACGCCATCTACGCACCCGCCGTCACCCACAGTGCGATCACCTTCGAGACCGAACTTCCGGGCATCGAAGCGATGCGCCAGCGCATCCTCACTCGTTTGCAGCAGTACCCCTGGTTGGTTTGGGAAGAAAACGGCGACGTGCTCGCCTACGCCTATGCCACCCGCTTTCGCGAACGGGCTGCCTACGACTTGATTGCGGAGACGTCGATCTATGTGCATGCCGACGCGCAACGGCGCGGGATCGCGCGTCGTCTCTATGGCGTGCTACTCGACGTGATGCGATTGCAAGGCATCAACCAGGCGGTAGGCGTTATCACGATGCCGGGCGAAGTGAGCGTTTCGCTGCACGAATCGATGGTGTTCACGCCGGCCGGCATTTGGCGCAAAGCCGGTTACAAGGCCGCACAATGGTGGGACGTGGGTGTGTGGCAGAAGGAATTGCAGGCACCCGCGAATCCGCCAACTGTGCTCCACCCCTTTGCATCGCTGATGGAATCGGCCGCATTGCATCAACTATTGCAGTAACGATTCGGCCGATAAAAAGACAGTGGCCAGGCACACATGCCCTGTACCTGGCCACACGATCTTCGCGAACGCTTGCCGTTAGTGATTGACGGCGATGATGCTCATGATGGCGCCGGTGGTGATCGCCGCCAACAGGAAGTCTCCGTTGTCGCTACGGATGTACTGATATCCGCGCGGCGGCGGGCGAAGACGATAGTGGCCCCAATCGCTGACCACATAGCGGCCCCCGCGATAGCTGGGCGGAATACGGCCGCCCCGCTTATACCAACCCTCGTGCCGGCCCTGGTCGTACATGCCGTGGTAGCGACCGGGCGGGGGCGGTCCCTGGCGGTAAGCCTGGGCGAACGCAAACTGGGACGTGACCAACAAGGCGCCACAGATGGCGATCATTCCTAACTGTTTCTTCATGACGTACTCCTCAGTGATAGGTACTGCAGGGGAATCGCATGGGTCCACCTTCCTTGTGGCGTGCGCCGCAATCCATTGATTTGCATGGCGCCGTCTCGAAGTTATGGCCACATGGCGGCGATCAAGATTGCGTCAGGCTCCCGAATGCTACGTGAATATTCCGTAGCATAGACGTTGTGTATTCAGAATCTTGTGACAAGAGGGCCAACGCGGCAGCGCAGGCCTCTGCGCTACCATTGCGGTTTTTAGTTTCCGGGGCATCCCATGCAGCTCAATCAGGTCAAGGCAATCATCACCGGCGGCGCTTCCGGTCTCGGCCACGCGGTGGCTCAGCATTTGGTGGCGAACGGCGGCCATGTCGCCCTGTTCGACGTCAACGAAGAAAAAGGCCACGAAGCCGCCAAGGCGCTGGGCGGTGCCGCGCGCTTCTTTAGCACCGACGTCACCTCCGAAGATGGCGTAGCCGCCAACGTCGCCGCCGCCCGCGATGCTCTCGGTGGCTTGAATGTGGTGGTGAACTGCGCCGGCATTCTGGGTGCCGGACGTGTGCTTGGCAAAGAAGGCCCAATGGCGCTGGGTACGTTTGCCACCACCGTGATGGTGAACCTGGTTGGCAGCTTCAACGTAGCCAAGGCCGGTGCATCGCTGATGCAGAACAACGAACCCGGCGAAGACGGCGAGCGCGGCGTCATCATCAATACCGCCAGCGTCGCGGCGTACGAAGGCCAGATCGGACAGGCTGCCTACTCGGCATCCAAGGGCGGCGTGGTGGGCATGACGCTGCCGATGGCGCGCGAGCTGTCGCGCTTCGGTATTCGCGTGGCGACGATCGCGCCGGGCATCTTTTGGACACCGATGGTCGATGGCATGCCGCCGCAGGTGCAAGAAGCGTTGTCCGCGTCGATCCCCTTCCCTTCGCGCCTGGGCAAGCCGGATGAATTCGCATCCACAGTCGCCTTTATTCTTGGCAATCGTTACATCAACGGCGAGACGATTCGCCTCGATGGTGCGGTAAGACTGCAGCCCAAGTAAGCTGCGCAACCTCTGTGTCATGCCGGCTTAGGCTGGCATGACAAGTCAACACTTCACTTCATTCGGTTCAAACTCATGAAAGCTTCCGACGTCAAGAAAGGCAACGTGGTCGAGCACGAAGGCATGGTGTATCAAGTGCGCGATATCGAACGCAGCGCGCCGACGGCGCGCGGCGGCAACGTTACGTTTCGCTTTACGCTGTATTCGATTCCAGGCGGACGCAAGTACGACCTGAGCCTGCGCGCCGACGACGACTTGAAGGAAATGGATCTGGTGCGCCGCGCCGCGAATTTTTCCTACATGGATGGCGATGCGTATGTGTTCATGGATGCCGAGGACTACACGCAATACATACTCGACGCGGCGCTGATCGGCGACAACGCCGGCTACATCGTGGAAAGCGTGGAAGGCTATTACGTGCAGGTGATCGACGACGCGCCGGTAGGCCTGCAAGTGCCGACCAGCGTGATACTGACCGTGGTCGATACCACGCCGGAACTCAAAGGCGCCAGCGCTACCAAGCGCACCAAGCCGGCCAAGCTCGACACCGGCATCGAAATCCAGGTGCCCGAATACATCACCAATGAAGAGAAAGTGTGGGTGAACACGCTGACGGGCGAATTTGCCGGCCGCGCGTAAGCCCTTTTCTTTGTGTTGCTGAAACGGCGCCGTTCTCTGACGGCGCCGTTTTCGTTCGCGTACATAGGGACAGCGACGACGTCGGTGATGCAGAATCCATACATCTCCGGCATCGTTCCCCTCATGTCCACACAAGCCTACTCGCTACGCGCCAGCGTGCTGCAAAGCTTGACCACGGCCAAGCGGCCGGATGTTCCGGCGTGGGTGGTGTTGCGCAATACCGCCGCCGTCGCGCTGCCGCTAACCATCGGCATGTTGACCGGGCACCAGGAAGCCGGACTGGCCATCAGTGCCGGTGCGTTGGACACCATGTTTTCCGATCAGCCTGGCCCGTATCGCCAGCGTTTGTGGCAGCTCTTTCTGGCCTCGTTGGCGGCAGGGCTAGCGTCGCTTTGCGGTTTCCTGATCGGCGGCGACCTGGTGCCGATTCTGCTGGCTACCACTGCCTTCGGTTTTCTTGGCGGCCTGCTGGTTGTGTTCGGCGCCGATATCGCACGCGTGGGCATGACCAGCATGATCTTGCTGGTCATTACCGCGGCAACCCCTACCACCATCGATCATGCCTTGATCGGCGCTTCGCTGATCTTCGCCGGCGGCCTGCTATTGGCATTGTTCTCGGTCGCCGCGTGGCCGTTGAATCGGTACGGTCCGGAGCGTCGGGCCTTGGCAGCGGTTTATCGAGGCCTGGCCTCGCTCGCCAAGCAACACGTGCAAGACGAGGAAGACGTACCAGCGCTCACCGAGGCGATGACCACGCTGCAGCAAACCTTGCTCGGCCGCCATCATGCGCGCGGCCGTGCCATGGAAGCATTTGCCGTGTTGCTGGAACTGGCCGAGCGCATTCGCCTCGAACTGGTCGCCATGGCGGACATGCACGGCGACGCGGGCATCCACGCGATGTTCCGCAGCGACGCGGAACGCGTGCTGGATGCCATCGCCGACGCGCTTGAAAGCGGAGAGTCGCCCGACCAGGCTGCACGTGCGCTGCAAACATTGCAGGCCAGCGAACGCGCGCTATTGGACGGCAACACGCGCTCGGATGCCATCGCTTCGCATATTCACGCGCTATCCGGCCAGTTGGCTGCCGCTGTGCGTAACGCGAACTGGGCCGGCACGCGTGGCGAACAGCGAGCGGCAGCGGCGGAAACGCGCTTGCCCAGCGCACTGCGTGGCAGCTCGGCGCTCGCCACGCTGCGGGCGAACCTCACTACGCATTCGGTAGCGTTTCGCCACGCGATGCGTTGTGCGGTATGCCTTAGCGTTACGCTGCTCGTCTCGCGCGTATGGCAACTGCCGCATGGTTACTGGCTACCGATGACGGCGGCCATTGTGCTGCGCCCCGATTTCGCAGCCACCTTCAATTTCGGACTGCTGCGAGTCGTGGGCACCATCCTCGGATTGGTGCTGACCACGGCCCTGCTGCACATCACGCAACACGATCCGTGGACGCATCTGGCCCTGATGGCCGCGCTATGCATGACCTTCCGTTACCTGGCCACTGCGCACTACGGCGTCGCGGTGGCCGCGCTGACCGGTACCGTTGTCATCTTTCTCTCGTTCGAGGGCGTGAACTCCGGAACGGCTGTGCTGGATCGCGTACTCAACACCGCGCTCGGCAGCGGCATGGCGTTGCTTGCCTACGTGGTGTGGCCTACCTGGGAACGCGGACGAGCTCGGGCAGCGCTATCGGACATGCTCGACGCCTACGCAAACTATCTGCATGCACTGGCCAGGCCAGACCGACGCGAAGCCCATCGCGAGGCACGCACCGCCGCACGCACCGCGCGTACCAATGCCCAAGCCTCGCTCGACCGGATGCAAGCCGAGCCCGCCACGCCGCTGACCTTGCTGGAACTGGCCAACGCGCTATTCCTCAATGGCAACCGCCTCGCCCGCACCGCGATGACGCTGGAAGCCTTGCTGCACGACTGCGACAACCTGCCGGAGCAAACGGAAGTCACTCACTTCGTCGACCGCGCGGCATCCCAGCTGCACGCGCTGGCACTTGCGCTACGCGACGATCGGGTGCCCCAGACCGCGCCAGAGCTACGCCAACTGCAGCGCAGCCTGTCCACCTTGCTCGGCATGGCCGACGACCGCCCCCGCGCCGATCAACTCGTCCGCATCAGCGACCGCCTGGTCGACAACATCAATACCCTGACGCACGTCGTCGGCCGCGGCCCGCAGGAATCAGCGACGGTATCCGGGACCGGTGGGTTCATCCCTGATTAACGCAAATCAACGCGCAGATAGGACTCGTCCTAATCTATCACGGCCCCTGATACCCGCACGCGATACACTGGGCGAATGCTCAAGATCGATACCCACGCCCACATCCTGCCGCGCGACTGGCCCAATCTTGCGGCCAAGTACGGCAACGATGCCTTTCCGGTGATGAACCATACCGATGGACGACATCGCATCTATAAGGACGGCAAGTTCTTCCGCGAAGTGTGGGAGTCCTCCTTCGACCCGCAGCACCGTATCCACGACTACGCGCGCTTCGGTGTCGACGTACAAGTGATTTCCACGGTTCCCGTGCTGTTTTCGTACTGGGCGCCGGGCTACCAGGCGCTGGAGCTGCACCGGCACCTCAACGATCACATGGGCGAGGTTTGCCGCGACTATCCGAAGCACTACGCCGGTATCGGCACCGTGCCGCTGCAGTCGCCGGAGCTGGCCGTTCGCGAACTGGAGCGCTGCATCGACGAACTCGGCTTGTGCGGCGTGCAGATCGGCTCGCACTGCAACGAATGGAACCTGGATGCTCCGGAGTTGTACCCGTTCTTCGAAGCCGCAGCCGACCTTGGCGCGGCCGTGATGGTGCATCCGTGGGACATGATGGGTGCGGCCACGATGCCTAAGTATTGGATGCCCTGGCTGGTCGGCATGCCGGCCGAGCAATCGCGCGCCGCATGCAGCCTGGCGTTCGGCGGCGTGCTGGAACGATTGCCGAAGCTGCGCGTCATGCTGGCCCACGGCGGCGGTAGTTTTCCGTGGACCATCGGCCGCATTGAGCACGGCTTTCGCATGCGCCCGGACCTGGTCGCTACCGACAACCCGCGCAATCCGCGCGAATACCTCAAGCGGCTGTTTTTCGACTCTTGCGTACACGATCCGCAAGCCCTGCGTTATCTGCTGGATGTGACCGGCGTCGATCGCGTGATGCTCGGTACCGATTATCCTTTCCCGCTGGGGGAGCAGGAACCGGGCAGCGGCATCGAGGCGCTGAAATTGGACGACCCAGCCCGCGCCCGCCTGTTTCACGGTACGGCGCTGGAGTGGCTGGGATTGCCGCGCCATCGCTTTAATCCCGATAAACCTTCTCAGGAGCACGCATGAATTTCAGGCGCTACATGATCGTGACCGCCGTGCTGGTCGTCGCCAGCATCGCCGTGGCCCAGGCTGACGATGTCAGCATGGCGTCCGGTGCCGTGCGTTTCAGCACGCCGTCGAACTGGGTCGGCATCATGCAGGTCGATGGCGATCCGGAAGTGCGGGTGTTTCAGGTTCCCGATCCTTCGCCCAGTGCGAGCAATACGCTAGCTCGCATCAGCGTCACGGTAAAACAGGTGGTAAACCTGCAGGATTTCAACGACTACGTCGGCGGCTCCGTCGCCAAGGCGAAGATCCTGAAGGACTACCAGCCCGGCAGCAATGCCGCGGGCGACCAGAACAGTTTCGTCTACACGGCCAGCGAAAGCGGCACGCCTTACACCTATGTCGAGCGTTACTGGTTCCGCAACGGCCACGCGATCCAGCTGCGTTGCGCGCGCCCCTCGTCGAGTCAGGCCGGTCAAGCCTGGGCCGCGTCATTCGACAAAGGCTGCAGCGGCCTGGCTACCAATCTGAGCATGTAATTGGCCGGTGCGCTTTCGCTTGCAGCAACGCGCACCGTCACCTGTCTCCCGTTCGATCGGTCTGTGTACGAATCACGCTGGAATGTCTCCGATGTCCTCACCCTATGAAGCCACCGCTGCCTGGGCCCAAGCTCGCGATGCTGCCGATCCGCTGCGCGCATTTCGCGACGAGTTCCTGATTCCACCGCACGAGAACGGCGAGAGCCACTACTTTTGCGGTAACTCGCTGGGCCTGCAGCCGCGTGCCGTGCGCGAGGCGGTGAACGCGGAATTGAACTACTGGGGCGAACTGGGCGTAGAAGGACACTTCAAAGGCCGCCTGCCCTGGATGGACTACCACGAATTCGTGCGCGATCACCTCGCCGAAGTGGTGGGTGCGCAACCCGATGAAGTCGTGGCGATGAACACGCTGGGTGTGAACTTGCACCTGATGATGGTGAGCTTCTACTGCCCCACGCCTGAGCGGCACGCCATCCTGATCGAAGCCGGCTCTTTTCCCACCGATCGTTACGCGGTGGAATCGCAGATCCGTTATCACGGGTTTAGTCCGAAGCTGTCGTTGATCGAACTGGAAGGCGACGAACCCAACGGCACGATTTCAATGGCTGCGATTGAACGCACGCTCGCCGAACACGGTTCGCGCATTGCGCTGGTCATGCTGCCGGGCGTGCAATACCGCTCTGGCCAGGCCTTCGATCTGAAGGCGATTGCCGAGCTCGCGCACAAACATGGTTGCACGGTGGGTTTCGATCTTGCCCACGCCGTTGGCAACCTGCCGCTGCGCCTGCACGACAGCGGCGCCGATTTCGCCATCTGGTGCAGTTACAAATATCTCAACGGCGGTCCGGGCGCCGTGGGCGGCGCGTTCGTACATGCGCGTCATGCGCACGCTGCGCTGCCGCGTTTCGCCGGCTGGTGGGGGCACGACAAGACCACACGTTTCCAGATGGGGCCCGAGTTCGTCCCCACGCCGGGCGCGGATGGTTGGCAGCTATCCAACCCACCGATCCTCGCGCTGGTGCCGCTGCGTGTATCGCTGGAAATCTTTCACCGTGCGGGCATGTCGCGTTTGCGCGAGAAATCGCTGCAGCTCACCGGCTATCTGGAATGGCTGGTGCGCAGCCAGCTATCGGATCTGCTGGACATCGTTACACCCGCGGAAACCGAGCGTCGCGGCTCGCAGCTCTCCATTCGTGTCCTTGGCGGACGCGCGCAAGGGCGCGCATTGTTCGACTATCTTACCGAGCACGGTGTTATCGGTGATTGGCGCGAACCGGACGTCATCCGCATATCGCCCGCGCCGCTCTACAACCGCTTTGCCGATTGCCTGGCATTCGCCCAAGCCGTGCGTCGTTGGAAGAACGGCGTCTAAAGGCAAGCCTCAAACCTTGCTTTGAGGATGCCTGACCTGCCCTTCTCCACGCACCACAAAGCGTTCGACCGTTAACGCCTCGGCGCCCATCGGCCCGTAGGCGTGCAACCGCGTCGTGGATATACCGATTTCGGCGCCAAGCCCTAACTCGCCGCCGTCGGAAAAGCGCGAGGAGGCGTTAACCATCACCACGGCCGACCGGATCGTTTGCACGAAATGTCGGGCGGCGGCTTCGTCACGCGTGACGATAACTTCGGTGTGGTCGGAACCGAAACGCTGAATGTGCCCGATTGCCGCGCCGAGATCGTCGACAACGCGCACCGCCAGGATGAGATCCAGGAATTCGGCGGCATAGTCTTCATCGCTGGCAACGCGCATGCCGGGCACCAACGCACGAGACCGTTCACAACCGCGTAGCTCCACGCCACGCTCTTCGAGCGCGCGCGCCGCTTGGGGCAGGAACGACGACGCGATGCCGCAATGGACTAGCAACGTTTCCAGCGCGTTGCAGACGCCCGGTCGAGATGTCTTGCCATCGACGAGCAGATTCAGCGCTAACGCTTCATCCGCTGATGTGTCGACATACAAGTGACAAACGCCTTTGTAATGCTTGATCACAGGGACACGCGCATGTTCTGCGACAAAGCGAATAAGTCCCTCGCCACCACGAGGGATGGCCAGATCCACGATGTCGCTCAACTGCAGCAATTCCACCATGGTTTCGCGGCGAAGATCTTCGATCAGCGTTAGCGCAGCGGTGGGAATATCGTGCCGATCGAGGACCTCGCGCAAGACGGTGGCGATGGCGACGTTCGAGTGCAATGCTTCAGAGCCACCGCGCAGAATCACGGCGTTGCCGGCCATCAAGCAAAGTGCTGCCGCATCGGCAGTGACGTTCGGGCGCGCTTCGTAGATCATGGCGATGACGCCGAGCGGGATGCGTACACGCTCGACCTCCAAACCATTCGGGCGCGTCTCCCGACGTGTCACCAGGCCCACCGGATCGGGCAACGCCGCAATCTCGCGCACCGCATGGGCGATGCCTGTGACGCGCGCCTCGTCCAAACGCAGACGATCCAACATCGCACCCTGCACACCCTTCGCGGCAGCCTGCTGCAGGTCGCGCGCATTCGCGGCGAGTATCGCATCGCGCTTCGCCTCCAACGCCGTCGCCATGTCGTGCAGCAGTTTGCGCTTGCTGTCGCTGTCGAGCATAAACATTGTCTGCGACGCATCACGACAGGCCAGCGCCAAGGTGCGAATCTCGCTCATGCTTCCATCCCTCCCTGCTTCGTCTCAGGATCAGCCAGCGTGGCTAGATCATCGCGATGAACGATCTCCGCACCATAGCTGTAGCCCAGCAATGACTCGATATCGCGGCTGTGCCTGCCTAGCAGGCGACGCACTTCCAACGCGCCGTACTGGCATAAGCCGCGTGCGATGGCCCGACTGTTCGTGTCGACGATGTCGATCAAATCGCCACGATGAAACTCACCCGCCACATCCACAATACCGCCCGGCAACAAGGACGCACGACCGCCCAGGAGCGCACGTGCCGCGCCCGCGTCCACACGAATATGGCCACTGCCACCAGGCGCATGGCGCAGCCAATATTTGCGCGCCTGCATGCGGTTACCCGCAACATTGATGAGGGTGCCGCGCAATCTGCCTTGTTCGAGCGCCTTCACCGTCGCCGCATCGCGACCGCCGAACAGCGCCGTGGGAATGCCGGCGGCAGCGGCTTTGGTGGCAGCTTGCAACTTCGTCCGCATACCGCCTGTACCGATATTCGTGCCGCTGTCGCTGGCCATGGCGAGTACTTCGGGAGTGAGCTGCGGTACATGGCCGATAGGCTCGGCCGTCGAGTCACGGCGCGGATCGGCGCTGTACAGCGCATCCACATCGGAAGCAATCAACAGGAGATCCGCATCTACCAACGCGGCAACGATCGCCGCGAGATTGTCGTTGTCACCCAGCTTGAGCTCATCAACGGCGACGGTGTCGTTTTCATTCACCACGGGCAGCACACCCAGCGCGAGCAATTCCCGCAGCGTGGCGCGCGCGTTGAGATAACGACGGCGATTGCGCAGGTCATCGTGCGTCAGCAGCACTTGAGCAACCGGCCGATCGGACAATTTCTGCCACAACGCGATCATGGGCATCTGGCCCAAAGCCGCCAGCGCCTGCCGCGCTGCGAGATCACCACCGACCGTGGCACGCTCGCGCATCAATGCCCGGCCGGCAGCAACAGCGCCAGACGATACCACTACGACTTCACGACCTACGTCATGGCTGGCGCTTATGAATGCCGATAGCGCTTGTGCGTAGCGCGGCGTCAGTCCACCGCCATCGGCAGCAAGCAAATTGCTGCCAACTTTGAGCACCGCGCGCCGCCAGGGCGGTAGTGCACACTCAGATAGCTGGCGCGACGACGTCGTCATGAAATGACTGTTTCCTGTGGCACCGCGACGCGATCACCGTGACTCTTAGGTGCGGAAACGGCAATAAAGCGAACGTCGGCCGAACTGTCGTTGCGCACCTGATGCGCGCTGCCTGGCGGCACATGCAATCCTTCGCCACGACGCAGACGATGCACTGTGCCATCCAGCTCCAACGTCACCTCACCTTCAAGCACGTAGAAGAATTGACGCGCGTGCGTATGCAGGTGCCGCTGCTCGAAGCTACCGGGCGGCATGCGCTCTTCAATCACACTCAGATCGTCCGTCGCCAGCAAATGCCAACCATCGCAGGACTGACCCCAGTGATAGTGCTCGGCATTCGCTATGTTGATCGTCGCCATATCGATGCCGTCAATGCTCCAGAGCAGCAAGACGCTGCTTTAGCGTATCCAGGTGCAAGTCGTTGCCCGCGCCGGGCGACGTGCGCGCGGCGAGGCTTGCCTCGGGCGTACGCCCCTGCCCCGCTTCCGTGGCTGCCTGTGCGGCAGCGCGATAAGCGTCGCGGAAAGGTACGCCTGCGGCCGCCTGCTCGATGGCCACGTCGGTGGCATACATCGCCGGTTCGATGGCAGCACGCATGGGCGATTCGTTCCACTGCATACGCGCAAGCAGATCCGGCAGCAGTTCGAGCGCGGCGAGCCCGTGAGTAACGCCGTGAAATAGCGATCCTTTGGAGAATTGCAGGTCACGCTGATAGCCGGACGGCAGCGACAGCAATTGCTCGATTTCACAGCGCGACGCGGCCACCGCCGCATACGAAGCCCGCAACAATTCGACCACGTCGGGGTTCCGTTTATTGGGCATGATCGAACTGCCGGTGGTGTACTCGGAGGGAAGCGCGACGAAATTGAATTCCGCGGTGGTGAACAGCGACAAATCCCACGCCAAACGGCGCGCGTCCAACATGGCGCTGCCCAACGCTTCCATCACGGCCATCTCGAACTTGCCGCGTGAGAGCTGCGCGTAGATCGGCGAAATCTGCATGCGGGCGAAACCCAGCGCTTGCGTCGTGTGCGCGCGATCGAGAGGAAGGTTCACGCCATAACCCGCGGCGGTGCCAAGCGGATTAGCGTCGATCCACGCGGCGGTCTGACGCGCGCGCCAGGCATTGTCTACGAAACCTTCGGCAAAACCCGCGAACCACATGGCCGTGGACGACACCACTGCGCGCTGCAGATGCGTGTAGCCGGGCAACGGAATCGCCGGTTGCGAGGCACGGTCCAGGCATACGTCGGCGATAGCGCGGCAATGTGTTTCCAACACAGCGAGCTTGTCTTTCAACCACAGCCGCGTAGCGACCAGGATCTGATCGTTGCGGCTGCGGCCCGTGTGTACACGGCGCCCGGCATCGCCAAGACGCTCGGTGAGCCGGGCCTCGATGGCCGAGTGGCCGTCTTCGTAACGCTCATCGAGTACAAAGCGACCGGCACGAAAATCCTCCGCCAGGGCGTCGAGTTCGCGCTTGAGGTCCTGCAGCTCCTGCGCGCTGATTACGTCGATATTGGCCAGGCCTTCGACATGCGCCTTGCTGGCTGTGATGTCGTGCAAGAAGAACTCGCGATCCAACAACACGTCGTCGCCAGCCAGAAATTTCATAATTTTGGCGTTGGTTTCGACGCCGGCTTTTTGCCAAAGAAGATCGCTCATAGATTCCGTCTCTTGTCGTCGGGCGTGAACATGATTCCCGTCACACGGGTATCGACGTATACTCGTTCGCGCCAATGGCTCGGTTGATGTTCTGCATAGCTTGTGTCGCAGCACCTTTGAGCAGGTTATCCAAGGTGGCGACGACCACGACACGCTTGCCATCGGCGGACATCGCAAACCCGCCGATCTCGACATGATGTTTGCCCGCGATCTGGCTGACCCACGGCGCTTCGTCCAGTACGCGCACCAGCTTCTCGTCGTTATAGGCGTGCTGGAAACGCGCCTGTATCTCCTCGCGCTTGAGTGGGCGAGAAAGATAAAGATTGGTGGTCACGGTCAATCCGCGGAAATGCGGCGCGACATGCGGCATGAATTCCACCGGGATGCCAAGTTGCATGCTGGCTTCCTTCTCGTGCATGTGCCCAGTCAGCGCATACGGCATCAGATTGTCGCGCAGCTTCTCCGGATTGTTTTTATCCGAAGGTGTGGTGCCCGCTCCGGAATAACCCGACACGCCGAAACATACCGGCGGCGCGGCCAGCAGATCTTTGAGCGGCGCGATGGAAAGCTGCATGGCCGTGGCATAACAGCCCGGATTGCTAATGCGCCGCTCGCCGCGCCACTTGTGGCGCGTAAGCTCCGGCAGACCGTAGTACCACTGGTTATCGAAGCGGTAATCGGCGGACAGATCCACCATCACCGGATCTTTACCGGCCGCGTCGAAAGCCTCGACACATACCGATGCCTTGCCATTGGGCAATGCCAGCACGACCACATCGGCATTCAGGCCGGGAAGTTCTTCATGCGCGGGTGAGGTATAGCGCAGATCGCCATGGTATTCGGTGACGTGCGCGTCGACTCGCTGCCCATCCAGCTCGCGCGAGGAGACATACGCCAGCTCGAGCTCCGGATGCGCCGTGACTAGGCGAATCAGTTCAGCTCCGGTATGACCCCGTGCGCCGACGATGCCGATACGTTTCTTCGATGTGCCCATGACTGCTCAGTCCACCAAGGTCGGTTGGCGCACGGCGCAGTGACTGACGCAGCGCGCGATTGTGTCGAAGCCATCCAGGCCGTACCAGAACACCTTCCAGCGTTCCTGCTTGTAACAACCGTCCGATTCGGCGTAATAAAAATGGTTGATCTGGTTGCCGTGACGCGAACGCCAGAACAGCTTCGGATTTTCTTCACGCATCACCAACCACACCGCGCGACCGAGACCTTCGCCTTGCGCGTCGTCCAGCACCGCGAACTTGTCGAGATAGACCAAACCTTCCGCTTCGGTGAGGATCATCGCAGCGCGGTAGTTTTCGCTCACGTACACGCGATAAGGCGTCGTGCGTTCGAAGTAATCGTCGACAAGTTTGCGGCCGAAGCTGGACTCGATCAACTCGCGCATGCGTGCGCGATCGATGCCATCCCAACTTTCGAAGCGAAAAACCCTCTCGCCACGGCGAACCAGCGTGCCCGAGCCTTTGTGCGTAAACAGCTCTTTCGCCAACTCCGCCGGACGCGTGATCGACACCGAGGACGTCAACGGAAGACTCTGCAGCAAATCGGCAATCTGTTCGATCTTCACGCGCATGCCGCCATTGATCCATGGCTGCGCCATCAGATGTTCGAACTCGGTGCTCAGGTTGATCGAATCGATGACGCGCCCCTGATCGTCGAGCAAACCGCCCGTGCCGGTAAGGAAGACGATCTTGTAAGGCTGCAGAACGCGCACCAGTTCGTTGGCAGCGAAGTCGGCGTTGATGTTGAGGAACTGACCTTCGTCGGTCTCGCCCAAACTGGCGATCACCGGAATGGAGCCGGCGCGCAGACTCGCTTAGATCGGGGCCAGGTTGATGCTATCGACCTTGCCGACCATGCCGTAGACGTCTTTGTCCAAATAGCCGGACAGGAACACACCCGACGGCACGGAGGTCGCGCGTGTATCCATCGCCTGCAATGCTTCGACAAGCCGTAGATTCTGTTGCTGGAAAACGCGGCGCACGATACCTAGCGCTTTGGGCGATGTCACGCGCAGCCCGTTGACGGTTTGCTTGGTGATGCCTGCTGCCTGCAGTTCTTCGTCCAACTGCGGACCCGCACCATGCAACACGATGGGCGTAAGACCCACTTGCTGCAAAAACGTCAGCGACGATGTCAGATCATTCAATTCGTCGCGCAGCACGGCGCCGCCGACTTTGACCACGGCGAAGCGCTTGGCATCCAGCTGCGAGAAGCGCTTGAGATACTGCTGGATTTCCTTGGCGCTGCCCATCGCGGAGAGTAAGCGCACAATGGTTTGACGAGTATTCTTATGCGATTCCACGGTTCACAATCTCGTAGATGGTTTCGGCGTACGTCTGCAATTGATCGAGCGCAACCCATTCGTCGGCGGTGTGTGCCTGGGCGATATCGCCAGGCCCGTATACGAACGAGATGTAACCGCCTGCTGAAAACAGTGCGGCTTCGGTCCAGAAATTCACGGCATTTCCCACAGGTATACCCAGCTCGTCGGCGATATCGCGCGCGGCCAAACGTCGCACTTCGGCAGTAGCCGTATCGCCGGCCGGCAGCGAGACGCCGCGGAATAGCTCCGTGTAAGTCACCGGGTGTGGTTCGACCAAACTACGGAACGTTTCGAGCAAGCGATCCGGATCCATGCTCGGCAGCGGACGAAAACCAAATCGCACGTCGGCGGTCGGCGCGATCATGTTCGCCTTGATGCCGCCTTCGACCCGACCGATGTTGAAACGCAAGCCGGTCAGGCCACCAAAACGCTCATGCGCCTGGCGTTCGACGTAGTCCAACGCAGCGGCACCCCAGCGCACGGCCTGATGCAAAGCGCTGTCGCTCGGGCGCTGTTCGCCCGACGCATGGCCTGCTTGCCCTGCAAAGCTCATCTGCACGGAGTGGATGCCGCGATGTGCAAGCACGGCTTGTCCACGCGTCGGCTCGGCAACGATGACGGCATCGTACTTTTGATCTTCGCGCAAAAAGGCGGCGATGCAGCGAGGGTCGTTGGCTTCCTCGTCCGTAGAAAGCAACAACGCCATATCGCCGCCGCTGGCGTTCGCCACGGCAACCAGCGCAGCAGCAGCACCCTTGATGTCGCAGGCGCCAAGGCCGATGGCGCGATCGCTCGCAATTCGCAGCACATGCGGATCTGCGGTCCAGTGCGGCGAATCGGGCACCGTGTCCAGGTGCACATTAAACAGATACTTCGGCTTACCGCGCACCGCGTACAGCGTCACTGCACCGGCACCATGATCGGTGACGGTGACAGTAAAACCCGCAAGCTGCTCGCGCAGATAATCGAAGATACCGCCGGTGCCGATCTCGCGTGGCGGATTGCGCGTGTCGTAACCGACCAGCGCCTTAAGATGCGTCAACGTAGCGTCGAGCAATGCACTCATCGGTTGACCTCGGCCCATAGCGTGCTGCTCATGCCGAAGAGCTTGATGAAACCTTCCGCTTCCGCCACGCCCCAGTCGGCGGCCTGTGCGTAAGTGGCACCCTTGGCATTGAGAATATGCTTGGATTCGATGGCTATCGCGTTGACGATGCCGCCGGATGTTTCCAGGGTCACGTCGCCGTTGACCTGCGATTGGCTGGATGCCAGGAACGCTTCCAGATCGGTCTTGAGCGGATCGTGGAAGAAACCCTCGTAAACAAGCTCAACCCACTTGCGCGATACGTCCGGCTTGAAACGATTCTGCTGCTTCGTGAGCACCGCCTCCTCCAGCGCGCGATGCGCAACCAGCAGCGTCGTGAGACCGGGTGCCTCGAAAATGATGCGACCCTTCAAACCGATGGTGGTGTCGCCCGTGTAGATACCTCGCCCCACACCGTACTGCGCCAGCAAGCCATTGAGTTTGGCGAGCATGGTGTGACCGGCCACCTTTTCGCCGTCCAAAGCCACCGCTTCGCCGTTGACGAAGCTGATTTTCAAGCGAAGCGGTTTGGACGGCCATTCAGCGCGCGGCTTGCACCAGCCGACAGCACCATCGCCCGGCGCCTGCCAACGATCGATCTCACCGCCGGACATGGTCAGGCCGAGCAAGTTTTCATTGATGGTGTAAGCCTTCTGCTTCGCGCGCACGCCAAAGCCGAGTTTCTCCAGATATGTCTGCTCGTAAGCGCGCACCTCGGTGTGCTCTTTCTGGATCTCGCGAATCGGTGCCACGATCTCGTAGTCACCTTGCGCCTTGACGGCCAGGTCGAAACGCACCTGGTCGTTGCCCATGCCGGTGCAGCCATGCGCAATCGCTTTGGTGCCCAGTTCCGCGCAGCGCGCGAGTGCTGCGTCCACGATCAAGTAACGATCGGAGACCAGCAACGGATACTGGCCCTGATAGCCCTCGCCGGCCCACACGAAAGGCTTCACGAAACCGTTCCAGATCGCCGGACCGCCATCGACGGTCACGTGGCTGGCCGCTTTCAGCTCTTTGGCACGCGCCTCGATAAAGGCGCGCTCTTCAGCGTCGACGCCGCCGGTGTCGGCGAACACGGTGTGCACGGCCCAGCCGCGCTCTTGTAGGTAGGGAATGCAGAAGCTCGTGTCCAGACCACCGGAAAAGGCGAGAACGATGTCTTTGCTCATGATGCGAAGTCCAAAAAGTTGCCGGTTAAGGGAAAGGGATTTACACGGATTCGATGACAATGCGCGGTTCGCAGCGCACGGGGAAATTGACGGAATTGGCGATAAAGCACGCGTGGTGCGCATCTTCGTGCACGCTAGCTGCGCGGACAAGATCGCTGCCCGCGGCGATCGTCACGAGCGGGCGTAGTACGACCTCCGTGAAGCGGCCATCGCTGGCACGCTCCAGCAAGGTTCCAACAGCGGAGTCGACATAGGAGGTAACGACAATACCCGCGACGGCCGCCAGATGCAGATACCAAAGCATGTGGCAGCTCGATACGGATGCCACCAGCATGTCTTCCGGATTGTGCCGCGCCCCATCGCCGCGAAACGCGGCATCCGACGAACCGGCGATCACCGGTTTGCCGACGATGCGCACCTCATGTTCGCGCCCGTATCCCTGATACGTTTTCGTGCCGCTGCCATGATTGCCGGTCCACACGACTTCGACCGGATACTGGTGCTGTTTATCACTCATGACGACGCTCCTCCGCTTGTTGCATGAGATCCGCCAGCTCGCCATCGCGCCGGCCTGCCCGTTCAGCGAGCCCGCGCATAACACCGGCACGATTCGCGTCGGGATGATTCTGGTTTAGTTTGAACTTGCCTTCGATGCGATCGATCGAGATCTCGATACCGACGATCGCCGATAACATTTTCTCGATGTGATCTTCCGGTGCATCGCTGACGTGCCACGGTTTTGGCTGGCCAGCTTCGTGACGCTCGGTCAATCTCTCGAGCAACTGACGCAGCCATGCTTTGTCGTCCGTAACACGCAAACGGCCATGCACGTGTACGACCGCGTAGTTCCAGGTCGGCACTTCGCGACCGGTTTCCTGTTTGCTCGGATACCAGTTGGGACTGATGTAGCCGTCCGCGGCCTGAAAGATCACCAGCACGGCTGCGCCGTCCGCCCGAGCCATCTCGTTGCCGCGCGCCACATGGCCGTGAAGCAACGTATCGCTGACCAGCTCGAACGGCAGATGATTGGCAACCAGTTCTTCGGCACCGCGCATAACGACTGTAGCGAAGGGATAGTCGCGCATTAACGCATGCAGCACCTCAGCACGCGTTTCATGAAAGGACTTCGGCAGATACATAATGTTTCCGATCGATCAGCGTTGGGCAATCAGCGAAGCCATCACCGCTTTCTGCACATGCAGGCGGTTTTCGGCTTCGTCGATGGCGATGCAGGCCGGCGAATCCATCACCGCGTCGGTCGCCTTGATGTTCCGTCGCAGTGGCAGGCAATGGCTGAAAACGCCGTTGTTGGTGAGCGCCATCTTTGCTTCGTCGACAATGAAATGCTTGCTCGCTTCGCGTACCGGCTTCTCCCCGTCCCAACGACCGAAGAACGGCAAAGCGCCCCAACTTTTTGCGTAGACGACATCCGCGCCGCGATAGGATTCCTCGATGTTGTGGCTGACCTTGAGCGATCCACCGTTTTCCTTGGCGTTCTGCGCGCCGAACGTCATGTAGCGCTCGTCCAGCACGTAATCGGGGGTGGGACACAACAACGTGACATCCATGCCCATCTTGGTGGCGATCAGCAACGCCGAGTTGGCCACCGCCGTGTTGAGCGGCTTGGGGTGATAGGTCCAGGTGAGGACGTACTTGCGGCCGGTGAGATCGCCGAAGCGCTCTTTCAGCGCGAGCACATGCGCCAATTCCTGGCAGGGGTGAGTGATCGTTTCCATATTGATCACCGGCACCGTGGCGTATTGCGCGAAGGCTTTGATCACCGCATCTTCACGGTCGACCGACCAGTCCTGGAACTTCGGAAAAGCACGTACCGCAATCAGGTCCACATAGCGGCTCAACACACGCGCCACTTCGGCGATATGTTCTTCCGATTCGCCATCCATCACCGTGTTGGGTTTGAACTCGATCGGCCACGCATCCTTGCCGGGCGAAAGCACGATGGCATGACCACCCAGATGAAACGCGCCCAGCTCGAAGCTCGTGCGCGTGCGCATCGACGGATTGAAGAACAACAAGGCCACCGACTTGCCGGCAAGCTGCTGGCCGTGCGGCGAACGCTTGAACGCAGCGGCCTGTTCAAGCAACGCATCGATCTCAGCGCGGCTGTAATCCTGGGTGGTGATGAAATGGCGAAGCGGCATCGTTGACTCCAGTCCAAAAAAGCAAAAACCCGGCGCATGGGCCGGGTTTTGTCGTCGTGTACACATGCAACGTGGCGACAGCCTACCCGGCCGTATGTCGGTCCAGCGGTCGACGCGCACGCGATGTCATGCCAGCGGCCATGCGGGCGCTGGTAAGCACGGTAGCGGTATAGACGGCTGCGGACATGAGGCTTCCGGGTGGTTGAACTTCAATCATGACCGGATTTTCGCTGCTATGCAACAGGAACGGGAACATCGCCCCCCGCTTTGGATGGCGTGAGCACGAATGACTTTTTTGAGATCCCAAAAAACGAAAAGCGACCGCGCCAGTGGCAACGATCGCCTTCGAAGGGCCGCCGAAACGGCTTTAACCAAGTTCAATCCGCGGGGGACACGCTCACCCGCACTCGCAAACGCTCGCCCGGATCGTAGCTAAGACGAGACATATAAACGTCCCCGTGATAACGGTATTCGACGTCATAGCCGATGATCTGGCGCTGTTCGCTGACCTGCGTTACCTGCTGACAGGTGGTCTGATTGCTGGTGTACGTTTGCCCGCCGCTGGCGACCGAATTGCCGACCGCGCCGCCGACGACGGCACCGCCCACCGTGGCGGCCGTGTTGCCGCGGCCATGACCGATGGTGCTGCCAAGCACACCGCCAACAACGGCTCCCAACACGGTGCCGATACCTTTGTTGCTCGGGGTCTGCTGTACCACTTGCTGGTCATAGCATTGCTGGGTCGGCGTTGCCGTGCGCGCCACGCCGTAGACCGGGTCGACACGCAACACATCCGCCCAAGCAAAGTGCGCGTTATCGGCACCGGCACCCGGCGGCGGTCCGCCTGCACCCGGCGGGGGCGGCGGCGGCGGGTAGCCACCGTCTTGTGCTGCCACACCCGTGGACACCACCGCGAATACAAGCAGCGGAACCAACAGCATCTTCTTATTCACAAACAACCTCCACGAGGGGGTATGAAAAGCGCCATTTGCGCATAGGGGGATTCCATCAAATTCACGCTGAATCCACGCTTAGAACCACCGTAACTAAATGTGCCGCTTTTGGAGCTTGCGCGGATAGCGGCGGTAGGACGTGTCCGAATCACTCCAAGCTCACCCCTTTCCGCCCTCGCGGACAGACGCCAAGACCTTGTTAAGATGGTCGACTAACCCGTGCCATCACCCCGGACCACGCCCTATGCCAATCTCGCTCTACAACAGCCTCAGCCGCCGCATCGAGCCCTTCGCACCGCTCGATCCGAACCGGGTGACGATGTATCTGTGCGGGCCTACGGTTTACAGCTACGTACATATCGGCAATGCACGCGGTCCGGTGGTGTTTGATGTGCTGGTCAAACTCTTGCGCCGGCATTACCCGCACGTGGTCTATGCCCGCAACATCACCGATGTCGACGACAAGATCAACGCTGCCGCCCAGGAACAGGGCGTACCGATCGGGACGATCACCGACCGTTTCAGCCGGGCCTACCAGGAAGATATGGCGGGGCTGGGCATCGCGCCGCCCGATATCGAACCTTATGCCACGGCGCACATCGGGCAAATTGTCGCCATGATCGAAACCTTGATCGCCAATGGGCACGCGTATGTGGCGGAAGGACATGTTCTGTTCAATGTCGACGCTTACACCGCCTATGGCCAGTTGTCCGGTCGCGACACCGATGAATTGATTGCTGGCGCGCGAATCGAGGTCGCTCCTTACAAGAAAAACCCGACTGATTTTGTGCTTTGGAAGCCTTCGACGCCCGAATTGCCCGGTTGGGACAGCCCGTGGGGCCGTGGCCGACCCGGCTGGCACATCGAATGCTCGGCGATGAGCGCCGCCCACCTGGGTGAGACCATCGACATCCATGCGGGCGGCGTCGACCTGGTATTCCCGCATCACGAGAACGAAATCGCCCAGTCCACCTGCGCGCATGGCGGCAAGGTGTTCGCGCGCTGGTGGATGCACAACGGCATGCTGACCTTCGACGGACGCAAGATGTCCAAGTCGCTGGGTAACGTATTGCACGTGCACGAGTTGCTGAAAATGCACCCGCCTGAAGCGCTGCGCCTGCTGCTGCTGCGTGGCCACTATCGCCAACCGCTGGATTGGTCAGAGGCCGCCATCGCGCAATCGATCAGCACTCTCGACGGCTGGTATCGCGTCTTGCGCGAGCTCAGTGATATCACCCTCGATCCGAACCAGCCGCTGCCTGTACCCGAGCGCCTCGAAGCGACGCTCTGCGACGACCTCAATACCCCGCAAGCCTTGGCCGAACTTGCCATGCTCGCCGATGTGGCACGTCAAATGCCCTCCATCGCATCGAAGGCCGCTCTTCTTGGCGGCGGCGCCACGCTCGGGCTGCTGCAGGACGATCCCGAGGCGTGGTTCAAACGGGCCGGTGGCCATGCGGTGGATGCCGATCGCGTGGAAGCGTTATTGGAAGAACGCCGCAACGCACGCGCCACGCGCGATTTCGCGCGGGCGGACGCCATCCGCGACGAACTCAGCGCCATGGGCGTGGTGATTGAAGATGGTGCTCAAGGCAGCCGCTGGAGCATCGCAAAGCATTGATTAGGCGCGATTCGGGTTCGAGACGACGAACCGCGCGATAATAAGCACATGAATACCACTGCTCACGCTAGCGCCGCCCAGGCCCAGCAGGATATCGCCGAAGAATTTGCCTTGTTCGGTGACTGGACCGAGCGTTACCAATACCTGATCGATCTCGGCAAACGGTTGCCCGCGTTCCGCGACGACTGGAAAACCGAGGAATACCGCGTGCACGGCTGCCAGTCCATGGTGTGGCTGGTGCCGAGCGGCGATGCATCGCGCATGCACTTCGACGCCACCAGCGACTCGGCCATCGTCTCCGGCCTCATCGCGTTGGTGCTGCGCGTGTATTCCGACCGTTCCGCTGCGGAAATCGTGGCTACCGAGCCGACCTTTATCCAGCAGATCGGGTTGGCCAAGCATCTGTCACCGACGCGTTCGAATGGGTTGGCTGCCATGTTGGTGAAGCTCAAGGCGTACGCGGCGGCAACGTTGGGCTCATAGATAGGGGCATTTAAGGATGCGCCGCATCTGTCGTGATCCGTCGTCCCGGCTTTCGGCGGGACGACGGCTCGTTTTGTGCCCCATTCGCTTATTTCAGGCCGACATGAGAAAGCCCCGCGCAATGGCGTAATGCTGTTCACTTAAGCATTGCATCGTAGCCAAGGCATCCCAAGAATCCGGTCTTCACGTGTTGAAGGCCGGATTTTTTTGTGTCCCTGCAAAGTGTTCTGTTTGATATCGATGAGCT
>JAATFF010000035.1 GCA_015655335.1 Lysobacterales bacterium | reverse complement strand
GATGATCTGTTCGTTCATCCTCTCGCGCACCCTGGTGCCGACGATGTCGAAATATCTGCTAAAGCCGCATGCGCCGCATGTCGACGAACATGGCCATCAGACAGCGCCGCCGTCGCGCAATCCGCTGGTGCGTTTCCAGCGGGCCTTCGAGGCGCGTTTCGAGCGTATTCGTGCGACGTACCATGGCGTGCTCGATCTGGCGCTGGGTCATCGACGCCCCTTCATCATCGGCTTCCTCGCGTTCGTCGTCGTGTCGTTTCTGCTGGTGCCGTTCCTCGGGCGCAACTTCTTCCCGGACGTGGATGGCGGCCAAATCCTGATGCACGTGCGCGCGCAGGTCGGCACACGCGTGGAAGACACCGCCAATCTGTTCAACAGCATCGAAAGTACGGTTCGACAGGTGATTCCGGCCAACGAGGTTGGCACGATGGTGGACAACATCGGCCTGTCCAACAGCGGTATCAACACTACCTACAACAATACCGGTCTGGTCGGCGAGCAGGACGGCGATATCCAGGTCGCACTGAACGAAGGACATCGTCCGACCGCCGAATACGTGCGCAAACTGCGCGAGCTGCTGCCGCGCAAATATCCCGGCGCCACGTTCTCGTTTCCGCCAGCGGATATCGTCAGCCAGATCTTGAACTTTGGCGCGCCGGCGCCGATCGATCTGCAGATTCGCAGCCCGAACCTGCCCGCCAACTTCGCGTACGCCAATCTATTGCTCGGGAAGATCAAGCTCATCCCCGGCGTGGTCGACGCGCGCATTCAGGAGTCGCAGGCCAATCCCGGCTTCGATGTAAACGTTGATCGCACGCAGGCGCAGCTGCTGGGTATTACCGAGCGCGACGTTACCAACAGCCTCGTGGTCAACCTTGCCGGTTCCAGCCAGGTGGCGCCCACGTTCTGGTTGAATCCAACCAATGGCGTGTCGTATCCAATCGTGATGCAGACACCGCAATACGCCCTCGATAGCCTTGCGTCCCTGCGCAATATTCCGATCAACGGTAGCAACGGGCAGGCGCAAGTGCTGGGTGGCTTGGTGACGTTGAAGCGTGACAGCACCAATGCCGTGGTCGATCAGTACGACATCCAATCGGTGGTGCAGATCTACGCGGCGACACAAGGCCGCGACCTGGGCGCTGTCGCGGCCGATGTACAGAAGGTCATCGATAGCACCGCCGATCGGCAACCCAAGGGTTCGCATGTGGTGCTGCTCGGTCAGGTGCAAACGATGAACAGCGCGTTCTCAGGCTTGCTGTTCGGTCTGCTGGGCGCGGTGGTGCTGATCTATCTGCTGATTGTGGTGAACTTCCAGTCGTGGAGCGATCCGTTCGTCATCATCACGGCGTTGCCCGCTGCGCTCGCTGGCATTGTATGGATATTGTTCGCAACGCATACGCCATTGTCGGTGCCTGCCTTGACCGGCGCGATCATGTGCATGGGTGTGGCCACCGCCAACTCGATTCTGGTCGTCAGTTTCTGTCGCGAACGTTTGGCTGAGCACGGCGATGCCACGCTGGCCGCACTCGAAGCCGGCTTCACCCGTTTCCGTCCTGTTTGCATGACCGCGCTGGCGATGATCATCGGTATGGCGCCGATGGCATTGGGCCTGGGCGAGGGCGGCGAACAGAATGCACCGCTCGGTCGCGCCGTGATCGGCGGTCTTATTTTTGCTACCTGCGCCACGCTGCTGTTTGTGCCCGTGGTGTTCAGCATCGTCCATGCGCGTCACAGCCATGCCCCGAAAGAAGCCGATGCTTCCGGAGAACCCAGCTATGTCGTCTGAAGCAACTATTACTCATTCCACCCAAAAGCCGTCCAAGCGCGGACTGCGCCTGACCGGACTCGTCGTTGCCGTCGTGCTGGTCGCTGTCGTGGTGATCGGTTTGGTCACACGCGCGACGCAGGCAAGCAGCCTGAAAACCTGGACAGTCGAACAGGCAGTGCCAACGGTCAGCGTGATCGCGCCGGAGCCTGGCAAAAACGGTCCCGTGCTGGATCTTCCCGGTCGCCTGGAAGCGTTCATCCGTGCACCGATCTACGCACAAGTCAGCGGTTATCTGAAAGAGTGGAAGACGGACATCGGCGCTCCGGTGAAAGCCGGTGAGCTGCTTGGCGAAATCTACACGCCGGAAATCGACCAGCAATTGCTGCAGGCGCGCGCCGATCTGGCCAGCGCCAAAGCGAATGCGGAGTTGGCCGGCATCACCGCCAAGCGTTGGCAAGCGATGGTGGCAAGCGATTCGGTCGCGCAGCAGGACGTGGATCAGCGCACGGGCGATTACGCCGCTAAGGTCGCTTTGATGAATGCCGCCCAGGCGAATGTCGATCGTCTTGTTGCGACCAAGGCGTTTGCCCGCATCGTGGCTCCGTTCGATGGTGTGGTCACCGCGCGCGATACCGACGTCGGTGCCTTGATCAATGCCGGTGGCGGCACGGGCCCCGAATTGTTCGTTGTGTCGGACATCCACAAATTACGCGTATACGTGCAGGTACCACAGAGCTACGGTCCTTCGATTCGCTCCGGCAGCAGCCCGGTATTGGTGGTGCCGGCGTATCCGGGACGAGAATTCCATGCCCAAGTCGTCGCCACCTCCAACGCCGTCACTGCCAATTCCGGCACGACGTTGGTGCAGCTGCTGGTCGACAATACCGACAGCAAGTTGATGCCCGGCAGTTTCGCTCATGTGCATTTCAGCTTACCTGTCGATGCCGCTGCGCTACGTGTGCCCGCCAGCTCGTTGATTTTCGATAACGCCGGTTTGCGCGTTGCCACGGTGGGCGAGGGCGACAAAGTCGCCTTCAAGAAGGTGAGCATCCTGTACGACTACGGCAAGACCGTTGAAATCGGCTCCGGGCTCAGCGCTGGCGATCGCGTAATCGACAGCCCGCCGGACGGTATCAAGGATGGTGACGCCGTGAAGATCGCCAGCGAAGACACAACGGTCAAGCCACATGAAAAAGCTTGAGTTAACGCTCTCTCTAGTTATCGCTGTTGCATTGAGCGGTTGCTCGTTGGCGCCGGCCTACAAGGCGCCCGCAACGCCCGAAGCGCAAGCCTATCGGGAAATGGGACCATGGGTGACCGCGCAGCCGTCCGATCAGTTGCCGCGCGATAACTGGTGGCAGCTCTATGGCGATGCCCAGCTCGATCAGCTGCAGACTAAGTTACTTGCAAGCAACGCGACGTTAGCCGCTGCACTGGCGCATTACACGCAGGCGCAAGCTTTCAGCGCCGAGGCGCATTCGGAACTTTTCCCGCAAATCGGTGCAGGTGCTGCAGGCACGCGACAACGACAATCCACCACCGCACCGCTGCGCGATGCCAATGCAGGCGATGTCTACAACAGCTACAACGCCGGTCTGCAGGGCAGCTACGAAGTCGATCTGTGGGGCAGCGTCCGCAATACCGTCGCCGAAGGTCGCGACAACGCTCTGGCCGCAAAGGCGGATCTCGCTTCCGCTCAATTGAGTCTTCAGGCCGAACTTGCCGACAGCTACATGCAATTGCGTGGGCTCGACCAACAAATTGCACTCTTGCAGCAAACCATCCAGGCCTATGAAAGGGCACTAAAGCTGACACAAACGCTGCATGCCGGCGGCATTGTTTCCGGTCTGGATGTATCGCGTGCGCAAACGCAGCTCTCGGACGCGCGTTCGCAATGGTCGCAAACCGTGGCGCAACGTGTGCTGATGCAAGACACCATCGCGGTACTGGTGGGCGAAAACGCCGCCAATTTCAGTCTGCCGGTGCAGACAGTGGCGATTCCGCTGCCGGTGGTGCCTGTTGGCATGCCGTCAACGTTGTTGCAACGCCGTCCGGATGTGGCCGCCGCTGAGCGCCGTGTCGCGGCGGACAATGCAGGTATCGGTGTGGCGCGCGCGGCGTGGTTCCCCTCGCTCACGCTCGCGGCGCAAGGTGGATTCCAGAGCAGCAAATGGGCCAACCTGATCACCGCACCGAACCGTGTCTGGACGCTGGGTCCGGAACTGGCGCTGGATGTATTCGACGGCGGCTATCGCAAAGCCACCATCGAAGCGGCCAAGGCCAAGACCGATGAAGCCGGTGCCACCTATCGCGGTGTCGTGCTCGGTGCGTTCCGCCAAGTGCAGGACAACCTTGCGCTGCTCGACAACCTGGGCACGGCCAGCACCAATCAGAAAGACGCCTCCGATGCCGCGCAACACGCACTGGACCTGTCGATGACGCAGTACAAGCACGGTGCAGTGAGCTACCTCGATGTTGTGCAGGCGCAGACCGTAGCGCTGCAAGAACAGCGCGGCTTGCTGCAGCTGGATACCCAGCGTCTGCGCGCGAGCGTACAACTGATCCGCGCCATGGGCGGTGGTTGGTCGACGGAGCAGCTTGCGCGCAAGTGAGACTCATGCGGAAATAGGTAAAACACCTGGGAACCGAGCATGACCACCAAGCCCGCTGCCGATGTCAGCATTACCAAGGATGGAGGTTCGGACATCCCTGCGTCCCCGGGCGCCATGCATCGCCCGAATCACAGCGCGCAGGACATGGCCGATATCGCCACGCACGATGAGCTTCAGCACGAGGCTGCACTGCGCGATTCGGCGCTGCGTGTCCCGCGCTAGTTGTTTATATGCTGCGGATTGAAAGCCGCGCCGACGCACATTGCCGCTGTTCGAGATCATCGGCTTGGCGCAGGCAAGCCGGATGGCCTCGATAAGAGACAAAAGTCGTCGAGCGACCAGCAGGCCCGACGACTTCTATCCTATCCTCAGTCGATCACTTTGAAATCAGCAGCAGCAACGATTGCCCGCACTGACTATAGGTCGTGCCGCCGCCACCGATCACGGATTCGCTACCGGGCGTAACGAAGGTGTTGGGTCCGTCATTCCAATTGCAGGTATCCGTCACGCGGTACCAATTCGTGCCGGTCGGTGGTGGCGGAAGTGTGAAAGTAACGGCGCCAGACCAACCGTTGTAAGCGATGTAGATGGAGTTGGCATCGCCGAACGGCGCACCATCGACCGTATAGGCGAGGGCATAGTTGCTGGTGTTGTTCCAATAACTGCTCGTAGCCACGGCGCCGCTAGGTTCGTACCACACCACTTGGCTCGCGCTGTACCAGGTTGCCGGGCGCAACGCCGGATGCGCGAGACGGAACGCGATCAACCGCTGCGCGAAGTTATAGAAGTTCGACTGGTTGGTGTTCCAGCTGTAGTTCAGCCAGTTGGCGGTCGAGTCGAGGTTGTATGCGTTGTTGTTGCATTGAAGCGTACGCAAGTATTCGTCGCCGCCCTGCATGATCGGTGTACCCGCCGATAACATCACGAACGCCAGGCCCGTGCGTGCGGCACGACGCTGGTCGTAAGCGGTGCCGGTGCCCGCCGACATGCCCTGATCCCAACTGTAATTTGTCGTGGTGCCTCCGTCGGACGGCCCGTAAGGCCATGCTTGATTGTTGTTGGCACCGTTGCAGGCATAGACGTCGTTAAGCGTCATGCCATCATGGATATCGATAAGGTTGGTGGAGTTCCACGGCGAGCGTCCGTTGGCTTGGAACAAGTTGGACGAGCCAGAGAAATCATTGGCGTCCTGGGTGATGTAGATCGTCGTGTTGCCGAGTTCGTTTTGCGCCTGGCGAAGGCTATCGCGAAACTCACCATTCCATTCCGACCAACCCACGGGAAAGCTGCCTAGCTGATACGAATTGCCGCCAATCGCCCACGGTTCGGCAAACAGATCCAGCCCGCTACCGCCTGCGGCAGGACGTACGGTGAATTCCTTCAAGATGCGATTGATCGCGACGTTCGAATCGGCCGCGTCGAAGTTGTAGCCACCGTTCGGGCAATTGGGTGCGCCGGATTTAGCGGCGCCGTTCAAGCAACTGTTAGCGAGCACGGAAGCCAGATCGAAACGGAATCCATCTACGCCCATCGTGTTCGACCAATATGCGAGCGAGTCGACGATCAAATTCTGGGCGACGGGATTGTACGTATTGAAATTGGCGCCCGTGCCGGTGTTGTCGTAGAAATATTGATTCGTGGAATCGAGCTCGTAGTACGTCGCATTATCGAGGCCGCGCCAGGAATCGATGGTCGCCGTGGTGGGATCGGTGCTGGTCCACGTGCCGCCTTCGGCGGTATGGTTGTAGACCACGTCCATGTACACCTTGATGCCGGCGTTGTGGAAAGCCTGCACCATCGCCTGGAACTCGGCGGTCGGTCCACCCGCCGCTTTGTTGTACGCGTAATGGCGATCCGGCGCGAAGTAGTCCTCGGTCATGTAGCCCCAGTAATTCTGGTTGGCATCGGAATCGGGAACGACATCGTTCGCATCGTTTTGCGTTTCTTGTACCGGCAAAAATTCAACGGCCGTGACGCCCAGGCTCGCGAGATAGCTCGCTTTAAGGCCGGCGCCGTAGTAAGTGCCTTGATAGGCAGCGGCGATGCTCGGATCCTGCTTGGTCAGGCCGCGAACATTCACCTCGTAGATGACGTCGTCCTTTTGCGCGCGGGTAGGTTTGGTGCCAGTGCTCTGGCTGCTTGACGCCAGCACGATGCCCTTGGGCGCATAGATGCCGCTATCGGTATCGCGATAGTTCGCGCCGGAGGCGAAGATATCCGCGTTCTGATTCGATGTGTTGAGCGGATCCTGGCTGATTTCTCGCGCGTAAGGATCGAGCAGAAGTTTGTTCGGATTGAAACGGTTGCCGTTGGCATCGACGTCGGAGATGAATCCTGTCGACGAGCCCTTCGTCCAACTTGCGCTGTACGGCCAATTCGGACCCCACGCACGATAGCCGTAATAGATCGCGCCCGTAATGCCCGCGGCTTGAATGGAGGAAACAGGAACGACCACCTGCCAGACCCCGTTGCCGACCGAACTCAACGCATAGGTGGCCGATTCCTGCGCGCCATAACCGCTCGCATACAGATAGAGCACCATGCGCGTCGCTTGCGACGAATAAACGCGGAAGGTGATCTGTGTGTCCTGCGAGTTATAGCTTGCGCCAAGGCTCATGCTGTCGATGGCCGCATGGGCCGGCATGAGAGGTGCTCCGACCAAGCTGGCGAAAACCAGCAGGGCGGCGAGAATCTTTGGACACTTCATTCGGGTCTGCCTCCATCTTGCTTTGTGGATGAAGAGGTGCAACAGCGGTGTGTGCAAAATCCCTGAAATCGTGCATGGCAGGCGTAACAACCTGCGCTATCGCCGTTGCGTGGAAAGCCCGTTTGATCCCCTATCGATGTGGGCTATGCGGCAGATAGTGCGGCGCATAGTAGGAAGCATCGCGGTGCAGCAACCAGCGTATGCATACGTATTCATTGAAAGAAAAGGCATGCGGAGCGCTTATGCGCACGCCACACCGTGAAGAAGATGTCGACGAATACACCCGCGGCACACCGGATCTCGGAAGGCTTCGATCCGATGAAAGGGCGAGGGCGGGGGAAAACGTGAGCTTTCTGCGACGGCAGAAGGCGGCGGTCCCCGCCTTGGGCGTTTTATCTCGCGCCACTATCGATACGTCGACAGGTGCGATGTCACCAAGGTGCCGCGACGATCGAAATGGATTCCCAATAGACCGGCATTTTCGACGACGCATGGGCGTCCGTGCTTGTCAGCGCGTCCTGGCGGACAGCGGATTTCCAGCTTCCGGATTTGAGAAAGGCCAGCGCTACCGTCAGATTGCCTTGCAATGCCGGCACGGCATCACGCGCCACGGTCTTCAGTTGCGCATCGGTCGACGTGACTTTCACCGTTTCATAAGCGGAAATGATTTGACAGTGATCGCGTACCAACAGCCCAGCGAAAGTTCGATCGAACGCGTCGCCGTTCAAGGACTGCAATGTGGCGATTCTCGGGCTGCTCGCCGCGTCGCGCTGTAAAGCAGTGCGATCGATGGAACCGGCAGCAAGCACGGCAAGCTGCTGATCCAGTGCCGTGCGCTCGTTGATGATCGTGTTGGCCAATTCGATAACTTGCGAATTTCTCGATTTCGTCAGCGCGAGTTTGGCCATCGCCAACTGCACCGCGTTGTCGGACATGGCTCGCATCAGAAACGCCTGCTCTTCCGCATCAAGAGCCTCGCCATCGGATGCGCATGCGACATGGGGCGTTAGCGTGAGCCACATGATTGCCAATGAAACCATCATGACACTGGTCAAGTTTGCGATGCGCATCAGCGTCCAACCTGTCATTGCGAGCCGGCGAAGCCCCATACGTGCAATGTGGGCCAACAGAAGTTCACATAGCGTTTAGTTTTTGTCAGTCTCTTATGGCGGTGTATCGCTCTTGGCCGGTTTCGGTTTAAGCCTCGTTATCGTTTGCATAGAGGGCGACGCTTTCACTACTCACCGCGTTGACGATAAATCTACGGAACGCACGGTCACCGGAAGTGGGCTGCCTTGTATGAATGGCGATGGCGGCGTCAGTTCCAGTTGCATCGCATACGGATGCGCCGCGCGATTTCGGTGCACCTGAATCGTGAGGCTGGCGGTCCTCCGTTCATCCGCAGCAGTGTGCGCCAAATTCAGGCGGTAACGTTGCCCATCGACCCATAGATCCATCTGAGCGGAGTGGGGCGAAGGCTCGTAGTTGACGGTGATGGTGTAATCGTTAGCTTTCGCATCGATCTGCCATGCCAGCTTGTAGAGTGTGGCAGGATCTTCGTAGCCTTCGCCGTTGTAGTTGAGATAGTGCTCAGCTTGCGCCGGTTGCAAGTGAAAGTTGCCATCGGGCGCCGCAGCGATAGTCCGAGGGCGCACATGTAGCGGACCTTTGAAAGGCAGCACGATGACGGGCATGAACGCAGCCACGTCGGCGCTGCCGGAGTCCATCGCTGGCGCATGGAGTAAATGATCCAACGGGATGCGTACGCCATCGGCATCGTGCTGGACTACCACCGTGACATCGGGCGAACCAAGTCGATAAGGGCGGCCCAACGCGGTGTCGGTCAGGCCGGGTAGGTGAAGCTGATGATCCGGCGGCAGTTTGGCGACGAACACATAGATCGCATGGGATCCGACCGTTGCATAACCAAAGTCCAGCGCTGCGAACGGTTGTTTGCGCGTGCCATAGATGGCCTCGCCGTTTAGCCGCAGCCACATCCCGATGCCATGCAGTACCTGCGCTTCGTAAGGCACCACGGAGCCATCTCCCTCCGGGCCGATATTGAGAATGTAGTTGCCGCCTTGGCTGACGACGCGAACCAGTCGCGTGATGTTCTCGCGGATCTTGCCCGCTACATCCGTTCTCGCTTGCCACGAGCGATAGCCCCACGTCTCGGGAAACATCGACGCCGGCGCTTGCCAAGGCAGTTCCACCGATACATCGGGCTCGCCGTTATCGCCCATGACGGCGAAGTCGCCGCGATAATTCCAAACACGTCCGGAAATCATGGTTTGCGGTTGCAGTGCATGCACGGTTTGCGCGAAGTGGGCGCTTTGCGCTGGCGTGGGCTTGCCCATATCGAACCAGATCTCGGCAATGGGGCCGTAGTGGCTCGTTAACTCCTTGAGCTGAGCGACATTGAATGCTTCCTGGGCCGGCGTGATCGGATTGCTGTTGCCTTCGATATACGTGTTGCCGCCCGGGTGATGCCAGTCGATCGTCGAATAATAGACACCGAATTTCAGCCCGCCGCGCGCACACGCTTCGGCAAGCTCTTTGACGATGTCTTTGTGATATGGCGTGCCATCGACCGCGTTGTATGGCGTTTGCGCGGTCTGAAACAGATTGAACCCGTCGTGGTGCTTGGCTGTGATGACAATGAACTTCATGCCCGCCGCTTTGGCGAGAGCAACCATCGCATCGGCGTCGAAATTCACCGGATCGAAGCGCGTTGCCAAGGCTTCGTATTCATGGGGCGGTACCGGCGCATTGGCGAGAATCTGCTCGCTATAGCCGTTGTTCACGCGCTGACCATTCCACATGCCGCCTGCCAAGGAATACAGGCCGAAGTGAATGAACATGCCGAACTTGCGATCCTGCCACGTCTTTACGGTTTCCGCGCTTGGCCCCGGACCGGACGGCGGCTGAGGTTGATCTAAAGGGCGTTGCGCCACCGATGCAGCGTTAGCGATCTGGGCGGACAATTCGGCCGCACAGACACCTTGCGCGCATCCCATCATGCCGGTCAGCAGACACAGCACGATTCGTTTCACCACGAACCCTTTTCCCATGCGCTCCGCACCTGTTGCCGTATCCGTTGATGGAAGCGTCAACTGTACCCGTTCAACCGCATCGTTGTTGCGGTGTCATGCGCAAAGGGCTGCCAGGTCGGTCAGCGCGGCTCGGCCATCCAGCCCAGTCCCATGCTCTTCTGTAGCGATACGAAGTCCTTCAGCAAATCCGCTTGTCCTTCGACAAGATTCTGCTGCGCACTGAACTGCGTGCGCTGCGTATCGAGCAGATCGATCAGCGACGACGCGCCGGCATCGTAGCGTTGGCGCATCAACGTCGCAGAGCGATCGGCAGACGCCTCGATCTTTTGCAAGCGCGCTACGCTGTCGCGTTGGTGGCCGTAGCGTGAAAGTGCATTGTTGGCATCTTGCAATGCGGCGAGAACGGTCTGTGTATAGCGATCGATCGCTTCGTCGCGACTCGCTTCTGCCTGATGAATGTCGCTGCGTGTACGTCCGAAGTCGAAGACATTCCATTGCAGATACGGCGCACCCAGCCAGGTGAGTGCGCTTTTCCGCGTCAGATGTCCAGGGTCGGCGGCGTTCGAACCGATGAAACCCAGCATCGTCACCTTGGGAAACAAATCGGCGGTGTGTTGGCCGATCTGCGCATTGCTCGAGGCAAGTCGACGTTCGGCGGCGCGGATATCCGGTCGCTGCTTCAGCATCGTCGCAGGATCGTCGATGGGCACGCTGGCCGGCAATGTCGGCAAAGGCACCGGGGCCGACAATTCACTGTCGAGGGCGCCGGGCGCCTGACCGGTGAGTACGGCGAGCTGGTCCAGCGATTCGGTGATCTGTTCGTCGAGCGGAATCAACGTAGCGCGAGTGCTTTCGACCTGGGTGGATTGACGCTCGACATCCGCGTCGGTGCCCACACCGCGTGCGCGGCGCTGCCGGATCAAGGTGAGCGTCTGTTGTTCGAGTTCGGCCGATTGATTGGCCAAGGCGAGACGTCGTTGTTGATCGCGCAGACCGATATAGGCCTGTGCCACTTCAGCGGCCAGCGATACCTGCGTGTCGGCGAGATCGGCATCGACGGCTTCCGCTTGCGCGGATGCGGACTCGATGGCGCGACGCGTTCCACCAAACAGATCGATTTCCCACGAAGCATCGAAGCCGGCCGTATAAAATTGCAGCGGACCGCGCCCTCCAGACGGACTGGTCGACGAGTTCGTTTGTGTGTTGCTGGAGGATTGCGATGTTTGCAGACCGGATAAGTCCGGCTCCCGCATACGCAGCGCTGCCGCATCGCCGGAGACCGTCGGCCGGGCATCGGCCTGCTGCTTTTGCAGCTGCGCACGCGACTCGCGCAGACGTGCCTGCGCGGCGTGAAGGTCTGGGTTATGTGCAAGCGCCGCGTCGATCAGCGCATCCAATTGTGGGTCGCCGAGCGTACTCCACCAGCGGCTCGGCGCATGCGTCGGCGAGACGCCGACGGCGGGTGTGCGCACAAAACTATTCGAGTGACTGGCGCCGGTCGCTACATCGGGCGCACCGTGATAATCGGGGCCGACAGTGCAGCCCGAAAGCGCCACGATCGCGGTAAACAGCGCGAGCGACAGGACGCGTGAAGAACAAGAAGCGGTCGTAGGCATGACAAAAATCCTTAGTGGCCGGCGGCCGGCGGCGCGTGATAGCGCGGCGTCTTCAGCAACAATGCAAGCGGCACGCAGCACAACAAGGCGATCCCTAGCACGTAGAAAACTTCCGAATAGGTGATCACCATCGCCTGCTGCTGGATCTGCCCGGCAAGCTGGCCGAGTGCGCGCATCCGCGAATACGCCATGTCGCCGGTTTGCGCGAACCAGCTTGCCGCGTTGGCGGCGATGCGGTCCTGGCCCAGCACCGAATTGGCGGTCAGCGACTCGCGGATGGTCGCCACATGAAACGTGTTGCGCCGATCGATGACCGTACCAATGATGGCCAGGCCGATAGAGCCGCCAAGATTGCGCGCCATGTTGTAGATGCCGGCCGCATCGCCCGATTCCTCGCGCGACACTGCCGCCATCGACGCCTGGTTCAACGGCATCATCGCCAACATCTGACCTGCACCGCGAATCAGCTGCGACCAGAAAAAATCGTGGCCGACGCTTTGCGCCGTCAGATGAATATCCAGCATGCAGCTCACCACGAAACACAGCAGGCCGGTGATGACCAAAATGCGAAAATCGACCCTGCCAAGCAGGCGCGGCAGAATCGGCATCATCATGAAAGCAGGCACGCCCGATACCAGCATCACCCAGCCAGATTGTTCGGCGTTGTAGCCGGAGATCAAGCCGAGAAACTGCGGAATCAGATAGATCACGCCATACAGCGCCGCACCCACGACCAGCACGATGAAGATGACGCTGGCATAACGCGGATTGCTAAGCAGGCTCAGGCGCATCACCGGTTTCTTCGCGGTGAATTGCGAAATGGCGATCAACACCATGCCGAACAGCGACAGCAGGCTGAGCCATATGATCATGTTGGATTCGAACCAACGTTCGCGTTGACCTTCCTCCAGCACCACGGTCAACGAACTGAGTCCGACCGACAGTCCAACGATGCCCAGCCAATCGGCCTGCCGCAGTGCTTCCCAGTGTGGCCGGTCTGACGGCAAACCGACCAGCAGCAACGTAATAAGACCAATACAGACGGGCAGATTGATGAAGAAGCACCACGCCCAACTGATATTTTCGGTAAGCCAGCCACCCAATACCGGACCCAGCAAAGGCCCAAGCAACACGATCAGGCCGAATGCGGTCATGCCGATCGGCAACTGCGACATCGGCAAGCGGCTGCGGATGATGGTCTGCGCGGTAGGAATCATCGCACCACCAGTGAGTCCCTGGCCGATGCGGCCGATGATCATCGCCATCAACGTGTGCGAGAGGCCGCACATCATCGAGAACAAGATGAACAGCACGGCGCAGCTGAGCAAAAAGTTGCGCAGGCCAAATACGCGAGTCAGCCACGCGGCGAGCGGGATGATCACGATTTCCGACATCAGGTAGCCGGTGGAAATCCACGTGCCCTCGGTGCCGGTGGCGCCGATTTCACCCTGGATCTGCGGTAGCGCCGAGTTGGTGATGGAGATATCGAGCGTCGCCATCAGCGCGCCGAGCGAACCCGCCGCCACGGCGATCCAGTCCGCGACGCTGGCGCGTTCCGGATAGTGGGCCGGTATGGCGGTTGTCTCAGCCATGGTGGTTGTCCGCAGGCGCGTGCTGCGAGTCGTCGTGTGCGGAACGTGTGTCGACGTCTACCGTTACCGATAACCCGGGGACGAGCAGCTTGCGGGCCTGGTCATCGGTATCGACGCGGATACGCACCGGCACGCGCTGCACGATCTTGGTGAAGTTGCCCGTGGCGTTTTCCGGCGGCAGTAGCGCGAACTGTGAGCCGGTGCCCGGTGCGAAGCTGTCGACCACGCCGTGCAGATCCGCATCGGGCAGCGCATCGACATGCACGCTCGCGTGCTGGCCTGCGCGCATCTGGCCAATCTGCGTTTCCTTGAAGTTGGCGGTGAGGTAAACGCTTTGCACCGGCACGACCGTCATCATCCGCGTGCCCGGCTGCGCGTACTGCCCCACGCGTACCGTGCGATCACCCACGCGGCCGGCCAGCGTGCTGCGGACCACCGTATCTTGCAGATCAAGTCGCGACTGCTGTGCGGAGGCCTGCGCCGCTTCCAGTTGCGCGCGTGCCTGCGCGATCTGGGCGGTCAAATCGGCAATTTTCGCCTGCGCCTGATCGACCGCCGCGGTGTCCGCGGCCAAAGTCGCGCGGGCCTGATCGCGGTTGCTGACCAGCACCGATAGCTGATCGCCGCTTTCGGCACCGGTGGTTGCCAACGGTCCGTAGCGACGCACTTCGTCATCGGCATGACGGCTGCTGATTTGCGCGGCCAGCTGCTGCGCCTTGGCTTGTTCGATAGCGGCGCGTTGCTGTTGAATGCCCGCTTGCGCACGCAAGATATCCGCCTGGCGGGCATCGACCGTCGCCTGGGCCTGATTCAGAGCCGCCTGATACTGGCGGTTATCCAGGCGCACCAAAGGGTCGCCGGCCTTCACCGCGACGTTGTCGCCGACGTACACATCGGTGACGTAACCACTGATCTTGGGCGCAATCGTGACGCTGTCCGCCTGCAGGTACGCGTCATCCGTGCTTTGCATAAAGCGGCCGACCACCCACCAATACGCCAGGGCGATAACGGCTGCGATGAGCACGACAACGCCCACTGGCAGCAGGAACTGCCGTACTTTCGACCGGCGCGCCGGTTTGGCGGCCGAATCTTTCGATGCATCGCCTGATGCAGATCCAGTAGGAGAGGGCATGCCTGATCGTCCGAAATTATTCCAAGTGGAATATTTATTCCGATTGGAATACATTTGTCAAATGCCATCAGTGATGACGGTAGGCAGAAGAGAGCCTTCTAGGAGAGCCTAGGCATGAATCAAACCAAGCGCGCCCGTCGTCCGTCGGCTGGCGGTTACGCACGCGGCGACGAAACGCGCCAGCGAATCATCGACGCGGCCATACAGCTATTTGGCCAGCACGGTTTTGCCGGAGCCTCGACGCGCGACATCGCCGCCGCCGCCGGCGTCAATGCGCCGGCGTTGCAGTACTACTTCGAAAACAAGGAAGGCGTTTACCAGGCTTGCGCCGAGTGCATCGCGAACGAGCTCAAGGCCAGCTTCGTGCCGGCCATGCGTCATGCCACCGAGGTCGTGAAGAGCGATGGCAGCGTGGACGCACTGATCGAGGCGTTCCTCGGTATCCAGGGCGTGACACTGGATTGCGTGCTCCTGCGGCCGCAGGCTTCGAATAGACGTCTTTTCGTGATGCGCGAACTCGATGGCGAACAACCGCATGTCGCGTCCAAATTACTGCATCAGAGGCTCAAGCAGCCGCTCAATAAACTGACGCTGACGCTGCTTTCGCGCATCGCGGGCACCCGCCCCGACGATCCGATAACCCGCATTCGGCTGCTCACGCTGAAAGGCCAGATCATGCCGTTCTATCACCCGCCAGGCGCCTGCCTCAATCTGCTTGGATGGAAAGAAATCGATGCGGCGAAAGGGGCGTTGCTTAAAACTACGGTGTTAGCGCAGACGCGCACTTTGTTGGAGAGCTGGCGTGTTGCGGCGGTCTCTGACGGTACCAAGCCATAGCGAAGGCCTTTGTTCGGGAACTAAGCCTGCGTACGTGGATTAGCCGGGTTCGACCTACCCGTGCACCCGGGAGAAACACCGATCGGCATGCCTTGCACCATGTGCCCGCACGGATGCGCACTTTCCGCCCGCAACAGACACTCTTGGCGAACAAAAACACCGTCGCCCCTCTAGCCTCACCCAGCACCTGTGGTGTTAAGTTGCGGGATTGCCCACTCGCTTGTCGGAGTCCCCATGTCCCGTGTCTTTATCGCCGCTTCGCCGGTTGTCCTGCGTCGTAAGTTTTCGCGCCTCACTTTGGCTGTAGCTATGGCGCTCGTGGCCGGTACCGTCGGTGCGCAGCAAGTCCACACCGACGATGTGCCGCCGCCGCAGGACACGCCGTACGCAGGTACGGTGATGCTTCATGTCGATGCCAATGACACGGCGCAAGGCATCTTCCGCGTGCATGAAACCATTCCGGTAAAGGCCGGCGCGTTGACGCTGCTGTATCCCGAGTGGATTCCCGGCGATCACTCGCCGACCGGCCCGATCGCCATGCTGGCCGGTCTCAAGCTCAGTGCCAATGGCAAGCCGTTGATGTGGAAGCGCGACAAATACAACGTATATGCATTTCACCTCGACGTGCCCACGGACGTCTCCACGGTCGATGCGACATTCCAGTACATGTCCGGCCGCACCGACAGCGAAGGATTCGAAATCACCGATCGCATGATGGACATGGAATGGAGCAAGGTGGCGCTGTATCCGGCAGGCTACTTTTCGCGGGATATCACTTTCGCGCCGAGCGTAACGCTGCCGCACGGTTGGCAGCTGGGCACCGCACTGGAAACGGCTTCGCAGTCCGGCGACACCACCACCTTCAAGCCAGTGACGCTCAACAACCTGGTCGATTCGCCGATCTATGCGGGCCAGTATTTCAAGCGCGTCGATCTCAATCCGGGCGGCGATGCGCCGGTGCACCTGGACATCGTCGCCGACGCGCCGAAGTATCTGGAGATGACGCCCGAGCAAGTGAAGGTGCACCGCGCGCTGGTGACGCAGGCAGTGAAACTGTTCGGCTCGCACCACTACGATCACTATGACTTCTTGTTCTCGCTTTCGGATGTTTTGGGCGGCAACGGCACGGAGCACCATCAGTCGAGCGAAGACGGCCTGGGCACCGACTACTTCACCGCTTGGAATGACGGCGCCCCCGACCGCGACTTGCTGGCACACGAATACACGCATTCGTGGAACGGCAAATTCCGTCGTCCGGCCGATTTGTGGACGCCCAACTTCAACGTGCCGATGGGCGATTCGCTGCTGTGGGTGTACGAAGGGCAGACGCAGTACTGGGGTTTCGTGCTGACCGCGCGCTCCGGCATGTGGACGCCGCAGCAGTTCCTCGACGGATTGGCCATGGTGGCGGCCAACTACGATCGCAATCGCGAAGGTTTCCAATGGCGCACGCTGGAAGACACCACCAACGATCCCACCGCTGCCCGTCGCTCGGGCTTGCCGTATCGCAGCTGGCAGATGAGCGAGGACTACTACAGCGGCGGCCAGATGATGTGGCTGGAGGTGGACGCCAAGCTACGCGCCCTGACACACGACCAAAAATCGCTGGACGACTTCGCGCACGCATTCTTCGGTGTCGACGACGGCAGCTACGTCACCAAGACCTACACCTTTGACGACGTGGTGGCGACGCTGAACGGCGTAGCCAAGTACGACTGGGCGAGTTTTTTGCGCGCGCGCATCGACGCCCTCAATCCTCCGCTGCAGAACGGCATCGCGGCGACCGGCTGGAAGCTGGTCTATACCGATCAGGAAAGCGCGTACGAGAAGCAATACAACAGCCGGCCGCAATCATCCCGCCATATGTACAACTTTGCCTGGTCGATCGGCCTGACGGTGAATGACGAGGGGAAGGTGAATGACGTGCGCTGGGACGGACCGGCATTCAAGGCCGGCATCAGCACGGGCGCCGCGCTGGTTGCGGTGAACGGGCAAACCTACTCCAGCGATGTGCTGAAGAGCGCGATTACGGCGGCCAAAAGCCGCAAGGCGCCGATCCAGCTATTGCTGAAGTATCAGGGTGGCTATCGCACGGTGTCGGTGGATTATCACGGCGGCCTGCAATACCCGCACTTGGTGCGCGTCGAAGGTACGCCCGATTACTTGAGCGAGATCATCGCGCCGCGCAAGTAAACGTCGATGCAAGTGCACGGGCACGACAACGCGCAGGCGGCACATCGTCTGCGCGTTGTTCTCCGCAGCTATCAGTCGCGACATGTGCACCCACTACGGTGGCGAATAAAAAGTAACTCCACTCCAACGCGCTTCATAAATGTTGCACATGTGGCGCTCTTTCAAGCGGTCGCACCGTAGACAACTTAGAGGCATGAGCTCCATATTTCTCAGGGGGAAAATAGGATGAGTGCGATACGCGTCGTCGCCAACACTTTGGCAATAAGGATGTTGCGTTTGAACTGTCTGGGCGTCGGCATTTTGCTCGCAAGCCAGGCTTGGGCCGACAGCTGCCAATTGGTGCGTTACGGCACGTTGCCGGTGGAAATGGACGGCGGGCGCGCCACGACCATGGTAAAGATCAACGGGAGCGACACGCGCTTCGCCCTCGACACGGGGGCTTTTTTCAACATCATGTCGAATGCCGCCGCGTCGTCGCTGGGACTCAAGCTGCGAGCTTTGCCATTTGGCTTTCGCATCAGCGGCATTGGAGGCGTTGCAGATGCCCAGTACACGCGCGTGAAGGAATTCGGCATCCTCGGCACGACGCTCAAAAATATTGATTTTCTCGTCGGCGGTACCGATGCAGGCTACGGGTTGCTAGGCGCCAACCTGCTCGATTTCGCCGATCTGGAAATCGATATGGCGCATGGAAAATTGAGTCTGTTCAAGGTGGACGGTTGCGATAAACAGGCATTGGCATATTGGTCCACGGGTCGCGATTATTTCATGGCCGATCTCGCCCCTTCCGACAACCAGAACGACCGACGCACCTTTATCGACGTAACGATTAACGGCAAGAAAGTGCGAGCGCTGCTCGATTCGGGAGCCTATGCCACCTTGCTAACCCGTCACGCCGCCGAGCGAGCCGGTATCGACCTTAACGCGCCGGACGTGAAGAGGAGCAACGCCGTTATAGGCTTCGGTGCCAAGTCGATCAACACGTGGATTGTGCGCGTCGATTCATTCTCAGTCGGCACCGAAACTATCCAGCATAGTCAGGTGCAGGTTATTGACGGGAGCCTTGGCGACATCAACAACGACATGTTGCTCGGCCTGGATTACCTCCTCGCCCATCATATGTTCATTGCCAACAGTCGGCATAAGGCTTATTTCACCTACAACGGCGGACGCGTGTTTGCCTTCGCCGCAGCGCCGAGCGATAGCGATAAACTTGACGCTGGCACCGCTGCGGACAGTGACGACGAAACACCCAAAACCGCGTCCGATTACGCTCTGCGTGGTGAAGCTTATCTGTCTCGTGGCGAACCGCAGGCTGCCATAGCCGATCTGAGCAAGGCGATCCGCTTGGCGCCCGATCAAGCCGATTACTATGCTGCCCGCGCGAAAGGCCTCTGGGCGGACAAACAGTCCGATGCGGCGCTCACCGATCTCAACAAATCCTTGAGCCTGGATCCGAAGAACCTTGAAGCTTTGCTGCTGCGCGCCGGGCTCCACATCATGCACAAAGACCGCACGAGTGCGGCAGCCGACGTGACGGCGGCAAGCACGTTGGTGCCTGCAGGATCAACGCAGGCGCGTTCGGTCGCCGCCATGTACATCCAACTTGATCAACCCGCCGCGGCGCTACCGCTGCTCGACGATTGGATTCGCCTTCATGACAACGACGCCACGCTCGGCTCCGCGCTCAACGAACGCTGCTGGGCACGCGGTCTGAGCAATCAAATGCTCGACGATGCGCTGCGCGATTGTCGAAAGGCGATCAAGCGAGACGGCGAAAATCCAGCCTACCTCGATAGTCTCGGCCTGGTGCAGTTGCGGCTGGGACATTATCCCGATTCGATCAAGGCCTACGAGCAGGCCGTGGCGAAAATGCCGCGTTCCGCGTGGTCGCGCTATGGTCTTGGCTTAGCGAAAATCCGCAACGGCCAGACGGATGCGGGCAACGCCGATCTGGCCGCCGCGTACGCGCTTGATCCAGGTATCGAAGCACGTGCCATCAGGTACGGCTTAACCGTGGCGGCGCCGTAGATCGCATGGGCGTTCGGCGAGTCAAGTGGAGGGGCCTGATAGAAGTGAAAGCGGATCGGACAGCTCGAAATTTTAGTCTGGGAGGCAATGTCGGCTTTCACCCAAAGCGGGCATACTCATAAACGTGCAAATAACGATTTTGTTAGGCATTGCGAGGAGCTAAAGAAATGTTCCATCGCGTTGCTGGCCGTGGACTCGTTCTCCTTGGACTAATTGTGGGCGCATTCGCATTGAGCGCGTGGCTGCATACGGACGCGATGGCACATGTGTACAACGAGTTTTCGGGCACAGAGGCTTTGCACGGTGCAGTGTTTAAACCCGGGCAATGGTCAAGCCACTGGCGTCTAGTCAATCTAGTTCTATTGGGTATTGGATGTTCTATCGCCGCTTCTGGTGTAGCAGTAATGCTAAATAAGCCTTGGGGATACTTGCTGTTGTTTAGTTCGTTTGTTTTTGCAGGCACGTATCCAATCATCATGCGTATTGCCGGATATTCTCAATACAGATGGGAGGGCGGAAGTCTTCGCGGCGGCTTGCCATACATGGCAGTCGCCCTCGCGGCCCTCCTGGGTTATGTGGTGATGAAACGGGGCCAAAAATCTGGAATCGACCGACGGCCGAACTGATTACAACGAAATGTGAAGTGTCCGCTTCCTCATAGCGGACGCTCCGACCGAAGCAGTGACTTCGATCGACAGAAATACTTAGTGCGACGCTATGCGGGGGCATAGCGTAGGTTTCCAATCAAGGGGGAAAGCGATGACTGTTCAAAGAGTATTGCTGGTCTTGCTGTTTGTTGCCGCGCTAGCGGGCTGCGCAAGCGATCCGCAGATGAAAGACACAGTTATGTTGGCGCAAGGGAAGGGCGTCTTGGTTGCCCGCTTGGCAATTCCGTACCTTGCACAAAGCGGGTATCTCAAGACGACCATTTCAGTGGCCAGCCTCGATGATGGTTCCGACGTAGGCACTCCCATTGAATTGCATACCGCGGAGACCTTTCTCGTAATCCCGCTTCCTGCAGGTACATACCGATGGAAGGACTTTCATATAGGGTCCTATAACGATCCATTGGGAGGCGGGCCCATGCATTTCGATATCGCCGCGGGAAAAATCAATTATGTGGGCGATATAACCGTGGTAATGGCGCTGGATCCCAGCTACCGGCCAGGGCTGCCAATCTCTCAGGTGGGAATGCCAAGGTATACAGTCAATTTCCGCATTTACGACTATCACCGGGTCTTTTTGCCGAGGATAGCGGCGGCCTACCCTGAATTGTGGGGCAGCCATCCAGTGGTTGTGAGTCTGACTACACCTCCCGATTTCAGACTCTACCGAAGCCAATAAATGGACGTTCGTCTATTCCATTGGTAGTGAGTATCTGCTTCCGACCGAGGCTGTGTGAAAACACTCCGCAACGCAGCGCCACTATCCTAGACCCAGTCAGTCGATGGAGTCTTGCATGAAGCGATTCGTCGAAGGTGCTGATCGATCCCAGAGTGTGTTGTTTCCCGAACGACTGGACGACTATATAGACGACGATCATCCCGTTCGGGTCATCGATGTGTTCGTGGACGAGCTGGATCTTCGCGAACTGGGTTTTGCGGGCGTGGAGCCTGCCGTCACGGGGCGTCCTGCTTACCCTCCCGCCACGCTGCTCAAGATCTACATCTATGGCTACCTCAATCGCGTGCAGTCCAGTCGACGACTGGAGCGAGAAGCCCAGCGCCATGTCGAACTGATCTGGCTGACCGGTCGCTGCATGCCGGACTTCAAGACGGTCGCCGATTTCCGTAAGGACAACAGCGCTGCCATCCGTCGCGTGTGCAGCCACTTCGTGCTGCTATGCCGGCAGATGAAGCTGTTCACCGATGCGGTGGTGGCCATCGACGGCAGTAAGTTCAAGGCCGTCAATGGCCGGGACAAGAACCTCACGCAAGCCAAGCTCAAGGCACGACTGGAACCACTGGAATCGAGCGTGGCGCGGTATCTGGCTGAACTGGATCGTGCCGACCGCGAACCCGGTCGACTGCCGGAGGTTCGGGTGAAGCACCTGACGCTGAAGCTCACCACGGTGCGCGAACAGGTGCAGCAACTGAACGCGCTAGGCAAGGTGATGCGGGAGACTCCTGACCAGCAGGTATCGCTGACCGATCCCGATGCGCGTGCCATGGCGACCCACGGCCGTGGTTCGGGCATCGTGGGTTACAACGTGCAAGCGGCGGTGGATGCCACGCACCACCTCATCGTCGCGCACGCCGTGACGAACGCGGGCCATGACCGCCATCAACTGAGCGCCATGGCCACGCGAGCCCAGGAAGCTATGGACCAG
>JAATFF010000079.1 GCA_015655335.1 Lysobacterales bacterium | reverse complement strand
GCCTCACGCCCAGCGCAGCGTCGCGCGATTGCTGGTGCGTTTTGTCGACGGTGCGCCGCTGGATCTGATCGGCTTGCTCGACCGCGTGGAACAATCGCTAGGCACGCCCGTACAGACCGCTGTGAAGCGTGAAGACGAACAAGCCTTTGCACTCGCCAACGGTGGCAACCTGATGTTCTGCGAAGACGCGGCACGCCGCATCCAGCGAGCGCTCGATGCCGATAGCCGCATTGCTGATTTCCATGTTCGCCTCGAACATCAGGAAAGCCTGCATCCGCATGATGCGGTGGCTTACGCGAGCAAGGGCGTTGCTGGTGGATACGGTGCCGAACGAGTCTGATATCGCATTGCTTAAAGCCATTGCAATTGATTGGCTGCGCGGCATGAAGGTGCATTGGCGCAGCGTAGACAAGGAATGAGTATGAAGATGGTTTATAGCTTGCTGCTGATCGGCGTGCTCGCCATAGCCGGTTGTAGCTGGATGCCGCATTTTGGCAAAGACAGCGCGTCGCAAAAGGACAGCGCGCCACAAAAGCAGACGTTGATGAAATCGTTGACCGGCGAGGTCGACTACGATCTTCCGCAGCCGCTTCCCGCCGGTGCTTACCTCGAAGTAACGCTTTCCGATGTCAGCCGGCAGGATGCGCCGGCTCGTATCGTCGCCAAAGATCGCATCGTGCCGATCGGCGGCTCGCCCGTGACATTCGTGCTGAGCTACGAACCTTCAGATCTGCGCGATGGCGTAGATTTCGCCGTCTCCGCGCATATTCAGCAAGGGAGCCAGCTGCTGGCCTTCAACGACACCCGCGTTAGCGTGCTGGGGCGTTCTGGGAATGACGGCCCTGTGCGTATTGTGCTGGCCGCGGCGCATTGATGCGTTGGCGCTGGTCCGCTTCGAAGACCAGCGCCAACCAACCGATTTATCGATCGAAAGCCAGACGCTGTCCGCGCACGGCGTCATCGACGCGTGCGCCGTCCCACACGCGCTGTCCGTTGACGAACGTCGCAGCGATGGAGCTGCTGAAGGTAAAGCCTTCGAATGGCGACCAGCCGCACTTGGACAACACTTCCTTGCGCCTTACCGTGTGCGATTTACGCGGATCGATCAGCACCAGATCGGCGGCATAGCCTTCGCGCAGGAAGCCACGTTCGTGCACGTTGAACAACGTGGCCGGCGCATGGCATACGGCTTCAACCACACGCTCCAGCGTCAGCTTGCCGTCGGTCACGCGTTGCAATGCTGCCTGCAGGGCAAATTGAACCAGCGGCAGGCCGGAGGGCGCCTTGTCGTACAGCTGGCCTTTTTCTTCCAGCAGATGCGGGGCGTGATCGGTAGCCAGCACATCGATACGGCTATCGGCCACGGCTTTGATGATGGCCTCGCGGTCCGCAGCGGTCTTGATGGCCGGATTGCACTTGATCAGAAAGCCCAGCCGCTCATAGTCGCTGTCGTCGAAGTGCAGAAAGTGCACGCAGGTTTCCGCGGTGATTTTCTTGCCCTTGACCGGCCCGGGCTGGAACAGCGCCAGTTCGTCGGCGGTGGAAATATGCAGCACGTGCAGGCGCGTGCCGTGCTTCTGCGCCAGCGAGATGGCAAGCCGCGTCGACTTGATGCAGGCCCCGCGCGAGCGGATCAGCGGATGCTCGCGTGCCGGAATATCGTCGCCGTATTGCTCTCGCGCCTTGGCGTGCAGCGCGTCGATCATCGGGGTGTCTTCGCAATGAGTGATGATCGGCGTGGGCGCTTCGCGGAAGATGCCATCCAGCGTTTCCGGGTTGTCCACCAACATGTTGCCCGTGGAGGCGCCCATGAATACCTTGATGCCCGGTGCAGCCTTGGGATCCAGTGTGCGGATCGCCTCGAGGTTATCGTTGCTGGCACCGAGGTAGAATGCATAGTTCACGGCGGAGGTTTCGGCGGCGCGGCTGTATTTGGCCTCCAGCGATTCGCGATCCAGCGCCGGCGGCTTGGTATTGGGCATTTCCATGAAGCTGGTGATGCCGCCCGCGGCACAGGCGCGCGATTCGTGCGCGATGTCGGCCTTGTGGGTGAGGCCAGGTTCGCGAAAGTGCACCTGGTCGTCGATCATGCCGGGCAGCAGCCACAATCCGGCGGCGTCGATCACTTGTTCGCCTGGACGCGCGTCGAGGCTGCCGCCGATGGTCTCGATACGGCCGTGCTTCACACGCAGGTCGGCGTGAAAACGGCGTCCCTCGTTGACCAGTTCGGCATTTTTGATCAGCCAGTCAGTGGACATGCGGTTCTCCATGGTTTCGGCAGCGGGGAAAGTGAAAGTGCTCGGGGACCGGGTCGTTACCCCCGACACAGAGCGGCTGACAGCGTAATATGCGCCATCCGGCAAGCAGGCTTCCACGCCACGGGCCGAAGCGGGAGACTGCAACCCGTGCATAATCGGAGCAACTGGGGTAAAAGCGACAACGCTGCCCGAGCAGGGGGCTCATAAAGCGTTTGTAGATGTTGAGTAGGAAAAGGATCAATCGACTCACGGCATTCACATTGCCGAAACTGCTTGTGGCACCCAATGGCACAAGTATTCCAGAAGGAAGGTTGCCGGTGTTAACGATATTGGGCTATAACACCCGGCCGCCACGGCCAAAATGGTGAAGGTAAATGGCGAAAACCACGCGTAATCCGACCGCCGCCAAGAAAGCTCAGAAAGGAAAGGCAGCGGGTAAGGGCAACGATACCAAGGTCAGCAAGGCCAAGGTCGCTGCCGTCAAGTCCGCGAAGAAATCCACGCCCGTGAAGAAGGTCGCGGCGAAGAAAGCGCCCGCCAAGGCTGTGGCCAAGAAGGCGCCTGCCAAAACGGTCGTCGCGAAAAAAGCCGCCAAGCCTGTCGCCAAGCCGCAACCGAAGAAAAGCGCGCCGGTCAAAAAGGCCGCCAGCAAGCCGCAACCCAAGCACGTCGCGCCGGCAAAAACGGCATCTAAAGTTGTTGAAAAGACAGTAGTGAAACCGGTCGCCAAACCCGCTCCAGCGCCAGCCAAACACGCTGCCGCGCCGAAGTCGTCCGCGCCGGCCGCATCACACGCACCATCTGCATCAGCCCAGGCTGCCCGCCCCCCCATTGTGGGCAAGGTAGCCAGTGCCGTAGGACCGACGGCACGCGTCGCGAGCGCCACCGCAGCTCATACCTCAACCAAGAAGCAGAAGACCCCGCAGTCCTCAATGAATAACACCGCTACAACTCTCGACAATGGCGTAACCCGCGAAGACGGTCGTTACGCGCTACCCACCACGGTCAATATCGACCTACCCAAGGGGTATCGTCCTTCGAACAACGAGGAGTACATGAATCCTCGTCATCTGGCCTATTTCCGCAACAAGCTCCGCGATTGGCGCGACCAGCTGGTGGAAGAATCCCGCCAGACCATGGAAAACCTTCGTGACGAGGTGCGTGACGTCGGCGACGAAGCCGAACGTGCCACCCGCGAGACGGAAAACTCACTGGAGCTGCGTACGCGCGATCGCTACCGCAAGCTCATTTCCAAGATCGATAAGGCCCTGCGCCGCATCGAGGAAGGTCGCTACGGCTACTGCGAGGAAACCGACGAGGAAATCGGTCTGGAACGGCTCGATGCCCGCCCGATCGCTACCTTGTCCCTCGACGCACAGGAACGTCGCGAGCATTTGCAGAAACAGATGGGCGATTGAGACGTCAACGTCCTGGTGGTATCTCGGATCGCAGGAAAAGCCCCGCCATTGCGCGTAATGCTGTTCACTTAAGCGGAGCAGCTTTTCGATTCACGGGATAGCGAGTCTTGGATATCTTGACGAACCTCGGCCTGGAAGGCCGAGGTCGTCTATCCAGAAACAGGTTGCCGATTCCGGCCCTGAGTTCAGCCAG
>JAATFF010000044.1 GCA_015655335.1 Lysobacterales bacterium | reverse complement strand
TTACCGGGCAGCACTTGCGCCATGGCGCCAATAAGACCCTGTCACTGCCCGCCGCCTCCAGCCCGCGATGAACATTGATCAACACGAGGTACCCATAAAGGCGCAAAATAACCTACTCGTGATCGTGACTAGGAGAACAAGATGAGCAAGGGTATGGATTCAAAGAAAAGCGACAAAAAGAAGCCGGCCAAGACGATGAAGGAAAAGAAGGCGGCGAAAGAGGAAAAGAAGCGGAACGCTCGATAAGCAATCCGCGTTCCCGTCGTGCTCCAGCTATGAGGAGAGGAGATGAGGTGTGGCTTCATCCGATACTCATCGCAACGATTCCGCAGGGATTGCCAGCTTTAAGAGTCCCTATGCCTTTGACGACACGGTGCAGCGATTGCTTGCCGCCTTGGCGAATCACGGCGTCAAAGTCTTTGCCACGATCGATCAGCAAGCGGAAGCGTTAGCGGTCGGCTTATCGATGTCGCCCACCGCGCTGATACTTTTCGGCAACCCTATGGCCGGAACGCCGCTCATGCTCGCCAATCCTCAATCGGGCGTGGACCTTCCGCTAAAGGCCTTGGTTGTCGAGTCGCAAGGCTCGGTGGATGTCATCATCAACTCGGCGAAGTACATCATTGAGAGGCACGCGCTTCCCGCCGAGCTGATCGCCAATCTGGCTCCGGTGGAACGTCTCATTGCTGGTGTTCTAGGTTCTTGAGTTTCATTTCATTGCAATCGCCGGTCCTATCGATGTTGCGGGAACGCGCACATCGATAGATCGCGGCTAAGGCGGCTGCCGCGATCTGCGCTGCTTTCTAGAAGGCGCTGCTAAATCCCAGGACGGCATCCACCGCGCGCTTCCAGCCGCCGTAGAGCGCCTCTCTTCGCGCCGCTTACATGCGCGGTTCGAACTCGCGCTCTACGCGCCATTGCAGGGCGATCTGCTCGCGGCTTTCCCAGAATCCAACTGCTAGACCGGCAAGATAGGCGGCGCCGAGTGCGGTGGTTTCGCTAACTTTGGGTCGCGCCAGCGTCACGTTGAGAATGTCGGCCTGAAACTGAGCTAGAAAATCGTTGGTGATGGCTCCGCCGTCGGCGCGCAATGCTTTGAGCGTGAGGCCGGCATCGGCCTGCATGGCGTCGAGTACGTCGCGGGTTTGGTAAGCCAGCGATTCGAGCACGGCGCGTACGAAATGTTCCTTGCGTGTGCCGCGGGTGAGTCCGAACAAAGCGCCGCGTACGTCGCTGCGCCAGTAGGGTGCGCCCAATCCGACGAACGCGGGTACGCAATACACACCGTCGGTGGAAGTCACGCGTTCGGCGTAATTTTGTGATTCGGGTGCGTTGTCCAGCATGCGTAAGCCGTCACGCAGCCATTGCACGGCAGAACCGGCGACAAACACGCTGCCTTCCAGTGCGTATTCCACGTGTCCGCTCACGTCCCAGGCGACGGTCGTCAGCAAGCCATGTTCGGAGCGTACGGCTTCTGCGCCCGTGTTCATCAGCAGGAAGCAGCCGGTGCCGTATGTGTTCTTGGCCATGCCCGCTTCGAAGCAGGCTTGTCCGAATAGGGCGGCTTGTTGATCGCAGGCTACACCGGCTATCGGAATGCGCTCGCCGAAGAATTGCGTGGGATCGGTATACGCATAGATCTCGCTGCTGGAACGCACTTCGGGAAGCATCGCTGCGGGCACGTCGAGCATGCGCAATAAATCCGGACACCAGCGTCGTTGGTGGATGTCGTAGAGCAGGGTGCGCGACGCATTGCTGATGTCGGTGACGTTAGTTTTGTTTTCCGACAGATTCCAGATCAGCCAGCTGTCGATGGTGCCAAACAGCAGATCTCCGCGTGCGGCGCGTTCGTGTGCGCCGTCCACATGATCGAGAATCCATTTCACCTTGGTACCGGAGAAATACGCATCGATCAGCAAGCCAGTCCGTTCGCGCACCAGTGGTTCGCAACCGTCCGCTTTGAGCTGTTCGCAAATAGCCACGGTTTGCCGCGACTGCCACACGATGGCGTGGTGGATGGCCTGCCCTGTGGCTCGATCCCAGACCACGGTGGTTTCACGCTGATTGGTGATGCCAATACCAGCAATCTGCGCGGCGTTGATCTGTGTCTTAGTCAGCACCTCGACAATGGTGCTGCGCACGCTGGCCAAAATTTCGCGCGGATCGTGTTCGACCCAGCCCGGTTGGGGAAACAGCTGGCCGAATTCACGCTGCGCTACGCCTACGACAGCGCCGTCGCGATCGAACAGCATGGCGCGCGAGCTGGTGGTGCCCTGATCGATGGCTAGGATATAGGGGTGATCCATCTTGGGTTCCGCATTGTTCAATGAACTATCGGAAAGGATAGTTCGGTCGCAGCGGAAATATCAGGGCCATGCTGCTTGAATACTGATCGACCACTTCCGTGATCGGTCAGAGCTCAAGTCACTGGCGGTCGAATCCATCATCCCGAGAAAACGGATACGGAATGATGGACGCAGATGGGCGCATAGCCTTTAAATAGATGCGTCGGCGAGACTGATCGCCACAAAGATATCGTGGTCGTAACGAGCGCGCACGGCATTGTCGTCAAGCTTGACTGCATTGGCCGAAATGGGCGGCGAGTCTTCGAATAGTTGGGGCGTCTTAAAGCTCGCGGGAGGGTAGAAGGAGAGCAGTCCCCACGCGCCCCTTCTTGAAGTAATGGGCACGCTCAATACACTGGTCGCATCCTGTACCCAAAAGGAAACACGACCATTTTCAGGGACCACGAAGTCCTTGTTCATGTTCGCCGTGCCTGGGTAATACGGAAAGAGTTGCATCGTTTTGATCAGGTGCATATGCGGGCAATCGTTATCGCACATGGCAACCTGCAAAATCATGGGTAGTCGTGCATTGAAGGCATGCACCTTGATCACGTCCCCTCTTTTTAGCGCAGTGGCGCTTTGGAACATGATGGGATTGCCGCCGTTGTCGTTTATCAGGACTTGAAAGGCGGAGGTGTCTGCGGCTTGGGCGACCTGAGCTGTAGCTAGCCCGGCAATTGCCACGACTGCAAAAATACGTGAGAGAGAGATGACGGTGACTCCTATTTAAGAGTCCAAATAAGTCAGTCGATCTATCGGGGGAATGACCGGCCGTTTCCGTGTTTCGGTAGCAATGGTGCTCCTATTTTTTTTGCCTGTCATGTTACTTAAAAGGCCATTCAGCTTAAGGTTCGCACCCGAAAGTTACGGCCTTTGATCTTGCCGGCTCGCAGGCGTTCGAGCGCTTTGTTTGCTAGCGCACGATCGATCGCCACATAGGCTCGGGTCGCAAAAACATCGATCTTGCCGACCTGGTTGGCATTGAGGCCCGCGTCTCCGGTAAGTGCACCGAGAATGTCGCCAGGGCGCAGTTTGTCCTGACGACCAGCGTCGATCACCAGTGTTTTCATAGGCGCAAGATTTAGCGTTTTGCCCTGCGGAGGCGCAATTTTCAATGGGCGCCATGACAGCGGTGCACCGAGCATCTGCTCGATGTTTTCGGCTTTTGGTTTTTCACGCGGCGTGCACAGCGCGATAGCAAGGCCGGTTTGTCCGGCGCGACCGGTGCGGCCAATACGATGCGTGTGGGTGTCGGGATCGTGGGCCATGTCGTAGCTGATCACCAGCGGCAGTGCGGTGATGTCGAGTCCGCGTGCGGCGACATCGGTGGCCACCAAAACAGCGCAGCTTCGGTTGGCGAAGCGTACCAATACTTCATCGCGATCGCGTTGTTCCATGTCGCCGTGCAATGCCAGCGCGGAAAAGCCGCGTTTGTCCAGTTCTTCCGCCACCGCGTCCACGTCGCGCCGCATATTGCAGAACACCAGCGCGTGCTGGCCGCGTTCGCCCGTAAGCAGCTGGGCAAGCGCATCGAGCTTTCGTGCGGGATCCACTTCGATGAATTGCTGTTCGATAGCAGGTCTCGTCTCGATCGGCGCTTCTACCGTGATTTCGATCGGGTCGCGTTGCACGCGCCCGCTCACCGCACGGATTTCTTCCGGATAGGTGGCCGAAAACAACAACGTCTGATGGTGTTTGGCGATGCGCCCGACGATGTCTTCGATGGCTTCGCTAAAACCCATGTCGAGCATGCGGTCCGCTTCGTCCAGCACCAGCACTTTAATGCCACCGCCGTGCAGGCTTCCGCGTTTCAGATGTTCCTGCACGCGTCCAGGTGTGCCTACGACAATATGCGGATCGTGTGTAAGCGATGCCAGCTGCGGGCCCAGCGGCATGCCGCCACATAGCGTCAACAGCTTTACGTTGGGAATATTCGCAGCGAGTTTGCGGATGGCTTTGCTGACCTGATCGGCCAGTTCGCGCGTGGGACACAACACCAATACCTGCAGCCGGATGGTTTCAGGTTGCAGGGATTGCAGCACGCTTAATCCGAACGCTGCGGTCTTGCCGCTGCCGGTTTGCGCCTGGGCAATCACGTCGCGTCCTTCCAGCATTGCAGGAAGGCTTTGCGCCTGGATGGGCGTCATCTTGCTATAACCCAGCGTTTCGATGCTGGCGAGCAGGGCGGGTTTAAGGGGAAGTGTATTGAACGCAGTCATGCGTCATCATCGCATGACTGCCGTTATCGACGAGAATTCATTCAGTTGGGAATGCCAGATGCGATGCCGAATGATCTCGGCAAAACGGCTTGGATCAGCGTGTATCGACCCCCACTTACGCGGTTGTCGCTTCCTCAAATAAGGTGAATTTAGCCATGCGGATTCTGATGGTTGGCGCAGGTGCCACCGGTGGTTACTTCGGCGGTCGGCTGCTGGAGAGCGGGCAGGATGTCACCTTCCTGGTTCGCCATAAGCGAGCGGAGACGCTTGCGCGAAACGGCCTGGTCATCCGCAGCCCGTTGGGCGATGTCACGCTGCCGTCGCCGCCGACGGTGCAGGCAGGAGCGTTGGATCGCCCGTTCGATGTGATCGTGGTGAGCTGCAAGGCGTATCACTTGCCGCAAGTCATCGAGGACATAGCACCGGCGGTCGGGCCGCAAACGGTCATCCTGCCTCTGCTCAATGGCATGCAGCATCTGGATCTGCTCGATGCACGCTTTGGTGCGGAGCATGTGCTGGGTGGCCAGTGCGTGATTGCAGCCACCCTGGATGCCGATGGCACGGTGCGCCATCTCAATCAATCGCACAGCCTCACTTTCGGCGAGCGCGATGGCACTGGGTCAGAGCGGGTCGAACGTATCGCGCAAGCTATGGCGTCGGCGCGTTTTGAGTCGCGCTTGAGCACGACCATCCTGCAGGACATGTGGGACAAATGGGTGTTCCTGGCCTCGCTGGCCGGCATCACTTGCCTGATGCGTGCCCCGGTCGGCGACATCGTCGCTGCTCCTGGCGGAACGCAGGCCGCGCTCGCCTTGTTGGATGACTGCCGACGAGTCGCGGAGGCGCATGGTCATGTACCCCATGACGCGGTGCTGCAGCGCGCCCGTTCCGTGTTGACTGAGCAGGGCTCTACGTTGAGCGCGTCGATGATGCGCGATCTGGAGCAGGGCGGACCGATCGAGGCGGATCATGTTGTGGGCGATCTGCTTGCGCGCGGTGAATCCAAGGGGCTGGATCTTGCGATGCTGCGTTTGGCCTTCACCCACCTCAAGGCTTACGAAGCGAGGCGTTCGCGTTTGAGCAAGGGCTGAGCGGAGCACCACAGCGTCTGCATTTCGCCCCACTGCTCCGCCGCTCGTCACAAAACGCGCCCCATCCATCCCCCGGTGATGGCTAGGGGGTGCGTTAGGGCGGACAGTGGCGCCATTCCAGGCTGAGTGACGGGCGAGGTGGGCTCCATGAACAGGCGCGACGTATTGAAGGCTGCACTGGCTGTCCCGTTCCTGTCCGGTGTGATGACGGGCGGGGTGGCGTCCGCGCTGGCGGCGGTAGGAGGAAGCGCTGTCGGCGGGCCTCGCTCGAGGGTGCGACCGGGCGATCCAGGCTGGCCCTCGACGACACAGTGGAATCGGCTGAAACAAGATGTCGGCGGCCGCTTGCTGAAGCTGGAATCGCCGTTTGCAAACTGCACGGCGACCTCGACGACGGCCGCATGCAGCGAAGCACTCAAACACATCAAAAACCCGTACTACATCGGCGACCAGCCTGCGCTGACTCAGACCAGCGGCTGGGCGGATGCGTGGATATCGCAACCGAGTGCCTATGCCGTGGCCGCCGAAAGCACGGCCGATGTGATCGCCGCGGTGAATTTCGCCCGCGAACATCATTTGCGCTTGGTGGTAAAGGGCGGCGGGCACAGTTATCAGGGCACCTCGGACGCACCCGATTCGCTGCTGGTTTGGACGCGGCATATGAACAACGTGACGCTGCACGATGCTTTCGTGGGCCACGGATGTGCCGGCAAGCAGGCACCGCAGCCGGCGGTAACGGTGCAGTCTGGCGCGATGTGGATAGATGCCTATGACGCCGTGACCACGCACGGCGGACGTTATGTGCAGGGCGGCGGCTGCACGACGGTCGGTGTCGCCGGATTGATCCAAAGCGGCGGCTTTGGCAGCTTCTCCAAGAATTTCGGTACGGCAGCGGCCGGCTTGCTTGAAGCGGAGATCGTCACCGCCGACGGCGTGGCGCGCATCGCCAACGCGTGTACGAATCCGGATCTGTTCTGGGGCATCAAAGGCGGTGGTGGCGGCAGCCTGGGCGTGGTGACGCGTCTGACGTTGCGCACGCATGAACTCCCCGATTTCTTTGGTGGGGTGTTCGGTGACATCAAAGCGTCGACCGATGAGGCCTACCGCGCACTGATCGCCAAGACGATCAGCTTCTATCAGAGCGATCTGTTCAATGCGCACTGGGGCGAACAGCTGAGGTTTCATGGCGACAATAGGCTGAGTCTGTCGATGGTGTTTCAGGGCCTTACGTCGAAACAGGCTGAGGCGACCTGGGCGCCGTTTTTGGATTGGGTACGTGCACGTAAGGAATACAGCTTCGCCAAAGAGGCTGGGGTACTTGCGTTGCCGGCAGAACATTTTTGGGATGCGGATTTTTTCCGCCAGCATGCGCCAGGAATCATGGTCGATGACGATCGTGCGGGTGCATCCCGCGATCATGTGTTATGGGCCGGCGATCAGGGGCAAGTAGGCTGGTTTATCCATAGTTTCAAGTCGGCGTGGCTGCCATCGTCACTGCTGAGCACACAGCGCCAATCTCAATTGGTCGATGCGCTGTTCGCATGCACGCGACAATGGGATGTCGAGTTACATTGCAACAAGGGTCTCGCCGGTGCGCCGGCCGATGTGCTCGCCGCGTCTCGCGATACCGCCACCAATCCGCAGGTTCTCGATGCGTTTGCCTTGGCCATCATCGCCGGCAACGGAGACCCCGCTTATCCTGGCATGCCAGGTCCAGGACCGAATCTGACCAAAGCGCACAACGATGCCGCGAGCGTGACTAAGGCGATGGACGAGTTGTTGAAAGTCGCGCCCAATGCCGGCGCCTACGTCTCGGAGAGCGATTATTTCCAGCGCGATTGGCAGACAGCATTCTGGGGCACGAACTATCTCAAGCTCGCTGCAGTGAAACGGAAATACGATCCGGATGGGTTGTTCTTCGTGCACCACGGCGTCGGCAGCGAGGCGTGGAGCGCGGATGGATTTGTGCGCCTGCGTTAGGTTTCGAATCACGCCGTGCTACTAGGTGCGGCGCATAGGCCGTTAAAGACTCAAGAAGGTCTTGAAGCCACCCCAGAACATCCGCTTGCCATCGAACGGCGGGACGCCCTGTTCGAACAGGGCCGCGATGCGCGGATCGCTCATCGCTTTCTTGTTGACGCGATCGCGTTGCGCGCGGGATGCGTAAACGATCCATGAAAACACGACCGTTTCGCCCGGCTTGAGTTTTACGGCCTGCGGAAACGAGGTGGGCTTGCCGGGCTTCACGTCATCGGCCACGCATTCGGTATAGGCCAGCGCGCCGTGCTCCATCCAGATCTTTCCGCATTGGTGCGCCATGCGCCGATAGGCCGGCACGTTCTTCACGGGTATCGGCAAGACGAAACCATCCACGTAGCTCATAAATCCCTCCTCGTTCAAAGGGCGGCACTGGCACCCGGTACTCCGGGGCGCTAGCCGCGGATCATGCGCCTGGCCCGGCGCAGGGCCGGATGAGAAAACAAGGGCCTAGAGGGTCGCAACGACTCCCTCAGGCGACCACTATTGGGATGCCGGGACCGCCCAGAAGGGCCCTGGTGTCGGCCGACATCTCGGCCGAAACGACCCTGTAATAAACACCTAAGTGGAGACACACACATGCACGCACATTTCGAACGCACCGGCGCCCTGACCGAATTGACCAGCTACCCGAGCTGGGCACAAGACCTGGTAGGGGCTTGTGAGGAAACCAAGCAAGGCGTAATTGGCCATGACATTTGGTCGGTGATGCGCGAAGGCCGACTGGATGCCATGGGGACGCGCAATTTTATGGTGGGCGTATGGCCGGTGATCGAGCGTTTTCCCGGCTACATGGCGCACAACCTGTTGAAGACGCGCTACGGCCGTAGCCAGGGGGAGAACATGGCCCGCCGCTGGCTGGTACGCAATATCCGCGTGGAGCAGAATCACGCCGACTATTGGCTCAACTGGGCCGAAGGCGCCGGTGTAGCCCGGGACGATGTATTGGACGGTGCGACCCCGTTCGGTACCGAAGCCCTGGCCAGCTGGTGTGAGGAAGTAAGTCGCAACGCCCCCTTGGCGGCAGGGATGATCGCTACCAACTACGCTGTCGAAGGGGCGACGGGGGAGTGGTCTCAATTGGTTTATGAAAGCCTGGCCTATGCCGAGTCCTTCCCCCAGGCCATCCGGGCCCACAGTCTGCGTTGGCTTCAGCTTCACGCGGCTTATGATGATACTCACCCCTGGGAAGCGCTGGAAATCGTCTGTACCCTCACCGGTACGTCGCCCCGCGCGGATGAAGTGACGTACCTGCAAGAATGCGTGAAACGGAGCTACGTAAGCATGCGGATTACCCTGGACCGGTGTCTGGATGTGCGTCGTGACCCATGGGTAGCCAATGAGGCTGCCGCTTAAGTAAACGCAGTAGTGGGGCGATACATATCAGCAGCTTCTTTAACCAGGACGTTGGCTGATACGGACCTGATCTTGCTGTCGGCACGCTTGGAGTGTGATGACTGTGTAGGCAGGCTCTACTATAGGGGCACGATGCGTATCGCTCGGAATGTTCAGCAACGACCGCTGTCACGGCGTCTTATGCCTTTGGCATACGGCCTGGCGGCGGTCGTTGGCTTGGTTTTGTGCCTGACATGGGGGGCGGTCCAGGTTCAAGTGACGCTTGCCGGTTTCTTGAACGGTGAAAGCCTGTGGTCCAAAGCCCAGAAGCAAACCGTCATCGATCTGTATGCGTACGCACGCAGCGGCGACGCAAGTCGGTTGGAAGGTTTCCGCCGCAACTATGAAGTGGTGCGTACGGATCGGTGGGCGCGCGATGCGATTGCCGCCGGCCATTACGATCGGCATGAAGTCGGCCGGGCATTCCAGCGTGGCGGTGTTATTCCGGCCGCCATACCGGGGATGATTTTCATCCTGGACCACTTTTCGCATGCACCTTACATGGAACAAGCGGTCAAGGACTGGCGTTCCGTCGATGGCTCTATCGAAGAACTCAACACGATCGCTGGGCAATTGCAGCAGAGTTATGCGCAAGGCACGCCATCGGCCGAAGAGGTGGCACGACAAAGTGCGCGCATCGACACGCTCAATGATTACATCCAGCCACGCAGTGATGAGTTTTCGCTTGATATCGCCTTAGGCGCGGCGTGGTTGGGTCGGGTGCTTTTTGCGAGCGTGCTGGTGAGCGCGTTGCTGGCATCCTTGCTTTGGTTCCGCATGGCGCAGCGCATCCTCTCCAGCATTCGCGGCACGGAAGAACGTTACAAGCTGTTGTTTGACAGCGCGGCCGATGCCATCGTGATGGTGGACGATGCCCTGGGCAGGATCATCGGCGTCAATCGCACCGCCAGCGTGTGGACGGGACGCGATCCGCACGAACTGGTCGGCATGAACTTCATCGAGTTGTTCGTGGAGGGCAGCACGCGTGCAGCGGGCTCCTCGACCATCGGCTTGTTGCGCGCAGTGAATGGGTTGGTCCGATCGGTAGAGACGCATAGCAGTCTCACCACCTGGGGTGCCCAGCCGGTGCGCCAGGCGATCATGCGCGACATCTCCGATCGGGTAACGATGGAGCAAGAACGCCGCATTGCTTCTGAAGCCATGGCCAGCGTGGCGGAAGGGTTGATCATTGCCGACGCGGAGCGTCGCGTTACCACCATCAACGCTGCGCAAACGCGCATCACCGGCTACACCTTGCAGTATCTGCAGCATCATCGTTTCGATGAGCTGCGCCGGATGCCTGATGGCTCGGCGTTGCCATCGTCGATATGGGACATGGTGGCCGAGGGTGGCAACTGGATCGGTGAGGTGCAGAGCTGGCGTTCGGATGGATCGTCCTATCCGGAACTGCTCAGCATCAGCGCCATCCGCAATAGCGAAGGCCGCGTACAGCATTATGTGGCGGTCATCACCGATATCACACGCAGCAAAGCCGATCGCCAGCGCCTGGAATACATGGTGGCGCACGATCCACTCACGGGCCTCGCCAATCGCAGCGAGTTCCAGCGTCACTGCTCGCATGCCATTGAAGCAGCGGGGCGCATGAATGGTGCGGCGGCGGTCTTGTTCGTCGACCTCGATGCGTTCAAGGCGGTCAACGACAGCTATAGCCACGCGATCGGCGACCGTCTGCTGGTGAAAGTGGCGCAACGCATCCGCCGTGAACTGGGTGAAAACGACGTGGCCAGCCGTATCGGCGGTGACGAATTCACCGTGTTGCTCGGCGGCCTGCGCACGCGCGAGCAGGCGGCACAGTTTGCCAGCCGTTTGTTGCTCAGCTTGTCGGAACCGATGTTGATCGGCGACTACGAGATCGTGATGAGCGCGAGCATCGGCATCGCCGGTTACCCGCTGGACGGTAACGACCCGGTCGTGCTGATCGCCAACGCCGACGCGGCGATGTACGCGGCCAAGACACAAGAGCGCAACACCTATCGTTTCTACACGCCACTGATGCACGCCGACGCGCGCATGCGCCTTATGCTCGGTGCGGATCTTCGGCAAGCGCTGATGCGCGATGAATTCCACCTGGTGTTCCAGCCCAGCGTGGAGTTGCGTAGCAGTCGCATCGTGGCGGTGGAGGCTTTGCTGCGCTGGCGTCATCCCGAGCGCGGTGAATTGATGCCGGATGAATTCATTCCGCTAGCTGAAAGCCTTGGTTTGATTCGACGCATCGACGCATGGACCATGCGCGCGGTGTGCGCGCAGATACGGCAATGGGATCAGGCCAAGCTGCCGCCGATACGCGTTGCCCTCAACGCTTCGGCGGCAACGTTCGGCCATCCGGGCTTCATTGACGGTGTGAAGCAGGCGTTGCAGGCCAGCCAGATATCTCCAAAACGTTTGCTGTTCGAAATCACCGAAAGCGCGATTCTTCGCCTCGGCGAGGCCACCGAGCAGACGATGCATGCGTTACACGCCTTAGGCATCGGCATTGCTATCGATGATTTCGGTACCGGTTATTCATCGCTGGCGTATCTGAAGCTGTCGGGCATCGATTTCCTGAAGATCGATCGCTCGTTCGTCAAGGATTTGCCCGACAGCACGAATGACGTGGCGATTGTCGAAGCGATGCTGGCTATCGCCAAGAGCTTGGGCATGTGCACTATTGCCGAAGGTATCGAAACCGCGGCACAGCACGATTTCCTGTTGCGAGCCGGCTGCATCGAAGGGCAGGGGTACTACTACGCGCGCGGACTGGTGGCATCGGAGATTGAGCGAATGCTCTCGCCCAATCCCCGCCATGAATCATCTCGGCTGCGGCTGGTGCCGCCAAAATAGCCGGCTTTGCATCCGTTATAGCTTTACTTCGACGATGGTTTGTTCCGGCTGATAGAGCGCCGGGAACAACTGCTTGAGATTTGCCAATTTCGGCGCATCGTTGATCACGATGTACGGGTCATGCGGGTGGATGCGCGCGTAATCCTGATGATAGGGCTCGGCGAGGTAGAACGCCTTCAAGGGTTTCACCATCGTCGCGATCGCCGAATCGAACACTTTTGCCGCGTTGAGTTGGGCAATGTAGGACGTGGCGATCTGCTCCTGTTGCGGGCTGGTGTAGAAGATCTCCGAGCGATACTGCGTTCCCCTATCGGGCCCTTGCCGGTCGATTTCGGTCGGATCATGGGCGACGGCGAAATACACCCTCAGCAATTGCCCGTAACTGATTACCGATGGGTCGAACTGCACTTTGATCGACTCGGCGTGACCAGTATTGCCTACGCTGACGTCCTCATAGTGAGCGTTCTGGGCATGGCCACCGCTGTAGCCTGCCCATACCTGCGTTACGCCACGGACGTGTTCGGACACCGCTTGCATGCCCCAGAAGCAACCTCCCGCCAACACGGCGGTTTCGGTGCTGGGGGTGGCTGCCTTGGGCGCATCGTAGGCAGGGTCGGGAAGGTTGGCGGTGCTGGCCATGGCGGAGCAGGCGGTCAGGCCGCCCAGCGCCAATAGCGTGACAAAACGGCGAGCTTTCATCAGGTAGGCCTCCACAGGAATCCGGATGTCTGGTATTCGCCGGCGGTGTGGCGACGGTTACGTCAAATAAACATGCCGGCTACGCGCCGACGGCGACATGGATTTCCACATCGTCCAGCCGCACTATCTGCCCTGCGTGGATCTTGCAGGTTTTGCGCAGCTCCTGCTGCCCGTCCACGTAGACCGCACCACTGGCGACGATCATTTTTCCTGCGCCACCGCTATCGCATAGGCCGACCAGCTTCAGCAACTGGTTGAGTTCGACGTATTCGCCGTCGAGTTCGAAATCAATATGTTCCATGTTAACGATGTGTCGGCAAGGCGATGGGATGTTCGGGAAGGCTAAGAAACGCGAAGAACGGCCGATTCTGGCCGATGGCGAAACTGGCCGATTCGTGCAGGATGCCTAGCAGTGTATCGAAATCCTTCGCCGCAGCCTGACGCAGGTCGTTGGCGTGATCGAGCAAGAGAGCGTGACCGATGCCGTGCAGCCAACCCAGGTCGCGCAGGCTGTCGACCAGCGCATCCCAGTTGTGGCCGAAACCGGCGGGCAGTTTGAGCGCGGCGGCGAGGCGACGCAGTAGCTCGCCTTTGTCATGACAGCCAGCAAGATCGGCGCGACAGACGTACAAGTTGCCTTGCACGGCCGCGGCGATAAGCGCGTCGAAGTCGGCCGCATCGACGAAATAAACGCCGCCGTCGTTGGCCTGGGTCAGGTCGAGGGCGCCTTCTGCGCTCATCGGCTCACCTGAAAGGGTTGGAAGCTTTGATAGTGGTCGCCGGTGTAATAGAAAACGTGCGGCGGTGTATCGCCCGTGATGATGCGTCGGGTGGCGCGGTTGCGCGCGCCAGGAGTTTCTACGGTGTATTCGTGATAGTAGCCGCGCGGTTGTTGCGGCAGATGGCCTTCGTAGTTGCCGAATACGACGCCGTCCTGGCTATAGGGGAACGGACCGCCGTGCAGAATGCGAGCCAGCGTGTCGCACGCTTCCGGCGGCATGAATGCAGGCAAGTTCGTGTTCGCGGCAGGGCAGTTGGCAGCCGTCGGCAATGTCATGTCGCCATGCGCAACCATGCCAGGCGGCTGCGGCGTGTGACGATGCCAGAAGATTAGGGTGCCGACCAACAGCACCATCAGCAACAGAGAGACAAGGCGCGATCCAGACACCGCAGGTTCCTTTTGGGCGATGAGCCTCAGTGTAATGTGTTCGGCGACCGGGTTGGCATGCATGGTGACTTTAAGGACATGCAGCAAGCGGCGGCGCCCGATATACAACAGCCTCCCCATTCCCTCGCAGGAAGAGCGACATGATCCGCAAGCCTCTCTGGTTGGTGGTTGTGGCTGGGCTGTACGGCGCAGCCAGCTCCTTGTGCGCTGCCGATGCGCCGGTGAATGCGCCACAAATCTTTGCGCCAGGTGTGATTTCCGGGCCAGCGGGCGAAGCCTGCCCTGCGTTTACGCCAGACGGAAATACCGTGTATTTCGATGTGGGCTCCATGATCTTGGTATCGCATCGCGCGCACGGTACGTGGTCCAAGCCAGAGATCGCATCGTTCTCCGGGCAATGGCTGGATCACGATCCAACCATGTCGCCGGATGGTTCGTACATCGTGTTCGTTTCCAATCGCCCGCTTACGCTTGGCGGCGATGCATTAGGCGTTACCGTACATGGCAAGTTTTATCCGGCTCGTGGCGGCCATTTGTGGCGGGTCGATCGCAAAGTCAATGGCTGGGGGCAGCCCGTGCACTTGCCCAATGCCGTCAATGCCAGTGATCGTACTTATGCGCCCAGCGTGGCGGCGGACGGCAGCCTGTATTTCATCCACCCCGATGCTGGCGGCGTATTCCACATCTACAGTTCTGCGTTCGTGCACAGCGCATATCAACCCGCGATGCAAGTTCCGGTAGGCGATCCGGCAGCGTCGACACACGATCCCGCCATTGCACCGGATCAGTCTTTCATGGTGTTCAATTCGACTGACGCGAAAGACGGCGGCATGGGCGATTTTTATATCGCGTTTCGTGACGGCGATCATTGGGGCAAGCCCATTGATTTGGGCGAGACGATCAACGGCAAGGCTGGCAAATGGAGCCAATGGGGTGCCCACATCGGTCCCGATCGACGCACGCTCTATTACACCAGCGATCGCACGACGGAAGTGACTTATCCACGTACGGCCGAACAAGCACAGGCGCAGCTTGCACGGATGGAAAGCTGGGACAACGGCAATGACAATATCTGGACGGTATCGCTGGCACCTTGGCTGGATGCGCATCGCACCGGTACAAGTGCAGGCGCCAAGGGGACATGATGTATCGCCGCCTACGATAGAGCACTCAAGAGCGGCCTTCGTCCCGTGACTTCCGGGGCTCGATATCCCACGGGTCAAGCAAGCTAGACTGCGGCTTTGCCATACGCGGAGCCGCTATGCCCCTGTCACCCTTATCTTTGCGCCTGACCGGGTGCTGTGCCTTGTTGGCATTCGCCTCAGCCGCGCCGGCTTGGCCCACTTCGGTAGGCCCTGAGGCGGCAATCGCCGCCCAGGACAGCACGCGATCCAGCCTGCCGCCGATGCTGCAGGACTTCGATACGTATGCCGACAGCGCGCGCAATACTTTCAATGTGCCGGGTATTGCGGTGGCGATCGTCAAGGACGGCAAGGTGGTGTTCGAGCAGGGCTACGGTTTGCGCGAGATCGGCAAGCCGGAAAAAGTGGATGCGCATACCTTGTTTGCGATCGCGTCCAACACTAAAGCCTTCACGGCCGCCGCGCTCCAGATGCTGGCCGAGCAGGGCAAGGTGGACATGGATGCACGGGTGATCGATTACCTGCCGTGGTTCCGCATGTCCGATCCCTACGTGACGCACGAAATGCGTGTGCGCGATTTGCTGGCGCATCGTAGCGGCCTCAGTCTGGGCGCCGGTGACCTGTTGTACTGGCCGCCGACCAGCTACACCACCAAGGAAGTCGTCGAGCGTCTGGGCAATGTGCCGCTGACTAACGGCTTCCGCAGTCACTACGCGTACGACAACATTTTGTTCGCCGTGGCGACGTTGGTCATCGAAAAGGTTTCCGGCCAGTCGTATGCCGACTACATCCGCGACAATCTCTTCAAACCGGTAGGCATGAATGAGTCGTTGGTCGACATGACCTACCTCAAGCCCGGCATGGATTACGCGATGGGCCATGCGCTGTCCGACTTCAAAGACCTGAAGCCGGTACCGCCGATGGCATGGCTCAACGATCCTGGCGCGGGTGGCATCTACGCCAGCGTGCACGATCTTGCCAAGTGGATGAACGTACAGCTGGCAGGCGGCGAATTGCCGACCGCTGACTTCCACGGGAACGCTCGCCGCCTGTTCTCGCAAGACAGCCAAAATCAAATGTGGACGATGCTCACGCCCATTCCGGTGAGCAAGCCACCGATTTCGGAACTGCAACCCTTGGCCCCCAGTTTCTACGGTTACGGCGAAGGCTGGTTCCTGAGCGACTACCGCGGACAGAAGTTGGTGTGGCACACCGGCGGCTGGCCGGGGATGGTGTCGCGCGTGACGTTGGTACCCGAATTGAAGCTCGGTGTGGTGGTGCTGACCAATCAGGAATCGGGTGCGGCCTTCAATGCCATCACCTATCGCGTGTTGGATGCTTATCTCAATCCCGGCACGAAAACCGATTGGGTGGCGGTGTACGACAAGGCGGTGAAGCATTCGCATAGCGATGAGGACGAAAGCTGGAGCAAGCATGAGGCCGCACGCAACGCCAACAGCAAGCCGTCGCTTCCATTGGCCAGCTATGCCGGAACGTATCGCGATCCGTGGTACGGCGACATCGTCATCAGCCAGGAAAACGGCAAGCTTCGTCTACGCTTCAGCAAGACCAAGCAACTGATCGGCACGATGGAGCCGTGGCAGAACGATACGTTTATCGTGCGCTGGGACGATCGTGCCTTGAATGCCGATGCGTTTGTCAGCTTCGCCCTCGATGCGGATGGTCACGTGCGCGAGGCACGCATGCAGCCGGTGTCGCCACTGACGGATTTCAGTTTCGATTTCCAGGATTTGCGATTGGTGCCTTTGAAGGATGCAGTCGCGAAGGCCGAGTAAATGCGCGCATTGATTGGGATGTTACGGACGACTGGTGCCGGCACAAATGGTCGATATCGACGCAGACAGGCTAGCTTTTCCGGACGGATGGTCGAAGTTACTTGCCGGCGATTATCGGGTGCAAGCCGTGTTGGATGTGCATCACGATTACAACTACAGCGGTCGGGATGTCGGGATGTCGTAAGCGAAGTGGTGAAGGCGCACTTGCCATCCAACGATGTGCCGACACTCGCACTCGACAAGACGGTTGCGCGCCAAGATCCGTGGGTACTTCCCGATTCGATGCCAGCGGCATTGCGGCAAGCAGCGTTGGCGGCGCGCGATCATTCACCGCTGATCGACGTTGTCAGTCCGTCGCTGACGGCATTCTGGGGACGTCCGATCGACTGCTCGGTCATGTGCTGTTGCTTTCGGGCTATCAGGCATCGTCTGACAAGCGCTATCCCTCTGTGTATCCGGACAGGACGCACTTCGCCTGTATGTCATGGGCGATGACCGTTTCGGCCTGTTGAAGCAGATCGGCTGGGACATGTACGCGGTGGCCCGCCCGGATTCGAAGCTGAAACCGGGTATGAACC
>JAATFF010000039.1 GCA_015655335.1 Lysobacterales bacterium | reverse complement strand
TTTTCCTGCTTGTCGACGACATCGTCCTGATCGACAGCCATCAAGAAGCGCACGCCGCCCTGCAAGTCCAGACCCAATGGCATGGGACGGCCGCCGATGGCAGTGAGCCACGCAGGCACGGTTGATTGCAGGTTGAACGCTACAGTGTACTGATCGCCCAATGCTGCCTTGAGGGCATCGGCCGCGCTCTTCTGCTGATCGCCATTGGCGAAGCCGATCAGCACATAGTCGCCACGACTCGCATCGTGTTTGATGCTTTCATCGACGTAGGAAATCTTGGCCGCCTGCAGCGCGGTGGTGATCTTCTGCTGCAATGCCTGATCGATCACCGCAGTATTCGCCGCCGATACCTGCACGGCAGGTTTCGGCACGTACATATTCGGCAGCGCGTACAGAGTGCCTAGCACCAGTACGACGGCGACCAGGAAATATCTCCAGCGTGGAAAATCACTCATGCCTTGCATCCGTAAAAGCCGCGGCGTAAGACCGCGGTAGCGTGAATTAATGGAAGAAAACCAGCCCGCGCGGCGGAACGGTCAGGACGACTTCAGCGTGCCTTTCGGCAGCACCTGTTGAACGGCGCTCTTCTGCAGCTTGATCTTCACGTTCGGCGCGATTTCCACCGTGATGAAAGTGTCGCCGACATCTTCGACCCGGCCGGCGATGCCGCCATTGCTGACCACTTCGTCGCCCTTGGCCAAGCCCGAGATCAATTGGCGATGTTCCTTCTGCCGCTTCATCTGCGGGCGGATCATCATGAAATACATCAGGCCAAACAGCACGACCATCATAATGATCATGGAAAGGCCGCCATTGGCGGCACCCGGCGCCGCCTGTGCCAGCACGAAAGTGGTCGAAAGATTCATCAGCTCGTCCCGCAAGTTATGGCCGCAGCAGGAATTTTCGCCGCGTGCCCAAATAAAAGACCTTGGATTATGCCATGAGTATGGCCGTTTGCGTTCGCCCCCTCTCCCCTTCGGGGAGAGGGTTGGGGTGAGGGGCTATCTTGCGAAAACTTATCAAAGTAAAGCAGGGCTTGAATCACTCTTCACGCGAGAATGCCCCCTCACCCCGGCCCTCTCCCCGAAGGGGAGAGGGGGATGAAGCCTGTCGCCGGGCATAGAACCCGGTCACAAAATCGTCCAGCGAGCCTGCCGCAATGGCCTCGCGCAGGCCGGCCATCAGGCGCTGGTAATGGTGCAGGTTGTGGATAGTGGCCAGCTGACTGCCCAGGATTTCGTTGCATCGGTCCAGGTGGCGCAAGTAGGCGCGGCTGAACCCCTGGCTGCAGGCGTAGCACTCGCATCCCTCTTCGATCACCCGCGTATCGCTGGCGAACTTGGCGTTGCGGATGCGCAACGTGCCCTCGGCGGTAAACAGGAATCCGTTGCGTGCATTGCGGGTGGGCATCACGCAATCGAACATGTCGATGCCGCGCCGCACCGCTTCGACAATGTCTTCCGGTCGCCCGACACCCATCAGATAACGCGGTCGGTCTTGCGGCAGCAATGGCACGGTGAAATCCAGCGTGTGATTGCGCTCGGCTTCGGGCTCGCCAACCGCAAGGCCACCCACTGCATAGCCATCGAAACCGATCTGCACCAAACCCTCGGCGGAGCGCCGGCGCAAATTTTCGTAGACGCTGCCCTGCACGATGCCGAACAGCGCGTTCGGGTTTTTCAGATGGTCAAACGCACGGCGAGAACGTTCGGCCCAGCGCAGGCTCAGTTCCATGGATTCGGCCGCCACGTTTTCCGTGGCCGGATACGGCGTGCACTCGTCGAAGATCATCGCGATATCCGAATCCAGCACCGTCTGGATCCGCATCGACTCTTCCGGCGAAAGAAATACCTTCGAGCCATCTACGGGAGAGGCAAAGGTGACACCCTGCTCGGTGATCTTGCGCTTGTGCGCCAGTGAGAACACCTGAAAACCACCCGAATCGGTAAGGATCGGTGCCTTCCAACCAATGAAACGATGCAAGCCGCCAAACTCGCCGACGATATCCAGTCCCGGGCGCAGAAACAGGTGAAAGGTATTGCCGAGAATGATCTCTGCACCGACTTCGACCAGATCGCGAGGCGTCATGGCCTTGACCGAGCCGTAGGTGCCAACAGGCATAAAAGCGGGGGTTTCCACCGTGCCGCGGTCGAAAGTGAGGCGCCCACGACGCGCGGCGCCGTCGGTGGCAAGGAGGTCAAAATGCATGGCAGTCATTCGCCCATTATCGCGTGTTAGCGACGTTCGCGCCCGCGGCCCCTGATTTCTACACGCCCTGCGGCAAAATCAGCATCGCATCGCCATACGAGAAAAAGCGGTAACGCTGCTTCACCGCGTGCGCGTATGCCCCGAGGATGAACTCCCGGCCGGCCAGCGCGGACACCAGCATCAGCAAGGTCGATTGCGGCAAGTGAAAGTTGGTGATCAATCCGTCGACGCTCGTGATGCGATAGCCCGGGAAGATGAAAATCTGGGTTTCGCCCGCAAACGGACGCAGCACTCCCTCGACCGTCGCGCTCTCCAGCGCACGAACCACCGTCGTGCCGACAGCGATCACTCGACCGCCCGCGCGCCGCGTGCGATGAATTTGATCGACCAAACCTGCACCGACATTGAGCCATTCGCGATGCATCTGGTGATGGGTAATGTCGTCGGTGCGCACCGGTTGAAACGTGCCCGCGCCCACGTGCAAGGTTACGTAGCCGAAGCCGACGCCCTTCTCGCGCAATTGCGCCAGCATGTGATCGTCGAAATGCAGTCCGGCCGTTGGTGCTGCAACCGCACCCGGCTCACGCGCGTAGATGGTTTGGTAACGCTCTAAATCCGTGGCATCGGCTTGCCGCGCGATATACGGCGGCAGCGGCATCTCGCCCAGCCGGAGCAACAAGCGCTCCAACGGTTCGGGCGATTCAAACCGCAGTTGAAAAAAACTGTCTTCTCGCCCCAGCACCGTGGCATGACTGCCATCGGCCAACACAATGACACTACCCGCGCGTGGTTTCTTGCTCACGCCGAGCTGCACAGTGGCCTCATGCGCTCCCGTCACCCGTTCGATCAGAATTTCTACCGCTCCGCCGCTTGGCTTATGCCCATACAAGCGCGCCGGCAGCACGCGCGTGTCGTTGAACACCAGCAGGTCGCCTTTGCGCAGAAAGGATGGTATTTCACGAAACATCCGGTCCTGCCAAATCCTCACGGGCACGTCGAGCAACAGCAGACGGCTTCCGCTGCGCTCAGCAAGTGGTGCCTGGGCGATCAGATCAGGGGGCAGGTCGAAGTGAAAGTCGGACTTCTTCAAGGCAACGGCTTCAGGCGGCAAGAGACCATTATCCCGCAAGGCATCCTGTCTGTCCTCGTCCGCCGATAACGCTACAGCCAGCCCTTTTGCCGAGCCAGCCGATAGGCCTCGATCCGATTGGCCGCGCCCAATTTTCCGATCGCTTCGGAAAGGTAGTTGCGCACCGTGCCATGCGAGAGATTGAGATGCGTGGCGATGTCGTTGGCCGATTGGCCCTCACCCGCCAAACGCAGCACCTGGCGCTCGCGATCGTTCAAGGGATCGGCTTCGGACCAGGCTTCCATCGCCAACTGGGGATCGATCGAACGGCCGCCTCGATGCACGGTGCGCAAGGCTTCGGCCAGGTTCTCGGCCGGCGCGTCTTTCAGCAAATAGCCCAATACCCCGGCATCCAGTGCGCGACGCAAAAAACCGGGGCGCGCGAAGGTGGTCACTATGATCGATTTGACCGGCAACTCGTGGCGCTGAATGCGCTGAACCAATTCAAGCCCGGTGATGCCGGGCATTTCGATATCGGTGACCAGTACATCCGGCTTCAATCGCTGCACTTCGCGCCAGGCGCTTTCACCATCGGGCACCGAACCGAGCACTTCGATATCCGATTCGAGATTCAGCAGCGCGGAGAGCGCGCCGCGGACCATCGCCTGATCTTCGGCAAGTAATACGCGGATCACGCAGCACCCCGAACCATTCCCGGTTGCATCGCGCCACTCATCGAGGAAACGTCTTGTGGTTGACGTTTCGCTCCAATCGGCACACTGATGCACAAGCGTGTGCCCTGCCGAGGCGGTGAATCGATGGTAAGCGTGCCGCCCAATGCACGCACACGCTCACGCATGCCACTTATGCCATTCCCCTCGGCGCTTTGACCGCCGCGTCCGTTGTCGCTGATCTGCATATCCAGTTTTTCTGCACTCGTCTCGAATCGCACGCTGGCCTCGGTGGCGCCTGCGTGCCGGTGAATGTTGGTGACCGCTTCTCGGATGACGAGCGCAAGGCTGCGTTCCACGTCCATCGGCAAGGATGGGGGCAACGCACTGTAATCCAGATGCACAGCAGAGGACTCGAGCAGCAGCCGTGCCGAGGCAAGTTCCGCAGCCAGGTCGGTGGATCGAATGCCGGTCACCGCGGATCGCACTTCAGCCAACGCATGCCGCGCGACGTTTTCTGCCTCTTCCAACTCTCGACGTGCAGCGTCGGCGTCGCGATCGAACAACTTGCGCGATAGTTCCAGCTTCAATGTAATCAATGACAAAGTGTGACCGAGCAGATCGTGCAAGTCTCGTCCGATACGCTCCCGCTCAGCCGTTGCAGCGAGACGGCGTACTTCATCTTGCGACAACTTGAGTGCGGCATTTTTCTTCGACGTATTGATGCTGACATTGATAACGCCAGCAATGATCGCGACCATCACGATCATGTAGAAGATCAACTGCCACGGCAATTTGTCCACCGTGGAAACGGCGGCAAAGACCACGCACATCGCAATGATGTTTTTGAGGTAGAACGCCCAACCGCGATCGCACGCCCGCACCATCACAGCACCGAACACGAAGTAGCAACAACCCGCACCTGCATTGAACGGCGTCATCAGATAGCCCAGCAACGCAATGCACCATGCATAGCGGTGCACCGACCGCTGCGGACGCACGATACACAACGTGTAGAACAACAAAAAGACCGGATACGACAGACTGACGGTGATCAGCCATTGACGGTTGAACCCGCTATTAAAAAGCGGATCAAAGAAAATCCAGACCGACCAAAGCAGATGGATGGCGTCGACCCATGGATTGGTACCTTTGCGGATATTTTCCGCAGCCTCCGAGTCGGGCGTCGGTTTGAGCCAGGCGGGTACGGGTAACGAAAACGACATGACACTTTCCCCAGGGCTTCAACGGACGCCGAACCGAGCTCAACCGTATCGACGCAGGCGACGCGCCGCTATAGCGAAAAATACTACTGCGAAGCCGCCCAGCACCAGCACATGCATGCCGATACCGTCGTGATTCACGCCAATCGCCTCCAGCGCGACCTGATGCAGGTGATAGCTCGGCCAAATCGGTGCCACCTGCTGGAGCACCTTGGGCAGCATCTGCATCGGAATCCACAGCCCCGAGAGGAAAGACATCGGCAGATAGACCAGATTGAGCATTCCCGGCGCGCCCTGCCCTTTGATCAGCGTGCCAATCAACATACCTAGGGCACAGAACGGCAAGACACCGAGCATACCGGTGAGCAGTAGCCCGGCCGCTTGCTGCACCGTCAGCGCAACATGTGCCAGGAACACGCCCATGACCAGCAACAACACAATGACCAGTGCCGCCGCCAACATCGCCATCAACATTTTGCCGAGCAGATAGGCTCCCGGCGGCATCGGCAATGCACGTTTGTAAGTGAGCAATCCGCCGTCGCGTTCCAGCGCCAACGACACGCCAAAACCGAACAAGCCCGGACTCATCACGCCGAACACACCGTAGCTGGCCAACAGATAGCGCGCCGCATCGGCGCCTTCGGATTTCCCCATCACAATACCGAACAACATATAGAACATGGTCGGAAACAGAATGATGGGCAACATGAAACCAGGATTGCGCATGTAGCGCAGGCATTCGCCGCGCGCCTCCGCCACGTAGGCGCCGAGGACGCGCTTGGTGCTCATGCGTTGAAAAGTGGTCGCCGTCGGTGACGTGGGTATCGATGTGGCATTCATTACGCAGCCTCCTGTTCCAAAGCCGTTTCTTCGCGTGTTAGCTCGGTGAAAGCTTCAGCCAGACCGGCACGCTGCACCTCGAGTTCGCTCAGTGATGTATCCGCATCGAGCAGACGACGCAACACGTTTTCCGCCGCACTCGTGCTGATGCGCATACGCGATCCTTCACGTTCGGCCGATGCAACATTCGGCCATGTCGCGACAAAGGCGGCATCCAGATCAGTGACGCAACGAATGCGCGTAAGCGGCACCTGCGCGCGCAACGCATCGACGCTTCCTTCGCTCAGCACACGGCCTTTGCCCATCACGATGACACGCTGCGCCAGGGCTTCGGCTTCTTCCAAATAGTGCGTGGTCAGCACGACGGCGCAGCCCTCGGCGACCAATGCGCGCATCGCTGCCCACAGCTTCTGGCGCGCATCGATATCCATGCCGACGGTGGGCTCGTCGAGGAACACCAATTCGGGCCGTCCGCATATTGCCAAGGCAAACTGCACTCGCCGCTGCTGGCCGCCTGACAGCTTGCCGTAAGGCCGCTTTAATAAATCGCGAATACCAGCGAGCGTGGCACTTTCTTCCAGAGGCCGCGGATGGGGGTAATAGCTGGCGACCAATCGCAGTAACTCGTCGACGCGCAAGGTCAACGGCAGCATCGCCGACTGCAGCATGACGCCGATGCGGCGGCGCGCATCGATCTGCTGAGGATCCAGCCCGAATAACTCAGCACGGCCTTGATCGGGGCGAATCAAGCCCAGTAGCAGGCTGATGCTGGTGCTTTTGCCGGCGCCGTTGGGGCCCAGTACGGCAAGCAGTTCGCCGCGATGCAGCACGAGATCCACGCCGTCAAGCGCGGTGAGGTTGCCGTAACGCTTTACGGCACCGGAAAGGCTGGCTACTACGTCGGATATGGGGTTCATGGTGGGTCTCCTTGCATTGCAGCGTAGGGATGGCAAGGGCTCGTCCCCAGTCCCTGGCGTCAGCCATCGGGCATGACAGCCGTCATCCGGGGGTACCGGCCACCCCTGTCGGCGGGTTATCCTGATGCCTGTACGCCAGCGGTTTCCCCACACGCGGCGTAGTGCGAACGGGCGCATCGCCCTTGGGCCCTCAGCGCCCTCCACGCACGAAACACATCATGTCGGCCTGCTTTGCGCTGGTGCGAGGCGCTGACAAGATTCGAGGAGAGTAGTCATGGGTGTGATCGATCAGCTGCGCGAATTGCGCGAATTTGGCGGCAAGCCGCGGACCATCGGCCTGGATGACGCCAGCATCGAGCGTATGGCCGCTGTCGATCCGCAGCTCGGACAAGCCGTCTCCGAAGCCGTTGCGCGCCACCATGAGCTGCGCGCCGAACTGGGCGATTTCCTGAAGCTGGACGAATCGGAGCAGCTGACGCAGGTGCTGGAAGGTTTCGTCAACTTCTATCCCGATGACGCCATCAATCCGTATCTGCCTGCGGCTGCGCGCGGCCCGTGGGTCGTGACGTTCAAGGGCGCCGTGGTGCACGACAACGGCGGCTACGGCATGCTCGGTTTCGGGCACAACAATGCAGCGATCGACGCCGCGCTGGCACGCCCGCAAGTCATGGCCAACGTGATGACGCCCAGCGTGTCGCAACTGCGCTTCACGCAGGCGTTGAATCGCGAACTGGGCCGTCACCGCGGCAGCAATCCGTATGTGCGCTACCTGTGCCTCAATTCCGGATCGGAATCGGTCGGCTTGGCCTGTCGCATTGCCGACGTCAACGCCAAGCTGATGACCGACGCGGGCGGCCGTTACGCCGGACGCACCATCAAGCGCATTGCCGTGAAAGGTGCGTTCCATGGCCGCACGGACAAACCGGCGCTGTACTCCGATTCCTCGCGCCGCACCTATCAGCAGCATCTGGCAAGCTATCGCCATGAAGACACGCTGCTCACCGTCGCACCGTATGACGTCGCGCAGCTGGAAGCGGTGTTCGCCGACGCCGACAAGCACGGTTGGTTTATCGAGGCGATGTTCCTGGAGCCGGTGATGGGCGAAGGCGACCCAGGCCGCGCCGTGACCCCAGCGTTCTATCAAGCGGCGCGTCAACTGACCGAATCGCACGGCTCGCTGCTGTTGGTCGACTCGATCCAGGCCGGCCTCCGCGCACACGGTGTGTTGTCGTTGATCGACTATCCCGGTTTCGAAAAGATGGCGCCGCCGGATATGGAAACCTTTTCCAAGGCCCTCAATGCCGGCCAGTACCCGCTGTCGGTGCTGGCGGTAACCGAGCGCACGGCTGGCCTGTATCGCAAGGGCATTTACGGCAACACCATGACCGCCAACCCGCGCGCCCTGGATGTAGCCCTCGCCACGCTCGATCAGCTCACGGACGACGTACGCGCCAACATCCGCGCACGCGGCAAGGAGTTCGTGGACAAGCTCAACACGCTGAAGGACGAACTGGGCGGCCTGATCACCAAGGTGCAGGGCACGGGCCTGTTGTTCTCCTGCGAGCTGGCCCCGCAATTCAAGTGCTATGGCGCCGGTTCCACCGAGGAATACCTGCGCGAGCGCGGCGTCGGCGTAATCCATGGCGGCGCCAATTCGCTGCGCTTCACCCCGCACTTTAAGATCACCAGCGCGGAAGTGGACATGGTGATCGCCCATGTGCGCCACGCCTTGCTGGAAGGACCGCGCAAGAGCGAAGCCCGCGCGGCCTGAACCAGGCACTCCCTAAGAGCCTGTTCACGATCTTCGTAGCAAGAGGGCCAGGAAGGCCAAATGGATGAACTGCAAGCTGGTGTTGAGCTTGCGCTCGCAGTTCTTCCATAGGCGCCGGTTTTTCTCCAGCCAAGCGAAGCTGCGTTCGACG
>JAATFF010000062.1 GCA_015655335.1 Lysobacterales bacterium | reverse complement strand
GTAGCCCGCGCCCGCGAGCTGCAGACCCCCATTCGCGTCGTCAGCGACGGTCTGGATTACGCCATTCATCGCATCCTCGGTCGCTACGACTTGGATGATCTTCCGTTGGCGGCCAATCACCTTGCTCCCGCCACGCCTCCGCGCCAATGGCAGCTTACGTCGCCGTTCCAGGCCGAGGGTTGCCGCAGCGGTACCTGCAAGTGCGCCTGCGTGGCGCAAGCTCGCTCCGGTGGCGCCAAGACCTTGCTGATCGGCGACGGTGCGTCGGACTTCTGCGCTGCCGATCAGGTCGATTTCGTCTTTGCCAAGCACCGCCTGATCGAGCATTGCCGTGCGGCGGGCATCCCTTATGTGCCGATCACCGGCTTTGAGGATGCGCTTGAGCTGTTGCCGCGTCTGCTCGACGGCAGCTTGTTGGCCGAGCACATGCCGCATCCGCTGCCTGCGGTGTCGAACTTCTAACTCCCTCTTCTTTTCGCACTCCCTTCCTCGGGATTTCCCTCATGAATGCTTACGACCCGAACGCCGCAACCGGCGTGATTCCTGACGCCCAACTGCTGGCCGACGAGGCGCAGTACAGCTCCTTTGGCGATACCGTCCACTATGTCGATCCGCCCAAGATCTTCCGTCATGGCGAAGGCAGCTGGATGTACGACACCGCCGGCGTGCCGTTCCTCGATCTGCAGATGTGGTACTCGGCGGTCAACTTCGGCTACAGCAACAAGCGCCTCAACGACACGTTGAAGCGCCAGATCGACGTGCTGCCACAGGTCGCCAGCCAGTATCTGCATCAGACCCGCATCGAGCTGGCCAAGACGATTGCCGTCGATGCACAGCAGAAGTTCGGCTTGAAAGGTCGCGTGCACTTCAACGTGGGCGGCGCGCAGGCGGTCGAGGATTCGCTCAAGCTGGTACGCAACTTCAAGAACGGTAAGAGCTTGATGTTCGCGTTCGAGGGGGGCTATCACGGTCGCACGCTGGGTGCGTCGTCGATCACCTCGAGCTATCGCTATCGCCGCCGCTTCGGCCATTTCGGCGAGCGCGCGATGTTTATCCCGTTCCCGTATCCGTTCCGCCGTCCAAAGGGCATGACGCCGGAAGAGTATTCGGATGCCTGCGTGCGTCAGTTCGAGCGTCTATTCGAGACTGAGTACAACGGCGTGTGGGATCCCAAAGTGGGTCAGGCCGAATACGCCGCGTTCTACGTCGAACCGATTCAAGGCACGGGCGGTTACGTGATTCCGCCGAGGAACTTCTTCAAGGATCTGAAGTAGGTGCTCGACAAGTACGGCATCCTGATGGTGGTCGACGAAATCCAGATGGGTTTCTGGCGTACCGGCAAGCTGTGGTCGATCGAGCACTTCGGCGTGACGCCGGACATCATCGTGTTCGGCAAGGCGCTGACCAATGGCTTGAACCCGCTCTCGGGTCTGTGGGCGCGCGAGGAAATGATCAATCCGACCATTTTCCCGCCGGGTTCGACGCACTCCACCTTCAACTCCAATCCGCTCGGCACGTCGCTCGGTCTCGAAGTCATCAAGATGGGCTACGAGCTCAACTACGAGAAGACCGTTGCCGAGAAGGGCGCGCACTTCCTCGATGCATTGAAGGATCTGCAGAAGCGCCACAAGGAAATCGGCGATGTCGATGGCTTGGGTCTGGCCCTGCGTGCCGAGATCTGCACTGACGACGGCTTCACGCCGAACAAGGCACTGTTGGACAAGATGGTCGATATCGGCCTGGCTGGGGATCTGCAGCACAACGGCAAGAAGATCGGCCTGGTGCTGGACGTGGGCGGCTGGTACAAGAACGTGATCACGTTCGCACCGTCGCTGGATATCACGCACGAAGAGATCGACTTGGCTATCGCGCTGCTCGATCAGCTACTGACCAAAGCAAAGAAAGCTATGTAAATCTGCGATAACGGACGTCTGGACGTCCGTTATCGCGTCAAGGTTATTGTCGATGTTCCCATGCAGGGGAAGCTGGCAAACACGGCGGCGTCTAGGCGCCGCCGCTTTTTTTCGACTTTGGCGCAGACGGAAAAATGATCTCGACTCTTAGCCCGCCGTCGCTAGCTGTCATGTAACGCGCTCGGCCGTTATGCCATTCGGCGATGCGCTGCACGATGGCGAGCCCCAGGCCGCTGCCTTCTTCTTCGCTGCCGGGAACGCGGAAGAAGCGTTCGCCCAGGCGTTCGATCCACCCCGGGGGCACGCCAGGACCGTTGTCCTCGACGGCAAGACAGATATCGCTGCCTTCGCACGTCAGCGACACCGTCATCAGGCTGCCGCGTCCAGCGTAGCGCAGGCCGTTGTCGATCAAATTGTCCAGCATCTCTTGCAGGCGATGACGATCGCCATCGATCCATAGCGGACCTGCGGGACCGTCGTAGCCCAGATCGATATCGGCAACCAATGCTTCGTGCACGCGTTGCCCTACCAGCTCGGGTATCAGCGTCGCCAGATTCAGTGGCTCCGTATCGCCTGCTTCGTGTTCGGTGGTTTGCGCGCGGGTGAGCGCGAGCAGCTGATTGGAGGTGCGATTGGCGCGCTGAATCAGTCGCTGAATGTGATTCAGTGCATCGGAAATCGTCTCCGGATTGGAACTGGTTTGTGCACGCTCGGCATGCACGCTCAAGCCAGCCAATGGCGTGCGTAATTGGTGCGCAGCATCTGCAATGAAGCGTTCGTGCAAGGACAACATGCCGCGCAATCGGGCAAACAGTCCATCGATCGTGCGCGTCAACGGTAAAATTTCCACAGGCACATTGGCGTCGCCGATGGGAGCCAGATCGTGTTCGCGATTGGCCAACTGGGTCGTCAGCGGATCGAGTTGGCGCAGGCCTGTGCGCACGCCGAACCATATCAGCAGGAAGGCAGCGATAATCAGCAATGTCTGTGCAGGAATGCTCAGCAGAAGAATTTGTCGCGCTTCCTGATGACGGTCGCGGAGGGTTTCGGCGACGGTGACCTCGAGCTGATCGCCAGGGTCGCGCGTGTTGGTCATCAGCAAGGTCGCTGCGCGCAGTGCGTGCTTATCGATCTGCACGTCGTAAAGCAGTGGCGCGTTATCGTTATGAAACGATCCGCCTGGCGGTTGCAAGGTGGAATTGCCGGCGATCAAGCCGTGCTTGGCGCTGAAGATACTGAAGTAATTGCGCCCATCCGGTTCGTATTCCAGCAGAAACTGCGCCTGCGGATTGACGCGGCCGTCCGGACTTTCGGTGGCCATCATTTGAACCAGGGTTTGCGTGTCGTTGAGTAGATTTTCGTCGTGGACGTGATTGGCGTAGATCAAGGCACCGACGTAGGTGATAAGGCTGTTCACCAGCAGCAGCACCGTAAGCGGTACCAGCAGAGTAGTCAGCAAGCGCTGGCGCAGGCTTTGGCGCCCATCGCGCCACAGCATGCGCTGGTTCATGCCTGCTTGACCTCTTCCAGCAGATAGCCCAGTCCGCGGATGGTACGCACCTGCGTGCCCGAGTCGACCAGCTTGCGACGCAGGCGATAGATGGCGATGTCCAGTCCGTTGTCGGTGAGTTCTTCGTCCCAACTGCATAAGGCTTCGATCAGTTGCGCGCGGCTGGTGACGCGATCAGGACGAGCGGCCAATGCTTCCAGCAGGCCGAACTCGCGGGCGGTGAGTTCGAGCGGGTTGTCGTCGACCCATGCGCGATGGCCAGGCAGATCGAGACGCAACCGGCCCAGCGTCAATTCGGGTGCGCCCTGCGTGGTGTAGCGCCGCAGTAGTGCGCGCACGCGTGCCTCGAACTCCGCCAGGGCAAACGGTTTGACCAGATAGTCGTCGGCGCCCAGATCGAGCACGCGTACCCGCTCGCGCAAACCTTCGCGTGCCGTGATCACCAGCACAGGCAAGCCGCTTCCGCGTCGACGTACCCGCTGCAGCACTTCGCTGCCATCGAGCGCCGGCAGACCGAGATCGAGTACCAGCAGATCGTAGGGCGTGTCTTTGAGCGCAGCGTCCGCGCGAGCGCCGTCGGCGACATGGTCGACGGCGTGGCCGCCCTGCCGCAATGCGGCGCTGACGCCTGCGGCGATGGAGGGATCATCTTCGACAATCAGGATACGCATGCTTCATCGGCTCCGCCGGGCTTATGACACGAATGCAGTATTTCCATGAATTTCAGCATCTTCCATTGTGTGGCATGAACGCCACATGCCCGAACGCAGGCAGCTTAACGCCTGTGGCGAAGTGCGCACAGTCATGGCGGCGGTCGCTGGTTTGCCCCGTTACACGTTCATGACCTATGGCCGATGTTCCATAGGTATGCTTGCCTCAGGCTCGGCAATCATCCTGAGGGGAGAGCACGATGAGGTTTGCAACAGGTAGGGGCGGGCCATGGCTCGCCGCATTGATGATGATTTGGTCCTGCCAGGCAGGTGCTCAAGCAAAGGCTCCCGCGACAACGCCACAACCTGCATCGGCGTCGACGGCTGCGACAACGGAGGACATTCCGTTCGCGCCGGCACACGACACGATGATTAGGCAGCAGAGCGCTCCCGGCGCGTGGGGTGGCGAGCGCACGGGCAACGAGCCGACGCTTTCCGATCGCGTGGTCAGTTACAACATCGATGCGGAACTGGATGCCGCCAAGCATGCGGTAACCGGCAAAGAACACATGACCTGGCGCAATCGCAGCGACCGCGAAGTGCGCAGTGTCTATTTCCATCTTTACCTCAATGCTTTCCAGAACGAGGGCAGCACCTTCTTTACCGAGCGCAAGGTTTTGACGGCGCACGGCCAGGCACGCGGTAACGCCGTGCTGGAAAAAGGGCAGTGGGGCGGCATCCGCCTGCAGCAGGTACAGCAGGATGGCACTGCGCTGAAATGGAGCTTCGTGCACCCCGACGGCGGTCCCGACACCGATCAGACCGTGGTGCGCATCGACTTGGCGCAGCCTGTGGCGCCAGGCGGCACACTCGCCTTGGATATCGATTTCCTCAGCCAGTTGCCGCGCGTGGTCGAGCGCACCGGCTGGTGGGGCGACTTCAACATGATCGGGCAATGGTTTCCGAAAATCGGCGTGTTGGAGCTACCCGGTGAACGGGGCGCCACCCAAGCGCGCTGGAACGTGCACGAGTTCCATTTCAGTAGCGAATTCTTCGCCGATTTTGGTTTGTACGATGTGCATCTGACCGTGCCGAGCGATTACACGGTGGGCGCTGTCGGCAAGCTGCAAGGCGCGCCGGAGCAGAAGGACGGCAAGACGACGTACCACTTCGTACAGGGCGACGTGCACGATTTCGCCTGGGTCGCTGCGAAGGGATACAAGACCCTGGATGGCACCTACGAAGGCCCGGGCAGTCCCAAGGTGGCGGTGCGTGTGATCTATCCGCCGGAATACGAAGCCAGCGCCGCGCCGACGTTGAAATCAAGCATCGATGCCATTGGCTATTTCTCCAAGACGCTGGGCGCTTATCCGTACGAGACGTTGACGGCGGTCGTTCCGCCGTACAACGCCGACGAGGCGGGTGGCATGGAGTATCCGACGTTCTTTACATCGGAGGGTTACAACCACGTCGAGCCGGACACCTATACGCAGATGCTCAGCGATTTCGTGAACATCCACGAATTCGGCCACGGCTATTTCTACGGCATTCTCGCTTCCGACGAATTCGAAGAGCCGATGCTTGACGAAGGGCTCAACGAGTACTGGGACAATCGCATGCTGCGGGAACGCAAGCAGGATCTCGTGCTCGCGACACCGTTCATGAAGTGGCTGGGTATCAGGCCGCATATCGGCGGCTTCGTGTTCGAGCGTGCGACCGCCACGCTGCATCATCCGGCCGATCCGTTAGCGCAAAACAGTTGGGATCGCCTCTCGGGCACGAGTTACGGCACGGTGTATTCGCGCACGGCCACCGCCATGCATGACCTGGAGGAACGCCTCGGCAGGCCCGCTCTGGAGCGCGCGTTCCGTCTGTACTATCAGCGCTGGCGTTTCCGTCATCCATCGGTGGCCGATTTGCGTGCCGCGCTGATCGACAGCTCGGGCAATGCCAAGGAAGTGGATGCCATCTTCAACGAATACGTCTACGGCACGAAGTCCATGGACGATAAGGTGTCGGACATCGATACCTACGAGGTGTTGCCGCAGGCCGGCGTCACCTGGAAGGACGGCAAAGAGGTCGAAGTGGTCGCGACCGATTTGGACAAGCAGATCGATCAGCAACGCAGCGATTGGGACAAAGCGCATCCGAACGCGAAGCCCGGTGCGCCCGGACCGTTCCCCTGGCACAGCACCATTACCGTGGTTCGCGATGGTGTGGCAGCACCCGAATTGCTGCGCGTCACCTTCGAAGACGGTACGCATGAAGATGTGATGTGGAACGACGATCGTCGCTGGGTGCGTTTCGATTTCGTCAAACCCAGTAAAGCGGTGTCGGCTGAACTCGATCCGGATCAGCACAATTATCTGGACCGCGACAGGTTCAATAACAGTCTGACGACCGAACCCAATGGTGCGGCTTCGCGGCGCTGGACGGCCGATGTGGCAGCTGTGCTGCAGACCTTCTACTCGATGCTGGTGACACTGTGATGGCCAATAACATGTCCCGTTCCGCAGGCTTCGGTGCTCTCGTGTCCACCATGATCGCTGCCGTACAGTGGCGCTTGCTGCTGTTGTGGCTGCTGATCATGCTGATCCCGGCAACGGTGGTTGCGTTGCCCTTGTGGCGCATGCTCTCGGACTTGCTCGATACCTCCGTGCATGCGGCCGAATGGGCGCAGCATTTCAGCGACATCATGTTCAATGACTTGGCCTTCAGTTTGTCCGAGCACTCTGCGTGGCTTGGTGCCACAGCGTTGTTGGGATTGGTGCTGACCTTGCTGTTGTCGCCTTTCCTCGACGGCATGATTGTCGGCAGCGGCCGCGCCGGACGCGCGCTGGGTTTCGGTTCGTTGCTGCAGAACGGCTTTGTCGAATATGGCCGCATGTTTCGCGTGATGCTGTGGTCGCTCGTGCCTTATGCGATCGTCATGGGCGTCGCTGCCATGGGGTCGCATATGGCCGACAAACATGCCGACAAGGCCGTGCTGGAGTCACAGGTCGATATGTACGCAAGCATCGCGCACTGGGTTCTGCTGATCGTGTTCGTGGTGGTTCAGTCGATCGTCGAGTCGGCACGCGCAGCGTTTATTGCAGATACCGGTCTGCGCTCGGCGACGCGTGCTCTAGGCCGCGGTATTCGCCAGTTGTTCCGGCGCCCGTTGCGAACGCTGCTGTTCTATCTGGTCGTGACGGTGGTGGGCCTGTTGTTGGCGTCGGTATTCGGGGTTGCACGCATCCATGTCACCGCGTTCGGCCTGTTCGGCTTCTTGCTGGCGTTGGTGCTCAGTCAATTGGTGGGGCTCACGGTGGGCTGGATGCGCACCGCGCGGTTGTTTGCACTGGCTGAAGTGGCCCGCTCGGTGGCTCCCGGTGCCAGACCTCAAGCCGAATATCGGTAGCGATGGCTTCTGGCTTGTTTGATCTTCGCCCCGGCAGTTCGCCGTGGCGACGATCAACACCAGGATCTTCGAGATTTCCTGGGCTCAGTCCAGGATGCTGAGTTGGACCAGCACCAATTCACCGCCGCCTTCGATGCGCACCCGTTCGCCGGGCTGCGCATCGATCCATAGATTTGATCCAGCGCTTACAGCAATGCGCTCGTTGCCTGCCTCTATATCGGCGTGACCGCTAAGCAGGTGCACGAACCAGTGCCAATGCGCGCGCTGTGGCAGCCACATACTTCCGTTCAAGGGGCGCGCGATCAGCTCGCCGTCCGCCGCGCCGCGAAGCATCAGATTGAAGGCGCGGGTGGCGCCTTCCGGAAGCGATGCATCGGGCGCATCGTCACCGTCAAAGTGGATAGGTGACAAACGCAGAAGCGCAACATCGCGGCCGTCGCCGAAGCGCAAATGCAGCGGTGCATCCAGCGCAACGAGCTGACGTCGTGTATCGGAGTAAGGAGAAAAAGCGCAGTCGTGCGTGATCTCGGCGATGCTCAGCCGCCACAGCCACGTTTCCTCGGTCGGTCCGCTGGCGATGACGGTCGTCGTGCCGGCGCCATTGGCCCACGCTTGCGTACGCAAAGACGCCGCCGGCACCAGGCGAATGGTGCTCATGCCCAGGCGGCGCGGCGAGACTCGCGGTGTGGCGGATAGTAGGCGAAGACGTGGTTGTCGCTGCCGAAGAAGTCGATGTCTTCGATGTGTTCGCCGCCCAGTCGCTCGGCAACGCGATCGGAGGCGTCGTTGCCAACACGCACCAGGCTAATCACACGCTGCACGTGCAGGTGTTCCCACGCGAAGTCCAGTACCGCGGCACCGGCTTCCGTGGCGTAACCATGATGTCGATGCTCGGGCTTGAGCATCCAGCCCATTTCGATATCCGGCCAACCTTCCGGATGCAGCAGTCCTGCGCGGCCAATGAATTCGCCGGTGGATTTCAGCTCCAGCGCCCACATGCCATAGCCGCGCAGTTGCCAGTGGCCGATCAACATGGCGAGCGATCGCCAAGCGTTGGTGCGGTCGAGCGGCAAGCCGTCGCCGATCCAACGCGTGCTCTCCGGATCGGCGAGCATCGCGGCGTAGTCGCTGAAGTGGCGTTCGGTGAGCGCCGTCAGACGAAGGCGCTTGGTTTCCAGGGTGGGGATATCGATCATTTCGGATCAGTCAGTCAGGCTTGCGCTATCCAGCACACGGGCCAGTGCGCGAGTGGTCGTCATCAGACTCTCGTACCAGGGTAGACCTACGATTCTCTCACCAGTGGCCGTGTCGATAAAGTCTTCGGCCTGCCCGGGGGGCAGCAGGTGCCGGTAGTCGACGGTGATCTCGGTGCCGGCCGGCAGGTCGTGCGGGGCGAAGATAAAGCCTAGGTGCCAAAGGCCCGTGGGCTCGAAACTGTGGTTGATGTAGCACTCGTCCGGCCAATCTGGCGAGATCGTGTAGCGATCTTCGAACCAGCGGGCACTGGCGTACATCTGGTCGGGCTTGGCGATCAATTCATCCAGCCGATAGGTCTGCTCAATGGTGTCCGGAGCGGTGATGATCCGGCCGGCACTTACGGGTTCATCCAGGAATAGGCCTTTACCGGCACCGCTGATGCGGGAGGCGTCAATACGATAGCGCGGAACGATCATGGCAGCCTGGCGTTGTGGTGGGCGGTAGAGCCAGCGCGCGAGTGTACTGCGGTACGGCCCGCAATGGGCCGTACCTTTGGCGTAGGGTGGTTTACTCGCCGGTCGGCTCTGCGGCAGCCTTCGGTTTCTTGGCATGTTTGGGCTTGGCGGGCGCTTCGGCACTCGGCTTTGCGCCTTCGCCGGTGAGCAGGATGGCGTCGTGGTTGCGCTGCAGCGTGGCCTGACCGATGCCTTTCACCTGAGTGAGGTCATCGACATTCTTGAACGGGCCGTGCTCGTCGCGAAAAGCCACGATCGCCTTGGCCTTGGCCAATCCGATGCCATCCAGCGCGTTGGCGATGGTGGCGGCGTCGGCCGTGTTGATGTTGACGGGTGTAGCCGCGAAGGCCGGCAACGCAAACGCGAGCGTCAAGGCGAGCATGGCGACGATGTTTCTGAACATATAGGTATCTCCCTGGTGTCGATATGAAAGGCGGCGTTTCCAGCGCCGCCGTGCCACTTTGCGCTGCTCACCCCAGGCAGGCACATCGGCGCAGCGCGTGCAGAAGTGCTGATGCAAAACCAGTGCTTTCGTCGGTGTCTGTCTTCTGGAACTGTGGGCGGTAGCCCGCTAATCGCCTGCGGGCCCGGAAGATAGGGCTGTTAGAGATAGGGCTGTTAGAATGGGCCTTTGACCTTTTTTTGATGGAGTCCGCATGGATACCGCGCGTATTACCCGCTACATCAGCGATCTTTGGGATGCCGAAATCGTGCCCCAGCTGATGGACTACATCCGGATTCCCAACAAGTCGCCGATGTTCGACAAGGATTGGGTCGCGCACGGTCACATGGATGCCGCCGTCAAACTGATGGAGACGTGGGCGCGCACCAAGCTGCCATCGCTTCCCGGCGCCACGCTCGAAGTCGTTCGGTTGGAAGGGCGCACTCCGCTCATCTACATCGAAGTGCCGGGACAAAATGACGACACCGTGGTGCTGTACGGCCACCTGGACAAGCAGCCGGAAATGACGGGTTGGTCCGAAGGTCTCGGCCCGTGGACACCCGTGCTCAAGGGCGACAAGCTCTACGGTCGCGGTGGCGCCGACGATGGCTATGCCATCTTTGGTTCGCTCGCTGCGCTGCTTGCGCTGCAGGAGCAAGGCACTCCGCACGCACGTTGCGTGATCATGATCGAAGCCTGCGAGGAATCGGGCAGTTACGACTTGCCCTATTACGTTGATCACCTCGCTTCGCGTATCGGTAACCCTTCGCTGGTGGTTTGCCTCGATTCGGGTTGCGGCAATTACGACCAGCTGTGGCTCACCACGTCGTTGCGTGGCATGACCGGTGGCGAGTTGACGGTGCAGGTGTTGGAAGAGGGCGTGCATTCGGGCGATGCATCCGGTGTCGTGCCATCCAGCTTCCGCATTCTGCGCGAACTGTTGTCGCGCCTGGAGGATCCGGAAACCGGCCGAATCAAGCCTAAGGAGTTGTACGCGGAGATCCCGCAACAGCGCATTGACCAGGCGAAAGTGTCGGCGGGCGTGTTGGGTAAGGCCATCTACAGCAAATTTCCCTTCGTCGAAGGCATGCAGCCGGTGACGGAGGATCTCACCGAGCTCGTGCTCAACCGCACGTGGCGTCCGCAGCTGGCGGTGACCGGTGTCGACGGCATGCCGCCGCTTGAGAGCGCCGGTAACGTATTGCGCCCCAAAACCTCGGTAAAGCTCAGCTTGCGCGTGCCGCCGACGCTCAACGGAGCCAAGGCTGGCGATTTCGTGAAGCAGCTGCTGGAGAAAGATCCGCCCTATGGCGCCAAGGTCAACTTCAAGCTGGAAAAGGATGGCAGCGGCTGGAACGCACCGCAGCTTTCGCCGTGGCTGGAACAGGCGGTGGCTGACGCCTCGCAGCATTACTTTGGCGCGCCCGCGGCCTATATGGGGGAGGGTGGTTCGATTCCTTTCATGGGAATGCTGGGCGACAAATTCCCGCAAGCTCAGTTCCTGATCACCGGTGTGCTGGGGCCGCATTCCAACGCGCATGGGCCCAACGAATTTATCCATATCCCGACCGGCAAGAAGGTGTCGATGGTGGTGGCTGACGTCCTAGCGCGTCATTTCGAGCAGGCATCGCGGGGTTGAGTCGGTGACCGACGCCGCGCAGCTGGCAACCAACTGGGCGGCGGTTCGTCGACGCGTCGATGATGCATGTCGGGCGGCCGGGCGCGATCCGGCCGAGGTGAACGTGCTGCCGGTCAGCAAGACCTTCGGACCGGACGCAGTGCGCGCGGCGATGGCACTGGGCTTGCGCCGCTTCGGTGAAAACAAGGTCCAGGAAATTCGCGATAAAGCAGCTGCACTGTCTGACGCGTCCATCGAATGGGTCGTAATCGGCCATCTGCAAACCAACAAGGCGAAAGACGTAGCCCGGCTGGCCAGCGAGGTGCAATCGCTGGATCGACTGGAGCTTGCCGAAGCCCTGCATCGCCGGTTGGAGATCGAGGGTCGTAGCCTCGATGTCTTGGTGCAAGTGAAGACGGCGCGCGAGGACACCAAATCCGGCTTGCCTGTCGAAGACCTGCCGATTTTCCTGCAGCGCTTGCAGGCCTATCCCACACTTCGCGTGCGCGGCCTGATGACTCTGGCGACTCTTTCGGAAGATGCCGAGGAAGTGCGGGCCTGCTTCCGCCAGCTGCGTGAACTGCGGGACCGCAGCGTGGCCGCCGGGCATGCGCTACCGCGGCTTTCGATGGGCATGAGCGCTGATTTCCCGCTCGCTATCGCTGAAGGTGCTACCGAGGTACGCATCGGAACGGCCATTTTTGGCCGTCGTTCTTAGGACTTTCCTGTGCGGTTCGTCGCATTTGTGGCGTAAAGATTGCGGAAATTTTGGAGCGGTGTTTGCTCGCGATTTTCGAGATGACGAAATATTTTGTTAAAATTCAATGATTTATATTGAATCTAGGCGGCTATTCCAGTTTTCGAACGATAGAGTTCAGTTAACTTCATCCGAACATGCGCCTGCGTTCGCTTTGTTACCTTCACTGCTTCGTCACGGTCGTCGCAGGGGGCGACGACCGGGCCAGTAACCGCCCAGAGATCCACCTGATGCCCAAAACGCGACTTGTACTCGCCGCGCTTGCTTCGGCCTTGTGCTTTTCTAGCCCGGTCCTGGCAGCCACCTCCAACAGTGGTTTACAGGCCCAAGCTTCTGCCAAGCTCTCTTCTACGTTGTTGAGTCCTCTGGCTGCCTTTACGCCCGCACCCACTCTGGCGCAGTCCGTCATTCCTTCTCAGTTGCCCATCGCGGCGCTGGCGCCGGCCAAGAAAGCCGATGCGGCCAGTCAGCCGGCGGGTGAGGCGTCTGACGAAAGCCAGTTCAGCGACGCCAAGCTGGGACAGGATCTGCGCGATACGCTGATCGGCCTTGCCATGCAGTTGCGCCACGTGCGCTATGTGCGCGGCGGCCACGATCCTTCCACCGGTTTCGACTGCAGCGGCTTTGTACGCTATGTGTTCGAGCGTGCGATCGGCCTGCAGCTCCCCACCAACTCGGCTTCGCAGTATCTGATCGGCCATATCGTTCTGCGTAACGATATGCAGCCTGGCGATCTGGTGTTCTTTCGCACCGCCGACCGTCGGGGCAAGGGTCGTGTCTCGCACGTGGGTATCTATCTGAGCGACGGGCACTTCATCCACTCGCCGCGTCGTGGCGAATCCGTACGCGTGGACAGTCTTGCTGACAGTTATTGGGCGAAGCGCTTCGCGGGCGCCCGCCGTCCGGACGCGATGGCCCAGATCGTTACGGGCACGCACAACGGCTGATCCCTCTTGTTGCCGTGATCTAAAGCAAAGGCCACCTTACGGTGGCCTTTTTGTTGGGCGGTGCGTGATCGATACTAGCGGGATTCCAACGAGGTTCTCATGCCGACCCACTTGCCGCCGGTTACCCGTAACTTGCTTATCGCCAATGTCGTGGTGTTCCTGCTGCAGCAGGTCATGAACGATCCGCTGGTGGCGCACTTTGCGTTATGGCCGTGGGGCCCCGATCAACTGGCGCAGGCTGCCGATGGCAGCACTATGTCGATTGGCTTCCGGCCGTGGCAGCTGGTGACGTATGCGTTTATGCACGGCGGCTACATGCACATCTTTTTCAACATGTTCGCGCTGTACATGTTCGGCGGGACGATTGAGCGTACTTTTGGCTCGCGCAATTTCACGGTGTATTACTTCGTGTGCCTGTTGTTCGCCGCGTTCGCGCAATTGCTGGTGGTGAAGTACTACACCCACAGTTTTGTTCCGACGCTGGGCGCTTCTGGTGCCATCTTCGGGCTGCTGCTCGCGTTCGGTATGCTGTATCCCCAAGAGAAGCTGATGCTGATCTTTCTGCCTATCCCAATACCGGCGTGGCTGTTCGTGATCGGCTACGGCGCGGTGGAGCTCGTATTGGGTGTGACCGGTCGGCAGGCGGACGTGGCGCATTTTGCTCATCTGGGCGGTATGCTGGGTGGCTTTTTGATGATCGAGTACTGGCGCGGAAAGTTTCCCATCAAGCCCAAGCGCCGGCTGATGCGCTGACCCATCAACACTGACAGGCGAGATCCATGACGCAACATCTGCAGCGCCGTTTGACGCCGCGCCATATCACTTTCATGGCGCTGGGCATGGCCATCGGTGCGGGCCTGTTCCTCGGCTCGGCCAGTGCGATCAATATGGCCGGCCCGTCGGTGTTGTTCGCCTACCTGTTCGGTGGCGTGATGATCTTCATCATCATGCGCGCGTTGGGCGAAATGGCCGTGCACGATCCCGTCGCCGGATCGTTCAGCAGTTACGCGCATCGTTATCTGGGACCCTTCGCCGGTTACTTGACGGGCTGGAACTACTGGTTGCTGATGGTCGGCGTAGGCATGGCCGAAAGCACTGCCGTCGGCATCTATATGAAGCAGTGGTTTCCCGATCTGCCGCAATGGATCTGGGTGTTCGGCAGCGTGGTCATGATCGGCACGCTCAACCTGATGGCGGTGAAGGTTTACGGCGAAATGGAATTCTGGTTCACCATGATCAAAGTGGTGACCGTGGTGCTGATGATTCTTGGCGGCGCTGGCATGATCTGGCTCGGCTGGGGTAACAGCGGTCATCCTGTGGGTTTGGGTAATTTGTGGCAGCACGGCGGCTGGTTTCCGCACGGTGTAACCGGCATGGTGCTGGCGCTTCCCGTGGTGGTGTTTGCCTTCGGCGGCATCGAGACCATCGGCATGGCCGCCGGCGAAGCATCGCAGCCGGAACGCACCATTCCGCGGGCCGTTAATTCGGTGCTGTGGCGCATCCTGATCTTCTACGTGGGTGCCTTGTTCGTGATCATGGCGATCTACCCGTGGAACCAGTTAGGCACGCAGGGCAGTCCCTTTGTCACTACCTTCGCCAAGCTGGGTATTTCCCAGGCGGCGGGGTTGATCAACTTTGTCGTGATCACCGCTGCATTGTCTGGTTTTAACAGCACCACTTTCAGCGGCAGCCGCATGCTTTATAGCTTGTCCAACAAGGGGCAGGCGCCCACCGTGCTGGGCAAAGTCAGTGCGCATGGCGTGCCGATACGCGGTGTGTTGGTGACCTTGGCGTGCCTGGTGTTTGGCGTAGTGCTCAACTATCTGCTGCCCGGACGCATCTTCGAGGTGATGATGTCGATCCTGTCTTTCAACACCGTTTGGACATGGTCGATGGTGCTGATTGCGCATTTCAGCTTCCGCCGTCGTTTTGGTAAGACGGCGTTTCCGCTGCGTGGCTGGCCGTTCACCAGCGCGATATGCCTGGCATTTTTGATGTTTGTGTTGGTGATGCTTGGCTACAGCCCGGATACGCGCGTGGCATTGTACGTCGGTGCGGTATGGGTGCTGTTGTTGAGCGTCGCGTACTGGGTGTTCGGCATCGGGCGGCGCATGAATCTCGCCGCTACCGATGCGAACATGGTTTGAGCCGATCTAAGCGGTTGCTCAGCGCAACGCCAAAAAATCGGGACTTACTATAAAGCGCACGGCGTCTAGCCGCAGTCGCGCTTGTGGCAACACGCCCAGCAACGCAGTGCGTTCACGCTCGACGCTCGCCGTTTCGGCTTCGCTGATCGATGGATTGACCGCGCGCAGCGCATGCAGGCGTGCGAGTTCGGCATCCAAGGTTTCACGTGCTTCGTTCACTGCCGATGCAATACTGGTTTGTGCGCGCAAGGCGGCCGCGGCCTCGGCCTTCTCCAGCATCGGCGGTACCAGCTTGGCGAGAAACTTACGATAGCGCGACACTTCGATATTGCGCTCGCCGGCCTTGCGTAAAGCGACATCGCTGGGCTGGAAGTCGAGCCGCTCGGCAAGTTTGGTGTCGATGGTGGCGACGATCGGCTGCGTCGGCAGGAAGCGTTCGGCATCGAGGTGGCGTTCGGCGACGCACTCCAGCACATATACGGCTTGCAGCAGCGCGCTTCGTGGCGGCAACACATCGTCGACCATGAAAGCCGCGTTGCCGCGCTCGCTGGAAAGGGCCAGATCCATCGCACCGACGATCATGGGGTGATCGAGCCGCAGCAACGGCAGATCCTCACGGGCGAGGGCGACATCGCGTGCAAAGGTGATGGACAGCGGACCTTCGCTGAAACCGGGTAACGCGTCGGTGGACAGATATTGCGGGTCCAGAACCAACACCTTGCTGCCGAGTTCGTCGGTGTGAATGCCGAAGGATTCGAGCAGGCGTTGCTGGAAAGCATCGCGCGACGGATCGTCGTCCTCGCGGCGGAACGCCTGCGCCAACTCATCGGCATGAAGATCGCGACTAGCGGCCAGCTCCAGCAGATGATCGCGACCGGCTCGGATCAGCTCGGCCATCTGTTCATGGCTGGCGCGCGTTTCGGCGAGCAATACATCCAGCTCCTGGTCGCGCTGATCGTCGCCGCGCGCGTGTTCGTCGGCGAGTTGCGCCAGCGTTCCGCCAAATCGACGCAGTAGCTCGCGACCGTCGGCTGGGCTGGTACGAAAGGCATCTACGCCCTCGTCATACCAACGAGCCAACACATGCTGAGCGCTGTCCATCGCTGCGACGATGTGAATGCTGATGTCGTGCTGCTGACCGATGCGGTCGAGGCGGCCGATGCGTTGTTCGAGCAGATCGTGATCGAGTGGCAGATCCCACAACACCAGTCGATGCGCAAACTGGAAGTTGCGTCCTTCGGAGCCGATCTCCGAGCAGATCAACAGACGCGCGCCGTCGGGCTGCGCGAAGTACGCCGCATTGCGGTCGCGCTGCACGATGCCCAGGCCTTCATGAAAGCGTGCGATGCCGGCGCCCGTACGCGTGCGCAACGCTTCTTCCAGCGCCAATACCTTGCCCTGGCTGCGGCAGATCAGCAGGAATTTGTCTTGCGGGTAACGCTCTATCAGTGCAACGAGTTTGTCGATGCGTGGATCGTTGGCGTAATCCAGTTCAAGCGCGGGTGTCAGTTGCTGGATATCTGCATGAAATTCGGCGAGCAAGGACTGCCGCGTGTTGTCATCGAGGCGTTCGGCCTCCACCAGCTCCCACTCGGGTGCACGCTTCGGAAAGCCGCCGATGCCGGCGCGACGATTGCGGAACATCGAGCGGCCGGTGCCATGGCGATCGATGAGCGCCGCCAGCAATTCACGGCTGTGTTCCGCTTGTGTGGTGTCGGCCAGGCAGGCTTGCAACGACGTATCGCCTTCGAACGCTTTCTGCAGTTGTTGCAACTCGGTCGTTTCGAGCAATGTGCGTTCCAGCAGCTTGTCCGCAATATGCGAAAGCGACTGGAAGCGCTCCGATTCGACCAAATACGTATCCAGATGGTGATAGCGCTGTGGATCGAGCAGGCGCAAACGCGCGAAATGTCCGCTGCGTCCCAGCTGTTCCGGCGTCGCGGTAAGCAGGATCACGCCGGGGGTGGTGGCAGCGAGCTGCTCGACCAAGGTGTAGCGTGGGCTGGCGGCCTCCGGTGCCCAGGACAAATGATGTGCTTCGTCCACCACCAAGAGATCCCAGCGGGCCTCTAGCAATTGCGCTGCGCGTTTGGGGCTGTGCTCAAGGAAGCTGAAGTCGGCGATGACCAGCTGTTCGTCCTCGAACGGGTTATGACCGCTGTCGGATTGCTCCACCGCTTCGCAGCGTTCTTCGTCGTAGATCGCAAAGCTCAGATTGAAGCGTCGCAATAACTCGACGAACCATTGATAGACCAGCGTATCCGGCAGCAGCACCAGCACGCGGGACGCACGTCCGGTGGCGATCTGGCGCGCGATGATCATGCCCGCCTCAATGGTTTTGCCCAGTCCCACTTCGTCTGCCAGCAACACGCGTGGCGGATGGCGTGATGCGGCAATGCCCGCCACACGCAACTGATGGGGAACCAGTCCGATGCGTGCGGCACTTAGCCCCCAGGTGGGCGAGCGTCGTGCATCAGCGCGACGCTTCAAACCGTCCAGACGCAGCTCGAAATGATGGACGGGGTCGGTGCGTCCGCCGATCAGCCGGTCGTCGGCCTGGCTTACGCTCTGCTCGTCGTCCAGCTGTCCCTCGTGCAGTTCGCGGCCTTCACCGCGGTAGACCAGCAATCCCTCACGTTCTTCGATCCGCTCCACCAGGAAGGCGATCCCCTTGCCAGCCACGCGCTGCCCGGCCCGGAATTCGGCGCGGACCAATGGAGCAGAGTCCGCTGCATAGGGGCGTAGCACGCCAGACTTCGCAAATAGCACTTGTACGCCACGCCCTTCGACGCGAAGCACAGTGCCTAGGCCCAGTTCGGGCTCGGCGGTGGAGATCCAACGTTGACCGGGTACGAACATTGCTTCACTGCTTGGCGTCGAGGGTCGTCAATTATCCGCTTACTGCGCGTGGCACGGAAGCGATGGAGTAGAGGGTGGACTTGGTCGGCTCACCATGTGGGGATAAATGGCCGTGCGTCCCAATCGCCTATCCAAGGGTTCCTGGCCTTCGCGGAGAGTGCTCTGTCCACTGTGATCTTGATCACGCCCCAGGCTAGAGTTAGTCCGATTGTCGGCAAACGCCTACCGCTCGTCGGTAAACAAGTGCGGTACGCGTAGGCACATGCTTACATTGACCGCGTACAGGGGGCGTGTCAGTCCGATCTCGTGGCATGGCTGTCTCGCTCGTGGGGATCAAGTGAATGCACTACGCAGGCCGGCGCCAGCAGCAGGGCGCAAGCACGATGGCGTATGCATTCGCTGGATGGCGCGGACATTCAACGGGGCGGTTCATGAGCAAACGTGTATTCCGGCGGCGCGGCTTTCGTGTACGCGGCTTCACCCTCGTCGAGATGATGATCACCATTACCGTGGCAGCGATCCTGCTGATGATTGCGGTGCCAAGCTTTACCAACATCATCAATTCCAATCGGCTCAAGACGACGGCAAACGCCATGATCGGCGCGCTCAACACTGCGCGGATGTCGGCGGTTCAGCGCAACGCATCTGTCCAGTTCTGCAGCAACTCCGCTGCCAGCAACACTGGCGACGCACTGGGCGGTGCCTGCGGTACGAATGCCGGCGCCGTCATCGCGTCGAGCAGCCCGGGCGCTACTACCACCACGCCCGTGCTGACGGCACCGTCTGAACTGAGTATTCCCTCGATACAGATCCACGGCACGATCGCAGCGATCCGTTTCAACGGGCAAGGACAAGGTCTCACCCCCCAAACGACTACACCTATCGACGGCCTGGTCGTGGATGTTTGCTCAACCGCGCTCAGCACCAACAACCACATTCAGGTGAACATGGCTGCCGGCAACATCATCACCTCCACCCCCATCACCATCGCGGGAGCTTGTCCATGATACGGCGTACGGGTTTTCGCGGGGCACCGGCCAGCCAGTCCGGCGTGGGCTTGATCGAAGTGATGGTCGCCGTGCTGGTGCTGTCCATCGGGTTCCTTGGCACTGCCGCGTTGCAGTCGCGTTCGCTGTCGATGAACAACAGCGCGATGGCACGCAGCGTGGCCACCATGGAGAGCTATTCCATCCTCGATGCCATGCGCGCAGATCTGGTTGCCGCTCAGACCGGTGCCTACAACTTCACGGTCAAGGCCAGCGCCTGCCCCACGGCTACTGGCACACTGGCCGATGCGCAGCTCACTCAATGGTGTAACCAATTGGCTACCGGCCTTGGTGCGTCTGCCAGTACCACCGGCAAGATCAACTGCACAGGCACCCAGGGCGCGTGCACCGTTATTGTTACGTACGACGACAGCAAGTCTGAGTCCACTGCCACGGATACCTCGGCGCAGACCGTCACTACTCAGGCCATGTTATGAACCGCCGCCTCGCGAAAGCCGTTGCCGGCTTCACTCTAATCGAGTTGATGGTGGCCATGTTGCTCGGCCTGATTGTCATCGGTGGTATCACCAGCGTTTTCCTCGCCAACCAGCAGGTCTATCGCACGAATGCGGCGTTGGGCGATGTGCAGGACAACACGCGCATGTCGTTCGAGATGCTGGCGCAGAACATCCGCGAAGCGGGGCTGCTGGGTTGCGGCAACGACGGCCAGGTGGCCAATGTGCTGTTGGATAGTCCCAACAACGGCGGCACTCACTGGTGGGCCAACTGGGGCAACGCCTTGGTGGGCTATGGTGCAGGTACCGCGGCCAACCCGGCGTTGGCCACTGTCGGGAACCAGGTGGCGGGCACCGATTCGCTGATGATATTGAGCGCGGCAGATGGCGGCCTGAGCGTCAACACCCAAACTACCTCGACCGCCACGTTCACACTCAACGCGCTCAACGGCACCGGCACCGACCTTGCTGCCAAAAAGATCATGATTGTGTGTGATCCCTGGCAGGCAACCATCTTCCAAGCAAGCAGCTACACCGCAGGCACAAACCCTGTCATTGGGTTTGCTCTGACGACCAATTGCTCCACAGGCCTGGGCTATCCCACCGTGTGTACGGCAGGGGGTAATGCTTACACCTACGCTGCCAACTCGCCGATCGCGACCCTGGCAGCGGGCGCCTGGTACATCGGTTCTAATCCGGCTGGAACCACGCCAACCACCTCGCTGTACCTCGCCACTGTGGACACCACCTCGGGTGTGGTCACAGCGCAGGAGATGGTGCGTGGCGTTACCGCCATGAAGATCATGTACAACATGGTCAACCAGACGGACTTCGTGGCGGCGTCCGCCGTGACCAGTTGGTCATCGGTTGATGCGGTGCAGGTCAACCTGACCGTGCAGCAGAGCAGTGGCCCAAACGCGGGTACCTACGGCACGAACGGCGCCGCTACGGCGATCCAGCGCAGTTACATCGTCACCTCCACCGTGCGCAACCGGGTGCAATAACATGAGCCGATTTCCAGTGTGTGGCTTGCCCAGCCGACTCCCTCAGCGCTCCCGCCAGCGTGGCGTGGCGCTGGCCGTGGCGCTGATCCTGCTGTTGGTGATCACCCTCGTGGGGCTTGCCGCCGTTAGCGGCACCATGGGGCAGCAGAAGATGTCGGCCAATTTCTACGACCGCGAATTGGCCTTCCAGGAGACCGAGGCGGCAATGCGTCAGGCCGCGTTGGCTATCGAAGCCAATACCGCAGCGGCACCGGCCGGATACTTCAATTGCGCGGCATCGAGCGGCAACGTGTGCCAGTCCAACCCGTTCACTGATCCCAACGTGCCGCCTACCGGCAACATCACCTCCGTCCCTGGGACCACCATCCAGTTCAGCATGGCAGCCAGCCAGCCGCAGTACATCATCCAGTACATGGGCAATTTCCAGGTGCCGACGCCCAACGTGAAGTTGATCGGTTGTGTCGGTGGTTACAACGGTTGCCAGCAACAGCCGCAGACGGCGGATTTCTACCGCATCACCGCACGCAATGGCGATCCGACCGCGATCAATGGCCGCGCCTATGTAGAGTTGCAATCGATGTTCAGGAATTGATCATGCGCGAACAAAGAGGAACGTCCACGATGAAACATTACAGTCGCTGCCTGTTCGCGTTGGCCGCTGCGTTGATGGTCGGCAGCGTAGCTGCCCAAACCTCTTATACCGACAACTTCCAAGGCACTGCGGCCAACCTGCAGTGGACGGCCTTGGGTGATGCCTGTCTCACGGCAGGTACCAGCAGCAGTAGTGCCAACGGAAGCATTCCGTCGTGCACATCCAAGGGATTCTTGACGGATGCAAAGAACCAGGGTGCGCTGCTGCTCACGTCTGCCCAGCCAAACCAGACAGGTGCAATTCTGTCGGCGTTCTCACCGTTCCCGCTAAGCCAGGGTCTTGAGGTCACCTTTACCACCTACACCTTCGGCGGCAGTGCCGATGGTCTCGCCAATAACGGCGCGGACGGCATCGTGTTCATGCTCACGGACGGCACTCAGGCCCAACCGACCGCGACCGGCGGCGAAGGCGGCAGCATGGGTTACGGCTGTTCCAATGGCAACGGCGTGTACGACGGCATTGCCTATGGTTACCTGGGACTGGGCATCGACGAGTTCGGCAACTTCCTCAACAGCGGTGACAACGGCAGCCAAGGCATTTACAACTCGAACGACCCAAGCGGCACGACGGCCAATGGCACCAACTCGTACTACAAGAGCAATGGTGAAACGATTGCGGGTGGTACAGGACCGCAATATCAGCCAGAGCGAATCGGCTTGCGTGGTGCGGGCAACACCAACTGGGCAGCGTTAGGTACGCTGAATTCAAGCTTTTACTCAGGATCGGTCACTTACAACGTCACCACTGGCTCAGGTAAAAATAAAACTACGACTACGTTTAACAAAGTCCAAGTTGCCTGTAGTACAGGTCAATATGTTTCATCAGGCACCCAGGCCGGCCAGAATCTGAAGAGCATTCCATTCAACTACAACGCCATTCCCGGTGGCTATGCGGTGCTGCCCAGCAACGAGCCGATCGCGAACAATTCCAGCAGTGCCACGCGCAACCCAGCTGCGGGCACGGCGGCCTGCGTAGGCAACAGCCCAGCTTGCACCATTGCATGGCCGATTACCTACAAGCTGACAATCTCGCCCTCTGGATTGCTCAACTTTGCCTACAGCTACAACAACGGCGCCTTTCAGCCCGTGCTGACCAATACCGACATCACCAAGAGCAACGGCCCTTTGCCAACCTCGCTGCGCTTCGGCTTCTCGGCGGGTACCGGCGGCAGCGACAACGTGCACGAGATCACTTGCTTCCAAGCCTCACCGTTGTCGTCCACCAGCAGCGCAGCGGCCAACACCATCCAGTCGGGTGAGGTGAAGACAGGTACGCAGATTTACCTGGCAGCCTATTCCAACAACAATTGGTGGGGTTCCATGCAGGCTATTGCACTGGAGACCAGCGGCGGCGTGCTTGCTGTCAACAACGTGGCCACCTGGGACGGAAAGTGTGTGCTCACTGGGGGGGGCTGCGACACCATGGGCACCGATTCGAGTGGTAACCCCGTCAACACCGTTACCGTGCAAGCCCCCAATACACGCACACTGCTGACTTCGAGCGGAAGCAACGTCAGCAGTGGCGGTGAACCGCTGGAGTGGGGGGGGAGCAGCACCGACGCCAACAGCAGCGCTACCGGCAATATTACTTCGGCCCAGCAGATCATCCTTAATACCAATAGCTCCGGGACGGTGGACAGCAACGGCCAAATCCGCCTGAACTGGCTGCGCGGTGATCGCACGCAAGAGCAGGGAGCAAGCACGACAGCCCCACTGCGCCTGCGCACCTATGTGCTGGGCGACATCATCGACTCCAGCCCGACCTGGGTGGGTGCACCGAATGCGACCTATCCGAACGCTTTCAGCGACGGTTTGTACGGCAGCACCGCCACGGTGCCCGAAAACGTGGGCGGGGCGCAGACCTACGGAGTTTTCAGCAGCAATAATGCGACGCGCCTCAACGTGGTCTACGTAGGCGGCAATGACGGCATCCTGCACGGCTTCGAGGCGGGCTATTTCGATACCAGCGGCAATTTCAGCGATCCCAACGGCACGGGTACTGGCAGCAACGACGGCAAGGAAGTGATCGGCTATATGCCGGCCGACGTGCTGGCCAACAAGGCGACGTCGCTCACCAACCCGAACTACGTGCACGACTACATGGTGGACGCCACGATTGCCGTGGGTGATCTGTTCTATGCCAACACCTGGCACACGTGGCTGGCCGGCGGCGTGGGTTCCACTGGCAAGGAAATCTACGCGCTAGATGTCACCAATTCGGGCAATTCCACCACTGCGCAGGGGCCCAGTTTCTCCGAGGGCAATGCAAGCACGTTGGTGATCGGCGACTGGGACAGCAGCAATGCTTCGTTGACGCATCTCGGCAACACGGTGGGTTCGCCCATCATCGCGCGCATGCACAACGGGCAGTGGGCGGTCATCTTCGGTAACGGCCTGGGCAGCGGGAAGAGTGCCGGCATCTACATCGGCTTGGTGAATTCGACCACGGGTGCGGTGACGTTCCAGTTCGTGGATACGGGGGTGGGTTCGTCTACCAGCGCCAATGGCATCGCCTACGTCACTTCGGTGGATCTGGATGGCGACAATATTGCGGATTATCTCTATGCGGGTGACCTGCAGGGCAATGTCTGGCGCTTCGACGTGACTAGTAGCACTGCCAGCAGTTGGGCTGTATCCACTTTTGGCCATTCGGCAGCGACCCCGCTGTTCGTGGCCAAGGATTCCTCCGGCAACGTGCAGCCGATCACCACGGCGATCGTTGCCGCCGCCGTCCAGACCGGTACCGTGACCCGGGCCATGCTGTATTTCGGCACCGGCCAGAAAATCCCGCAGACGACCACCTCGGGCGACGTGTACGACACCACCGGTACCCAGGCCTTCTATGGCATTTGGGATTGGGACACGAGCAACTGGAACACGCTGTCCAGTGTTAAGTACGCATCGCTGACCGAACCGCAGAGCTTCACGAGCAGCGACCTGCTGGCGCAGACGTCGACGGAGGTGGCTGCGTCTAGTGGCTCGGTGAGTGGCTACCGTTACCTGTCAAACGGCACTGTCTGCTGGGAGGGCACCAGTACTTGCTCGCCGACCACCACCAACACTCAATTCGGTTGGATGTACAGCCTGCCGGACACCAACGAGCAAATCATCTACAACCCCACGATCATCGATGGCGCTGTGGTGGTGAATACGGCGATCCCGCCGACGATCTCGGCGATCCAGTGCAATCCAAATCAGCAGACCGGCTGGACGATGGCCTTCAACGCAGCCACTGGCGGCAACTTATCGGAAGGCTTCTTCCCGGGTTCCCCGGCCGCCAGTGGCGAGGGAACCAATGGTGTGGGCACACCAACTTCCGTGACCTACGGCGGCCAAGTCTACTTGGTGACTAATACTGTCCAGGACAAACCTCTCCCCCTTCGCGTGAATCCGCCGACCAACAGCAGCGCAGCCCGCATCTCCTGGCGCGAGATTAGGAATTGAGCATGAGCATCCAGCAACCATCTAAGCCGCAGCGCGCCGCTTCGTTTTGCTACAGCCTGATCGAATTGATGGTCGTGGCAGCCATCATTGCGGTCCTCGCGGCGATCGCGATCTCCTCGTACAGTAGTTACGTGGTCAAGACGAATCGGTCGGCGGCGACGGGCTGCATGTCCGAGTACGCGAGCTACATGGAGCGCTACTACACCACCACCCTGAGCTACGCCGAGACTCCCGCCTCCGGATCCACGGTCGCCGTGGCGAACCCAGCCATCGGTTCGCCGTCTCCCATGGTGCTGGATTGCGCATCCACTACGCAGACCGGTAACAACTACACGTACTCGCTGCCGGCTCCTGCGGTTTCGGCGACGGCATATACCATTGAAGCCACACCGATCAATGCGCAGCTCACGCGCGATACGCAGTGCGGTACGCTCACGCTGGACCAGCATGGCTCGCGTACGGCCGCCTCAGGTAGCACGAGCGCCACGGTCTTGGCGCAGTGTTGGGGTGGGTGAATGCTCAGCTCTCCGCCCACTGCCTAAGCAGGTTGTGATAGACGCCGGTGAGTTGCAGTACGGCGGCGTCATCGGCGCCGGTGGCGACGAGGCGCTGGATCGATGCGTCCAGGTCGAAGAGTAGGCGGCGTTGTCCATCATCGCGCACCATGCTTTGCACCCAGAAGAAACACGCTAGGCGTGTGCCGCGAGTGACAGGGTTCACGCGGTGCAGGCTGCTGGCGGGATACAGAATCATGTCGCCGGCGGCGAGTTTTACGGTTTGCGTGCCGTAGGTGTCTTCGATCAGTAGTTCGCCGTCGTCATAGCTGTCGGGTGGGGCGAGGAAGAGGGTGGCGGAGATGTCGGTGCGGATTTTCTGACCGGTGCCAGGCAGCAGTCGTATCGAGCCATCGACGTGGCTGCCGAAATGCATGCCGCCCTGGTAACGGTTGAACATGGGCGGATAGACACGGTTTGGTAATGCTGCGCTGATGAACAGCGGGTGCCGTTCCAGCGCAGCGAGCACAATGTTCCCCAGTTCGACCGCGAGGGCAGAGCCCTCGGCGATCTGCTGGTTTTGTTTGACGTGGACACCTTGATGTCCTGCGGTGACGCGCCCGTCTACCCATGGCGCGTTGTCGGCGTCTAGCTGCCGACGAAAGTGCGCCAGTCGTTCGCTATTGAGCAGGGCGGGCACGTGCACCAGCATTTAGTGATACTCCATCAAAACTTATAAGTGAACGTCACCATTTCCGTACGACCAAGAGCCGGCACCGAGCGTCCGCCATCCGACTGAATCAACGCGTCGAAATAATGCTTGTTGGTCAGGTTAATCACGTTGAGGCGAATGTCATAGCGTGGCTGATGGTACGCCAAGGTGGCGTCCCAGCGGGTATAGCCACCGACGCTGACCAGGTCGGTATTGGCCGCGTAGCGCTGCGACATATAGGTGGGGCCGCCGCCAACATCCCAGTGTTCGGCGAAGGTGTAGGTGGTCCATGTGGTGAAGGTATTGCGCGGCGTGTTGGCGGGAATGTTGCCTTGCGTGCCGTCGACGGCTTTGATGATCTTGCCGTCCATGTAGCTATAGCCGGAGAAGATCTGCCAGTTCTTGGCGAGATGGCCGGTGGCGCCGAATTCGGCACCGCGCACGCGAATATTGCCGTCCAGCGTGTATTCGCCCGAGGAGGTTTCGCTGCGTGCGTTGGTTTGTTCCAGGTTGTACAGCGCGGTGTTGATCGACAACATGTCGTCCAACAGATTCCACTTGCCGCCGATTTCGTAGGAGCGGTTCTTCTCCGGCGCCAGGTCCTGCGTTCCGTTGGTGAGCGTCAGTTGCTCCAGCGAAGGATCGAACGACGTGCCATAGGAGACGTAGTAGGACTGTTTTTCGCTAGGCTGATAAATCACGCCACCACGTACGCTGGTGAAGTACACCGTCTGCTGTGCATAGGCGGGCAGCGATACGGTGTTGCTGATGTGCGCATCGAATTCGTCGCGGCGTACACCGGCCACCACCATCCATTGGTCGTTCAGGCGAATCGTATCGTTGGCATAGACCGCAGCCGTCTTGCCGACAGACTGCGCATAGTTGCCAACCGTGGTGGTGACATTCGATGGCGTCGATTCCTGCACGGGATCCAGCAGCGAGAGCAACGGCAATCCGTTACGCGTGTAGCTCTGGTTGTTGTACGTCTCGCGTGCCAACTCCACACCCGTGATCAGCGTGTGCTGCAGGCTGCCGGTATCGAATTTGGTGACCAGATCGGTCTGACTATCGATGGTCTTGTCGTGGATGACGCGATCGTGACTGGCCAGCTGTACGTAGAGATCCTGCAAGGGCAGGTCGGTCGGATTGCCAAGGTTCTTGTTGAGCGTAACGCCGCCAGCGGTGACGACGCTGTTGGCAGCCGTTTCGCGTGCGTTGGTGGTGTAGTCGCTGTATGCCAGCTGTGTGCGCAGCGTTACGTTGTCATTGAACGTATGTTCCAGGCGGCCGCTGAATTCGTTGACGCTTTGATTGGTGCGATCGTCGGTGAGTCCGTACCAGTTTTTGAAGCTCACGTCGGCTGGGCGGCCGTTGATCGGCGGCAGGCCGTAGTCGGGCATGTCGTGATTGCGCTGAATCAATGCAGACAGCGTGATCTCCGTAGGCGTGCCGATGCCGAAGCGCACGGATGGCGCGATGCCGGAATCCTGGTTCTTCGTCACGTCACGCGTGGAATGCATGTCCTGTCCGTAGACATTCAAACGTACCGCAGCGGTATCCGATAGCGGCTGGTTGAAATCCGCCGTTGTGCGATAACGATCGCTGGTGCCTGCGGTGGCGGTTACTTCGCCGAACTGTTTCAGTTCCGGCTCCTTGGTCACCTGATTGATCACGCCGCCGGTGGATCCGCGGCCGAACAACATCGAAGAGGGGCCTTTGAGCACTTCGATCGCATCCAGGTCGAAGGTGTCGCGGTAGTACTGGCCCGGATCGCGGAAGCCGTCCAGATAAATATCGGTGCGTGCCGTGAAACCGCGCAGGTTGATGTTGTTGCCGATCTGGCCGCCCTCGGCGCCGCCGATGGTGATGCCTGGCACATTGCGCAGCGCATCTTGCAACGATGTGGCGCCCTGGGCCTCCATCAGGTCGCGATTGACGATCACCACCGTCTGCGGGATATCGCGCAGGGAGGTGGGCACTTTCGCACCCACGGTCGACATGTCCGAATCGTAGTCGTTGCCCACCACGCTACTCGTGACATGCACTGAACTGAGGGTTTTCGGTTTGCTGGTTGTCTGCTGGGTCGTGGATGTGTCGTCTTGAGATGGGGTTGTTTGTGCGTGAGCTGCCGCGGGAAGAGCGAGAGCGAGCAGCAGGGCGGTTTGCAGAGGGGAAGCGCGGAAATTAGCGGGCATAGTTAGAGAGTCGGCAAGTTGAGAGGGACTCGAACAACGTGGTTGGCTCGCTTGAGCGCGTCGCAGGGTTGCCCCCGGCTCGTCTCTATCCCGCTTGCTGCCCCATCGGTGATCTAGTAAATGCGAATCGTTTCTATTATCACATGCTGTTACATAGTTGTGAAGCGGCTAGCTGGGGTAGTAGTTGTTGCGGTGGCTGTGCCTTTTCGAGGTGGGTGAGGCGCTGGGCCCCAGCGTTCGCCGGGACGACGGTCGGGAGAGGTAGGAGTGGGGAAAAGCAAAGGCCCCGCATTTGCATGCGGGGCCTTTGCTGATCGAGTCGCGGCAATGGGCCGCGGTGGATCGGGTGGCTTACCAGATCTTCACTTGCTTATCGCCGGCGCGAACCATCGGATCGGCCGACTTGCACTGGAACGCCTCGGAGAAGGCCGTCATGTTCGACGGTGCACCGATGGCGCGCAGCGAGGCCGGAGCGTGCGGATCGATGTTGAGGTACAGCAACGCCTGCTTCTCGCGGATGTTGTTGCGCCACACGCGGGCCCAGCTCAGGAAGTAGCGCTGGTCCTGGGTATAGCCGTCGATCTTGTCCTGCGCTTCGGTCGGGTTCTTCTTCAGTGCGTTCTGCAGCGCGTCGTAAGCCACGTTCAGGCCGCCCAGGTCGGCGATGTTCTCGCCCAGGGTCAGCTGACCGTTGACGTGCACGTCCGGCTTGTCCTTGATCGGCGCGTAGTTGTTGAACTGATCGACGAGCTTGGCGGTGCGACCCTTGAACTGCGCCTTGTCCTGCGCCGTCCACCAGTCGGCCTTGTTGCCGTCGCCGTCGAACTGGCTGCCCTGGTCGTCGAAGCCGTGGCTGGATTCGTGACCGATGACTGCGCCGATACCGCCATAGTTGATCGCGTCATCGCCGGTGGCATAGAAGAACGGCGGTTGCAGGATCGCGGCCGGGAAGTTGATCGTGTTGGTGCTCGGGTCGTAGTAAGCGTTGACCGTCTGCGGGGTCATGCCCCACTCGGTGCGATCCGTGGGCTTGCCGATGTGGCCGATGTCGTAGTCGTAATTGAACTTGGCCGCGGCCATCACGTTGCCGTAGTAGTCGCCCTGCTTGATATCAAGGCCGTCCCAGCTACGCCAATGGTCCGGATAGCCGATCTTGGGCAGGAACTTGTTCCACTTGTCGAGCGCCTTCTGCTTGGTCGCGTCGCTCATCCAATCCGAATTCTGGATGTGCTCCTTGAGTGCTTCGCGCACATTGGTGACCAGTTCTTCGGCACGCTGCTTGGCTTCAGGAGTGAACTCCTTGGCCACATACAGCTGACCCAGTGCTTCGCCCATCGAGGCGTTGACGGCACCCAGCACGCGCTTCCACACGGGTTTCTGTTCCGGCTGACCGGACAGGGTCTTGCCATAGAAGTCGAAGCGGTTGTCCTGGAAGGCAGTGCTGAGATACGGCGCTGCATCGTCGATGGCGTGGAAGCGCAGATAGGCCTGCCACTGCGAAACCGGTGCCTTGGTCAGTAACTTGTCGAACTCGGCGAAGAATTTCGGCTGCGACAGCGAGAAGCCCTTGTCGATGGTCAGGCCCTGGGCGGTAAAGAACTTCTCCCAGTTGAAATGCGGGGTGATCTTGTCGGCCGCCGGCACGCTCACGAAGTGGTATTCGTTGTCCAGATCGCGCAGCTGGGTGGGCGAGAGCGAGGCCTTGGCGAGCTCGGTTTCGAACGCCAGCACGTCGTCGGCCTGCTTCTTCGCATCAGCGTCGGAAACGCCAGCCAGCGTGAGCGACTTGACGATGTAGGCCTTGTACGCGTCACGCAGATCGGCCTGCTTCGGATCGGTGTAGTAGTCGGGCGTGGGCAAACCCAGGCCGGACTGGTTGGCGAAACCGATCTGGATCTTGGCGTCCTTGAAGTCGGCGCCGGAGCCGAAGTTGAACACCTGCTGGTCGCCCTGGGCGAAGCTGTCGTCGATGAACGAGACGACGTCATCCGGGCTCTTCAGCGCAGCGATCTTGTCCAGTTTGGGCTTGATCGGATCGAAGCCGGCCTTGTTGACGGCATCCTGATCCATGCCGGCCTGGTACAGCCAGCCGATCTTCTGCTCGATCGAGCCAGACTTGGCCTGGGCGGCATTCTTGGCAGCGGCATCGACGATATCGTGCTGCGTGTTGAGGCTCTGCTCGGCGAGTTGGTTGAACGCGCCCCAGCTGGTGTGATCGGACGGAATCGGGTTCGCGGCGATCCACTTGGCGTTGACGAAGCCGTTGAAGTCCTGGCAAGCGTTGATGCTGCTATCGAGCTCGCTTACGTCGAAGATGTTGACCGGCTTGGCGGCCGCGCTCGCCGTGGTGGTGGCGGCAGCCGGCGCGCTCGCCGAAGGAGCCGGAGCGGGTGCGGCGGCCTGTTCCTGCTTGCCGCAGGCGGCCAAGGCAACGGCGACGCTCGCGGCGAGTACCAGTGGCTTCAAATGCTTGTAGGTCATGGATATCCCTCTGAAGGTATTAATGAATCGCCCGCAGGCGTTCGCGGTCATGCTGGCCGTTCCTGTGGACTCTCCCCGCTTCCCGGCCATGACCCTCCACGCTAGGTCAAAGGTCATGCACGCCCCAGTGTCAAAGGTCAGGGGTGGGGGTAGGTGGACGGAGTGGCCGTTTGTGCGCCAGTGCCGAAAATTTTGGCCAGGGCGGCAGCCTTCTCCGAACAGGCTGGAAAGATGTCGCGCAAGCATGGCCGGGCATGATTACGCGCATCATTGTCCGCTTCGACGACTACGTCGGCCGCTACGTATGGCATTGCCATCTTCATGAGCACGAGGCGGACGAGATGATGCGGCCTTTCGAAGTTGTACCTGAGCAATCGGTTGCCCGGTTTTACTTGGTGCCAAGGATGGCCAGCTGAGAAGCGCTAAGACGAAGCACAGGATAAGTACCGACGGCCTGCACGCTATACCAGGGCGAACGCTCGAAGAAAAACTCCAGTCGCGCGCGACTACTCGCGGCAAAAGCGGGATCGTCGTGCAGCTTCTGTTCGAACTCGGTTTTCAGCTTGGGATCTTTCGCCATCATGTCGCGCGCGAGTTTTTCCAGCACACGCGGTTCGCCGTATTCCTTGGCTTCGAAGATGGCGTTGAGGTAACCCCAGTGCAGCAATGAATCGGGTGCCTGCGGTTCCAGCAGCTCGATGGCAACGTTGGCGGCGCGCTGGTTCATCGGCACCACGATGGAGTCGGGCGGTAGCGTTACCTCCGTCGGCACCGTTCGCAGCGTAAAGCTGCGCAGCATCAGATGGCCCTCGAAGGGTTGGCTTGCCCATTGTGGTTGACCGAGCTGATAGGTCTCCGCTTCGATCTCTTTCATCGGATGCCCGATGCGGCGATAGGCGATACCGTGGGCATCGAGTTTCGCGATGATCGCTGTCCATTCGCCGGGTACGACATAAGCCGCCGGTGGTGTGATCGATAGATCGGGTAGCAGGCCGTTCCAGTTGTCGATGCGGTACGTCTCCGGCTTGGTTGGATCGTATTGGATCCATAGGTCGTTGGAGATATCGCTGTGCGTCTGGGTGAAGGCATAGCCCTTCAATTCAAACGGTGTCGGTGTGGGATCGAGCTTATAGGTCAACGGCACCTGCGGCTTGGCGTCGTTCGCGCGGGCAATGGTGTCGGCATCGGCTTTGCTCGTCGCTGCCAGCAGCGCGGAAGGATCGCGATTGATGTTATCGAGCAGCACGTGCAACAAGTCGTAGATAGCATAGACGCGCACGGCATACGACTTGAGCATATGCGTTTCGAGCAGCAGCGCCGGGCGATTTTGCAGCGCGGCGTAGCCGGTCGAGAAACGCGGTCCGGACCCGAAATTCTCGATGCCTTTGCGCGGATCGCGACCGTCCTTGAATTCCAGATAGATCGAGGCGAGATGGCCATGCTTTTCATAAGCCGGCATCGTTTCATCTACGATGGTCTTGTGTTGCCACGCTGCAATGGCCGGGTCGAGGTTGTGCGGATCTTCGGTGTACCAGGTCAGATCGTATTGGTAGTCGGCGCCATCGGTGGTGTGTACATCAATCAGGAAATCAGGCCGCCACGTTTGCCAAAGTTTCAACCACGCGAGCATCTCCGGCGCATCGGCCTTGATGTAATCGCGATTGAGATTGAGGTATTGCGACTGGCCGCGAAAGCCCATGCTTTCCGGGCCGTTCTGGTTGATGCGGTTATAGGGGGAGCTGTGTTCGTGACCGTCGACGCTGAACACGGGGATGTAGACCAACACGACGTGGTCGAGCAGATGGGGGTATTTGTTGGCGACTGCGATGTCACGCAACAACATTAAGCCCGCATCCTTGCCTTCGATCTCGCCAGGATGAATGCCTGCCTGCAGCAGCACGATGGGCTTGTGTGCAGCGCGTGCGGCATCCGGCGTGAACGTACCATCGCCACTGGCAATCACCACCGTCATGGGACGCCCTTCGGGCGTGACGCCGAATGTCTCCAGCTTTATCTTGCCCGGTGCCGCTTGTTGCAGTTGCTGCAAATAGGCCAGCGTTTGCGCGTAGCTTGGCGTGGTGCGGAAATGCGCAGCTTCCGCCGGCGTGGTCCAGTCGGTGTCATGCGGGCCGGCGGCATGCGAGCTCATGGCGATAACTCCAAATAGAATAGACAGCAACATGTGACGCTTGGTCATGCACGATCCTCGGATCTGTCGGACTGCAGGGCAGCCGGCGATGCCGGCAACGTATCGGGTGCTACCGCACCGCCAGAGATGATAAAGGCCATGGCCTGGTCCATCGTCCAATCGGTGGGCGTGAGTTCGTCTACCGGCACAACTTCCAGATATCCGCCGGTCGGGTTGGGTGTCGTCGGTATATAGACGGCGGCCATTTCGCGGCCCGTGCCGTCCTCGATCATCACGCGTGTGACAAATCCAACCACCTTCATGCCTCTGCGTGGAAAGTCCACCAGCACGACACGTTGCAGGCCACTGGGTTTGTTTTGCAGCACAGCCATGAGTTTTTTGGTGCCGCCATAAATGGTCTGTACCAGCGGAATGCGCTGCAGCAGCGTGTCAAAAGCGTGCAACATGCGTTGCCCGATCACGCGGTTGGCAAGAAAGCCGATCAGGTACAGCGCGACTAAGGTCAGCACTAATGCAAGGATATAAATCAGCCAACTTTGGTTGAACGAATCGGCCGTATGCGGCGCCCACAGATTCAACGCACTCATGAACGCCGAAACCAGCGGCGCACCGAGGCCTGCCAGCAGACCGAAGACAAACTTGAAGACCAGCCACGTGACCCACAACGGTATGAAGGTCAGCAGGCCGGTGATGAGATAGCGTTTGACGCGCAGCCGCGGCATGGGGTTATCCGGCGGGAAAGAGGGGGGTGGCACATTGTAGGCGAGTCGCAAGCCGCGTCGCGGCGCCCTTGGGGAAAAATTCCTAGGTAGCAGTAGGCAAAATACGCAACTCGCCCTTGAGCGAGTCGCGCGCTTGGAACCAGAATGCTTGTCCAAAGCGCGAACAGGGGAAGCGCATGCGTCGTCTTGAAGGCAAGGTGGCATTGGTCACGGGTGCTGCGCGCGGGATCGGCGAAGCCATCGCACGCGTTTTCGCAAGCGAGGGAGCGAACGTCGTCCTCAGCGATATTCGCGACGCGGAAGGACAGGCGGCGGCGAAGGCGATCGGCTCGAACGCTTCTTACAGCCATCTCGATGTCCGCGTCGAACTGGACTGGAAGCGCGCGATGGTGCAGATCCTGCTCGATCACGGGCGGCTGGACGTGCTGGTCAACAATGCTGGCGTGACTGGTTTCGAGGATGGCATGCGCCTGCATGATCCAGAGCATGCGACGCTGGAAGACTGGCACGCCGTTCATCGCACCAATCTGGATGGCGTCTTTCTGGGTTGCCGGCAAGCGATTCGTGCGATGCGCGAACACGGTAGCGGTTCGATCATCAACATTTCTTCGCGTTCGGGCTTGGTGGGTATTCCCGCGGCGGCGGCGTATGCCTCGTCCAAGGCTGCGGTGCGCAATCACACCAAGACAGTCGCGTTGTATTGCGCAGAGCAAGGGCTTGCGATTCGCTGCAATTCCATCCATCCGGCCGCGATCCTCACGCCGATGTGGGAACCGATGCTGGGGCGCGGACCCGAGCGCGAGGCGAATATGCGCGCCTGCGTGCATGACACGCCGATGCGGCGTTTCGGCACGCCCGAAGAGGTGGCTGCGCTTGCATTGTTGCTGGCGTCTGACGAAGCGGCTTATATGACGGGTACCGAGCTCAACATCGACGGCGGCATTCTTGCCGGTTCGGCCGCGATGCCGGCGATGGAGGCCTAGCGATCTCTGGGTTTCAGGCGCACGTAGATTTGCTTGCGCACGATGGCGACCACTTCTCCCGCTGCGGTCTTCAGTTGTACTTCGAACCAACGCAGCACTTTCTCGCCGTTTGCAGCAGTGGCGCGCAGTTCGTCAAGGACGCCCGGCTCCAGTTTGAAATGGGCATAGACATCGGCACGGCCGGGCGCAACGAAGTCGATCGCACCCGCCTTGTCCCACACGTAATGATCCTTGCCCAGGTGTTGGATGATCAGCAGCATCCAGAACGGATCGGCCATCGCAAACAGGTTGCCGCCGAATTGCGTGCGGACGTAATTGCGATTCCACGGGCGCAATCGAAGCACCACGCGCGCTTCGGTGTAATCGTCGTTCAAGCTCAGCACGCGAATGCTGTTGAACAGGAACGGCGGCCACAGGTTCAACAACCGGCGAAAGGTGGAAGCGCGCATAGCGGGCTCTCGAGAGGAGTGCGCGAAGCCTACCATACTCATGCGTATGGTTTTCTATTTTCAGGTAAGGGCAGACCGCGGCGCTTAGAACAGCAGCGAAGCCATGCGCCTGCGATAGCGGCCGACGAGTTCGGCATCGTTGAGCGTATTGAAGGCTGCCAGTAGGCGTTTCTTGGCCTGCCCGTCGTTCCAATCGCGCGCACGCTCCAGTAGCAGGAGCCAATGGTCGAGACCGGCAGCTGGATCGTCGCTCAGCAACAGTCGCACGCCGAGCAGATCGTGAGCTTCCCAATCTTGCGGATTGGCCTGCACGCGCTGCTGCAGTGCTTCCAGTGCGGGTGCATCCTGGAGCGAGCGGGACAGATCGAGCTGACTGCGCAAACGAACAGCGCGCGCGTCGATTGCCAGGTTGGCGGGCAGGGCATTGAGCTCGGTCTCGGCAGCCGAGGCGTGGCCGGCTTGTGCCAACGCCAGTGCCAGATCGAGCTTGAGCTCGGTGCGATCGGGCTCGGAAGCTATCGCCTGTTGCAGGCGGTTAATCGCCTGCTCTGGGGATTCGGCAGTCGCTTCTTCGGGGGGCTCGTCGGACTCGCCATCCAGCGGTTGCACGTGACGGGATAGGAATTCGCGCAACTGCCCTTCGGGTAGCGCACCGGCAAAGCCATCGAGGATCTGGCCGTCTTTCACCAGCATCACCGTGGGAATACTGCGGATGCCGAAGACGCCGGCCAGTTCCTGGTTCTTGTCCACGTCCACTTTGCCGAGGCGAAACGCGCCGTTGTATTCCACGGCCAGCTTTTCCAGCAAAGGGCCTAGCGATTTGCAGGGTTCGCACCAGGTCGCCCAGAAATCCACCAATACCGGGGTCTTGAGCGAGGCTTGCAACACCTCCGTCTCGAAGTTGTCCTGGTCCACATCGAACATATGCGAAGTGACGGTGGCGTTCACAAACGAGCTCCCAAAGGATGATCCCCACACAGGTCGGGGCGCGATGGAGCATATCAAGTGCAGGCACGGTTGCCGTGGATTTGCGAGAATCGCCGATATGAATCCGTCGTCCTCCAGCATCGAGCACGTGCAAAAAGCATTGACGCCGACGCTGTTGATCTGCGAACACTGCGATACCGTCTACCGTCGTCGCCCCCTTGCGCGCGGCGATGTGGCACGTTGTGTGCGCTGCCATGCTGTGCTGGAACGGCATCAGCGAATCGGCCTCAATGCGATGTTTGCGCTGGTGCTGACGGTGATGGTGGTGTTTGTGCAGGCGAATGTCTGGCCGATCATCACGCTGGGTTTCAACGGTAAACAGATCCACACCACCTTGTGGGGCATCATCGAAATGATGTGGCGGGAGCATTCGCAGGTGGTGGCGGTGCTGGCGGCTGGCACGCTGTTCGTCTTCCCGCTGTGCAAGATGCTGCTATTGGGCTGGTTGCTTGCCTATGGCCGTCTCGGGCAGCGCGCTCCGGGCTTTGCGCCGTTGATGGTGGTGTTGCACTACATTGGCCCCTGGACGATGAGCGAGGTCTTTGTACTTGGCGTGCTCGTTTCCATCGTGAAGGCGCATTTGTATTTCGATGTGACACCCGATGCGGGCGTGTTCGCCTATGCCGCGCTGGCATTGCTTATCACCATTTTCTCGGGCATCGACCTTCGTCGGTTGTGGGACAAGATTCCGGAGGTCGGGCCATGAGCGCATTGCCGCGTGCGCATGAACTCGGTTTGATCGGCTGTCATATATGCGGCCTGGTTTGCCGCGATACGCAAGTGGAGCATGCTGCCTGCCCGCGTTGTGGCGCCGCGCTGCATCGGCGCAAGCCGGCCAGCTGCAGTCGTACCTGGGCGCTGCTGGTGGCCGCCTTCCTCCTGTACATACCGGCCAATGTGCTGCCGATCATGCGCACGGTGAGTCTGGGCGACGTGGACGACAATACGATACTCAGTGGTGTAGTCGAGTTGTGGGTGAAGGGTTCGCCGGATCTCGCCGTTATCGTCTTCACCGCCAGTATCGTGGTGCCCATGATGAAATTTCTGGTCTTGAGCACGCTGCTCTTGAGCGTGCACCGCGGCACCAACTGGGCGCGTACGCAACGGGCTAAGCTGTATCGGCTGGTAGAGTTCATCGGTTATTGGTCGATGCTGGATGTTTTCGTGGTGTCGCTGCTCACGGCATTGGTGCAGTTCGGCTTCTTCAGCCAGGTGGAGCCGTTGCCTGGCGTGGTGTATTTCGGTCTCACCGTGGTGCTTACCATGCTGGCCTCGATGAGTTTTGACCCGCGCTTGATTTGGGATTGCAAGGACGAAGATGACTGACGAAACCAAGCCCACTGTGGGAGACGATCTGCCCGAACCGGTGGTGCGCCATCGTCGCGTCAATGCATCGTTGATCTGGTTGGTGCCGGTCATCGCGGCGCTGGTTGGTTTGTCGTTGGTGATCAATGCGTGGGTCCAGCGCGGCCCGGTTATCACCATCAGTTTTCAGACGGCCGAAGGTTTGGAGCCCGGAAAGACAGTGGTGAAATACAAGGACGTGGTGATCGGCAAGGTCACCACCATCCATCTGGCGCCCGATCACCACAAAGTGATCGTCAAGGTCGATCTGGAAAAGAGTGTGACCAATATCGCCGTGTCCGATACGCGGTTCTGGGTCGTGCGGCCGCGCATCGGTCTGGGTGGCGTTTCGGGCATCGATACGCTGCTGTCGGGTTCCTTCATCGGCGTCGATGTCGGCGATTCCACGCAACCGCAAACCGATTTCATCGGCCTGGAAAATCCACCGTCGGTGACCCACGACTCGCAAGGTAAAAGCTTCACCTTGCATGCTGGCGACTTGGGTTCGCTCGATATCGGCTCGCCGGTTTACTTCCGGCGATTGCAGGTCGGTCGTGTGGCCTCTTATCGATTGAACGACGACGGCAAGGGCGTCTCGGTACAGATCTTCGTCGAAAACCCCTACGACAAGTTCGTGACCACGGATTCGCGTTTCTGGAACGCTAGCGGCGTGGATGTGTCGCTCGGTGCCGACGGTCTCAAGCTCAACACGCAATCGCTGGCCACCGTGCTGGCCGGTGGCGTGGCCTTCCTCGATGGTCCCGGTCCGCATCCCAACACGTCGGCGGCGGCGGAGAACGCGAGCTTCACCCTGTTCGATACCCAAACCTTGGCCATGGCTCCGCCGGACGGGGAGCCGCATTACATCCGCATGCGGTTCGATCAGCCGCTTCGTGGCCTGACCGTTAACGCGCCGGTCGAATTCCAGGGTGTCAACATCGGTAACGTCGTGTCAATTCGCATGGACTACGACGAAAAAACCGGAAACTTTCCCATTTACGTAGGGGCAGTGGTGTATCCGGATCGCCTCGGTCGCGCGCACGAAAAGTTGGTCGCGCTGGCTAAATCGAAGGGTGACAACGACGATCTGTCCCACATGATGGGTGCGCTTGTGGAGCACGGATTGCGTGCGCAGGCGAAGGTCGGCAACCTGCTGACGGGTCAGCTGTTCATTTCGCTCGATTTCCTCAAGAACGCACCGAAGGCTGCCTACGATCCGAATACGCGGCCGCTGGAAATCCCCACTGCGCCTGGCAACTTCGACAAATTGCAGGAACAGCTGGCGGATATCGTCGATAAGATCCAGAAGATCCCGTTCGACAGTATCGGCAACAATCTCAATAGCACGCTGGCGGAGCTCAACAAGACGCTCAAGCAGGTCAATGGTCAGGTGTTGCCGGAATTCCAGAACACGTTGAAGGGTGCCAACCAGACCCTCGGTACCGCGAACAGTGCGTTGTCGGCCGACTCGCCATTGCAACAGAACCTCAGCGGCACGCTGGAGGAATTGCAGCGCATGGCCCGCTCGTTGCGTGCGCTCACCGATTATCTCGGCGCTCATCCCAGCGCGCTGATCCGCGGCCGTGGTGCGGATACGCCGCCGCCGAAGACGGATTCATCCAACGCACCGCCCGCGGCCAAGCCGCAGCCAGGGAGCAAGCCATGATTCGCGTACGACATCTGATGGCGGCATTCGGCACAGTCTGGCTCGCAGGTTGCGCATCCGCGCCGATGCATTACTACACGCTGATTCCTGCCCCGGACAACGCACAGGTCGATGCTGCCCCGTCACCGGCTAGCTTCCAGTTCGAATTGCTGCCGGTCGGTATTCCCGCGCAAGACGATGTACCGCAGTTGGTGGTTCGCCAGGGTGGCCAGGCTGTGGACCTGCTCAACAGCGAGCGCTGGATTGCGCCGCTGGCCGATGAGGTACGAGGCGCGCTGTCGGTGGATTTGTCGCGTCGGCTCAACGCACAGGACATCAGCAGCGGTCTGCCGGTGGATGGCAAGCCGGTGTTGCGCATCAAGGTCGATTTGCGTCGTTTCGATTCCTCACCCGGCAACTACGCGTTGATTGACGCGACTTGGACCGTGCGCCCACTGAAAGGTGAGGGCGTATTGACCTGCAGCAGCCGGATCAACGAGAACGTCGGGTCGGACTACGCGGGTTTGGTGGCAGGTCATCAGCAGGCGCTGGGCGAACTGGCGGAGCAAATCGCAAGTGTGGTCCAGGCTTTGGCGGCTGGCACCGTGCCGATGTGCCCGGCTCGGTGATGCGGCGAGCTGCACCTGCGGCCCAAGCCTTAGCCCATTTCTGCTAGTCTGCCGCGTTCAGTGCGGCGCAGGGCGAGGACGCCCGGCGCGGCCGAAAAACGTATAACGGCGCCGGATCATGCAGGACATTCAAGACCAGGGTTCCACCAACGAGTACAACCCGCAGGCGGTGGAATCCGCTGCGCAGCAGTATTGGAACGCGCGTGGCGCGTACGAGGTGACGGAGGATCCCTCCCGACCCAAGTTCTACTGCCTTGCGATGCTGCCGTATCCCTCCGGCGCGTTGCACATGGGACACGTACGCAACTACACCATCGCGGATGTGATCAGCCGCTACCAGCGGATGAACGGCAAAAACGTGCTCCAGCCCATGGGCTGGGACGCATTTGGCCTGCCTGCGGAAAACGCGGCGATCAAGAACAACACCGCGCCCGCCAAGTGGACCTATAAAAACATCGACCATATGCGCGACCAGCTCAAATCGCTGGGTTACGCCATCGATTGGTCGCGCGAATTCGCAACCTGTCGCCCGGATTACTATCGCTGGGAACAGCTGATGTTCACCCGGCTGATGAAGAAGGGCTTGGCGTATCGCAAAAACGCCGTGGTGAACTGGGATCCGGTCGACCAGACCGTGCTGGCGAACGAGCAGGTGATCGACGGCCGCGGCTGGCGCTCCGGTGCGCTGGTCGAAAAGCGCGAGATCCTGCAGTGGTTCCTCAAGATCACCGATTACGCGCAGGAACTGCTCGACGGCCTGGACACGCTGCCCGGCTGGCCGGACGCAGTCAAAACCATGCAGCGCAACTGGATCGGTCGCAGCGAAGGCCTGGAGATCCACTTCGCGGTGGAAAACGAAGCCGAGCCCCTCACCGTTTTCACCACGCGTCCCGACACCCTGATGGGCGTCACCTTCGTGTCGATCGCCGGCGAACATCCGCTGGCGTTGAAAGCTGCGAAAAACAATCCGAAGCTCGCTGCGTTCCTGGATGAACTCAAGCACGGCGGCGTATCCGAAGCCGAGCTGGAAACGCAGGAAAAGCGCGGCATGGACACCGGCTTGTTCGCGATCCATCCGATCAGCGGCGAAAAAGTACCGGTGTGGGTGGCCAACTTCGTGTTGATGGGTTACGGCACCGGCGCGGTGATGGCAGTCCCCGGCCACGACGAGCGCGACTTCGAGTTCGCGCACAAATATCAGCTGCCGATCAAGCAAGTGATCGCCGTCGCGGGTGTGGACCCCGACTACGATCCGCAACACTGGAAAGATTGGTATTCGGACAAGTCACGCCCCGATATGCGCGTGGTCAACTCTGGGGAGCTCGACGGCAAAAGCTATCGCGAAGCCTTCGAATTTCTCGCCAAAAAACTGGAAGCCGATAACCGTGGCCTGCGCCGCGTCAACTGGCGTTTGCGCGATTGGGGCGTGAGTCGCCAGCGTTACTGGGGCTGCCCGATTCCGGTGATCTACTGTCCCAAGTGCGAAGCGGTGCCGGTGCCGGAAGACCAACTGCCGGTGGTGCTGCCGGAAGACGTCGCGTTCTCCGGCGTGCAGTCGCCGATCAAAGCCGATCCCGCGTGGCGCAAAACCACTTGCCCGCAGTGCGGTGGTGCGGCGGAGCGAGAGACGGATACTTTCGACACGTTCATGGAGTCGAGCTGGTACTACGCGCGTTACACCAGCCCCGGCGCCAACGGCCAGGTCGACGAGCGCGCGAACTATTGGTTGCCGGTCGACCAGTATATCGGCGGTATCGAACACGCGATTTTGCATCTGCTGTACTTCCGCTTCTATCACAAGCTGATGCGTGACGCGGGCATGGTGAAGTCGGATGAACCGGCCACCAATCTGCTATGCCAAGGCATGGTAATTGCCGAAACGTTCTACCGCGAAAACACGGACGGTTCGAAGGATTGGATCAATCCCGCCGATGTCGACATCCAGCGCGACGAAAAAGCACGCGTCATCGGCGCCGTGCTGAAGTCCGACGGCAAGCCGGTGCAGATCGGCGGCATCGAAAAGATGTCCAAGTCGAAAAACAACGGCGTCGATCCGCAAACGATGGTGGACAAATTCGGCGCCGATACGGTGCGCTTGTTCTCCATGTTCGCCGCGCCGCCGGAGCAGTCGCTGGAGTGGAGCGAGGCGGGTGTAGAGGGCATGGCGCGCTTCCTGCGCCGTTTCTGGCGCGAAGTCATCACGCATGTTGGCCAGCCCGATCATCCGGAAGTCGATCCCGCTGCGCTGGACGCCGCGCAAAAGACCCTGCGTCGCCAGCTGCACGAAACGATCCAGAAGGTCAGCGACGACTTCGGGCGCCGCCATGCCTTCAATACGGCCATTGCCGCTTTGATGGAGCTGCTCAACGCGTTGGGCAAGTTTACCGATCAGAGCGATCAGGGCCGCGCCGTGCGCCATGAAGCCCTGGAATCCATGGTGCTATTGCTCAATCCGGTGGTGCCGCACGTGAGCCATGCGCTTTGGCAGGCGCTGGGTCACGCGCAGCGCGTGCTGGACGATCAGCCGTGGCCGCAGGCGGATGCCAAGGCGCTGGTCCGCGACTCGCTGACCCTGGCCGTTCAGGTCAATGGCAAGCTGCGCGGTACCATCGAGGTGGCCGCCAATGCCTCGAAGGAAGAAGCCGAAGCGTTGGCCCGCGCGCATCCCTCGGTAGCTGCTTTCCTGGAAGGGCAGGCCATACGCAAAGTGATCGTGGTACCTGGCAAGATCGTCAACATCGTCGCAGGATGACTCCATGAACCGCATGCTGAAAATTGTCTCGTTGCTGCCTGTTCTCGCGCTTGCGGCATGCGGCTTCCATCTGCGCGGAAGTGCCGCGTTGCCCAAGGGCATGGAGCGCGTGCACATCACCGTGGGTGGCGGCGGCGATTTTCAGCGCAAGCTAGCGCGTGCGTTGCTTGCCTCTAACGTCACCTTGGAAGATAGCGGCGGGCCCGGTATCGCCGAATTGCATGTTCCGGCGCAGAACTTCACCGTTCAGACGCTGACGGTCAATGGCGTCGCGGAGGTCACCGAATATGCCGTGCATTATCACGTGGTATTCAACGCGACGGATAGCAATGGCAAATCTATTATGCCTAGCCAGTCCATCGACATGCAGCGCGAATACAGTTACGACGCCAGCCAGCCGGTCGGAACCCAGGCTCAGGTCGAAGAGATCCAGGGCAGCCTGATCGATGACGCGGTGCAGGCTGTTCTGTTCCGTCTGCAGGCGGTCGCCAGACATGGCGAGGCCGCTGCGGCGCAGGCTGTGGGAACCATGCCGGCCAACGCAAGTACCGTCCAGGAACCGCCGCAATATTCTCCGTCAATCGACGATAACTGAGTCGTATGCCGCTCAACCACGCGCAGTGGCAAAAGGCCCTGGCCGCAGATAGTTTGAGTCCTGTCTATCTGCTGGCCGGCGAAGAACTGCTGGTGTTGGAGGCGGCCGATGCGTTGCGCGCGCAGGCGCGCAGGCTCGGCTATACCGAGCGCGATGTATTGGATGTGGGCGCTCATTTCGATTGGGATGAGTTGGCGCGCGCCGCGGCCGGCATGTCGCTGTTTGCCAGCCGCCGTCTGATCGATTTGCGCCTTCCCACCGGGCGCCCGGGCACCGAAGGCGCCAAGGCCATCACCGAGTTCTGTGGCAATCCACCGCCCGATGTGAGTCTGGTGGTCACCGCAGTCGAGTGGAGCAACAAGCACGAAGGCGCGTGGACGCGGCAGATCGACAACGCCGGGAACGTGGTGGTGTTCAACGCGCCGCGACCGAACGAGTGGGAATCCTGGATCGGCGCGCGCTTGGCGTCGCGCGGTCTTACTGCCGTACCCGAAGCGATTGTTCTGTTGGCTGAGCGCGTGGAAGGCAATCTGCT